>CAMFKX010000155.1 GCA_945957375.1 uncultured Roseiarcus sp.
ATCTACACTTATGCGATCGTCGGCAGCGTCAGATGTGTATAAGAGACAGCGGCTCGGCCGCGGCGACGGCGGTGCAGGTCGCCCCGCTCGCGCCGCCGGCGCCGGCGCTGGCGGCGCAGAAGCCTGCGTCCTGAAGCCGACGCCGGCCTATTCCGGCGCTTCGAGGCTCGCGCGAAGCCGCTTGGTCACGGTCCGGTAGGTCTCCGCGTCGCGCGCCTTCAGGTCGGCGAGCCAGGACTCCACATTCTCCAGGCGCTGCTCGACGCTCTCGCGCTTGATCTTCTCGATGCGGGCGGCAAGCTCGAGCAGGTCCTTCATCTCCCTGGTGCGTTCGGCGGCCGGGCGCGCTTCGATCAGGCCGTTCAGCGCCGCGATCACGCAGCCGAGCTGGCGGCCGTAGCTCTCCTTGGCGACGATCGCACGCTCCACTTCGGGCGCGCTCGAGTTGCTCTGGTCGACCGTCACCGCATTGGCGAAGATCCAGCCGGGCTGGATCGGCTGGTTGAGGCTCGTCGGCGCCAGCGACGGGAACAGCGACTGAAAGAAGTCCGCCCCGGGCCAGGGCCACCCCGCCGACGCAGGTCGTTCCGTCATGACCGTAACCCTCCGACACGGCGCGCGGCAGCCGCGAGGTCCAGATTATCACGTCCCCGTCAAGATCAAGCGCGATAAGCATGCGAGACCCGCGGCCGGAACAGGTCAGGACCGGCGGGGTTGTCATCGCAATCGGGGCAAAACCCGGTTCGCGACGCCCGCGCCGGTCCGGCGCCCCGAGTCTTTCCGCCCGGCCGCTTGAAAACGACAGGCTGGCGGGCGACATTCGCCTACCGACGCGCCCCTCCGGAGATCCACAATGGCCAGCAAGCTCGACCAGCTCAGCAAAATGACGACCGTCGTCGCCGACACCGGCGACATGGAGGCGATCCGTCAGTTCCACCCGACGGATTCGACCACCAACCCTTCGCTGATCCTGAAGGCGGCCGAGATCCCGGGCTACGCGCGCCTCGTCGACGAGGCGATCGAATGGGGCCGGAAGGCGCGCGCGCCCGTCGGCGACGTCACCGACCGCATCGCCGTCAACTTCGGCGCCGAGATCCTCAAGATCGTCCCCGGTCGCGTCTCGACCGAGGTCGACGCCGACCTTTCGTTCGACAGCGAGGCGATGATCGCCAAGGCGCACAAGCTGATCGGGCTCTACAAGGACCGGGGCATCGGCCACGAGCGCATCCTGATCAAGATCGCGTCGACCTGGGAAGGCGTGGAGGCCGTCCGCAAGCTGCAGAGCGAGGGCATCGACTGCAACATGACCCTGATGTTCTCGCTCGCCCAGGCCGCCGCCGCGGCCGACGCCGGCGCGTTCCTCGTGTCGCCGTTCGTCGGCCGGATCTTCGACTGGCACGTCAAGGCAGGAGAGGGGCCGTTCGCGCCCGACGACGATCCGGGCGTGAAGTCGGTCCGGACCATCTACGCCTACTACAAGGCGCACGGGTTCAAGACCGTGGTCATGGGCGCTTCGTTCCGCAACACCGGCGAGATCGAGGCGTTGGCGGGCTGCGACCGGCTGACGATCTCGCCGAACCTGCTCGAGGCGCTGGCGAAGGAGGAAGGGCCGCTGCCGCGCAAGCTCGACCCGGCCAAGTTCGACTCGGCGCCGGCGAAACTCGCCCTCGACGAGAAGGCCTTCCGCTGGATGATGAACGAGGACGCGATGGCGACGGAGAAGCTGTCCGAGGGCATTCGCCTGTTCGCGCGCGACCTCAAGGCGCTTCAGGCGACGGTCGCGAAGCGCCTCGCCGCCTGAAGGCGCGGGAGGGCGTCGCACGAACGGCGATGACGGCGCCTCCTCCCCCACCCGGGCCGCGCTTGCGCGCGCCCGGGCGGGGGCGGGGACGCCCCCGAGGAGCGTCAAGCGATCGCCCTGAGCGTGACGCGGCCGCGCGTCCCGGGGCGGCGGCGACGCCGCCTCTCCGTCACGCCCACGGCTGGCGACAGGAGCGGTCGCCGGGCGGGCGATAGGCGATCCGGCAATGGCCGGCGCAATAGGAGCGTCCTTCCGCCGGCGCCAGGCCGCAATAGGCGAAGTCGCTGCTCTGCGGATCGCCGAGCGGCCAGCGGCAGGCGATGTCGCGCATCTCGTCGAGCCGCAGCCGCCGCATTTCGCCGACCTCGGCCCCGGCCCACATCCGCGCATTCGGCCTGACCGACACCGCCCCCGCGGCCGGTCGCCGCGCGACCGCGCGGCTCGCAAACGGCGAGCGCGGGGCGCGCCGGACCATCTCCGCGCCGGGCGCGGCGATCGGACTCGCGCGGCCGCCGATGCCGTTGAGCTTGACCCCGATCCGGCTCGCCTTGCCGATCACGACGTTGCGCGACTCGGCGCCGAGCGCGGCGGCGATGGCGCTTGCGCTCAGGCCGCGGTCCGCCAGCATCCTCAGGGTCTCGACCGCCTCGTCCGTCCACACCATTCGCTCGCTCCGCTGAGTATCTGGAGACGGCTATTCCGATCGATCGCAGAGGCGGGATGCATCGGCGCCGAGGGCATGGCCGTCAACGGAAAATAAGTAAACTTGTCATAAGGTTGTTCGAATCGAGTCGAGGCGCAACGCGCGATTTCGAACTGTCCGTATACGGTGGCGTATACGGAATATTTGCCATGCTGAGCGAATTCGGGTAGTCGGCGTTCCGAACCGAAGGAGGCCGTCATGTCCCGTGGCGGTGCGGAACGGGCGAAGGCTGCGCGCACGCCGCCTTACACGTCGTACCGAACGTTCAGGACGTTCATCGACGATCTGCGCGAGCATGGCGTCCCGTCGCGCGTCGACCGCAGCGTGTTGACCCGTTTTTCCGGGGTGGTCGGCTCGCAACTCGCGCACGCCTTGCGGTTTCTTCGCCTGATCGACGAGGAGGGGCGCCCCGACGAGCGGTTGAGGGCGCTGGTCGAAGCCGAGGACGCCGCGCTCTGGGCGGAGACGCTGCTCGCCGTGCTGCGCCAGGAATATGCGCCGCTGTTCGCCATCGACCTCGAAGCCGCGACGCCGTCCCATTTCAACGCGGCGTTCCGCAAAGCCTTCCCGGCCGCGGAGGCGGTGGTTCAGAAGTGCGTCACGTTTTTTCTCTACGCGGCGACCGACGCGGGCGTGAAGATCAGCGGGCGCGTGCTCAAGGGGCGAAAGCCCCGGGCGGCGTCGTCGCGGCCAAGGCCTGCCGCAACCCGCCCCGCGCCGCCGCCGCCCCCGCCGGCCATCCTGCCGCCCCGGCCGGCCGAGGGACGCAAACCGTCGGAAATGCTGCTCATGCAACTCGACCCGAACGAGATGTCCGACGAGCAGCAGGCGGCGGTATGGACGCTGATGAAGTATTTCAAGTCACGCGGGCTGTGAGCGCGTCCGCGCCCGCGCCCGCGCCTCGGCGCGAAACGCCGCCTCGCCGGGGTGATCTCGGAGGCTCACGTCTGAAGGCTCAAGAGGCGGATATCTCTTTGATCGTTACTGCCAAGCAGTGGACCATTGCTGCGCCCTCGTCCTGAGGAGCCCGCGAAGCGGGCGTCTCGAAGGACGCTCCCGTTCGCGACGGTGGTTTAGGCGCGTTCTGAAGCGTCCTTCGAGACGCGCCGCCTGCGGCGGCGCTCCTCAGGACGAGGCCGGCGGTTCAGCCGACGGCCCCTCCATAAGAGTTACCTTTGATAGGCGATCGCTTTCGAATCGCGGTCAGCGCGGACACTTCCACCAGTCGCCGTCTTCCTGATACTCGCATCCGCGCCGCTTGAGCTTGGCCCCCAGGTCGTCCCGCCGCGCGCACGCCTTTTGCGCCTTGGCGGAGTCGGCTGGCCCGGCCTTGCACGCCGTGTTGGCGGCGAGCCAGCCCTGGATCATCGGCGACTGCGCGTGAGCGGCGGGAAGGCCCATGAACAGGAGCGCGCCGGCCAGCAGCGCGCCGTCGGCGCCCAACCGGCGGAGCGCAGGCGTGGTTCTCAGAATGGCCGGCGAGTCGCACATGGCGCGTTCTCCACGGGAGGGGGGAGGAATACCGGCGAAGCGGGCGCCGGGCAAGACTCGACTGACACGCGCTTCATTCGCGGATACATGACGACCGCGCAGGCCGCCGACCGGTCGAATGCGCTCGACGTTCTCCGCATCTTCCTGCGCCTCGGGTTGACCAGCTTCGGCGGGCCGGTCGCGCATCTCGGCTATTTTCGCCACGAATTCGTCGAGCGGCGGCGCAGGCCGTCCCGGGGCCGCTGTTCGCCTTCGCCGCCTATCTCGGAGCGGTCGCGTCGCCGCCGCTGGTGGTGGTCGCGCTGACCGTCGCCGCCGGCGTGGGCTCCGAATTTCCGAGCCGCGGTTGACGAATCTGTGGCGAACCCCATAACCGGGGAGCTTTCCGGGAGAGGGCCGATGAAGTTTCCGCTGTCTCGCCTGCTGCTGCTCCTGGCCGCGCTGATCGCGACGGCGACGCTCGGCGCCGCGGCCTACCGGGCATGGTCGTCGCCGCTGCACCTGCGCGTCGCCGCAGGGCCGCAGACCGGCGCCGACGCCAAGCTGTTGACCGCGTTCAACCGCCTGCTCAATCTCACCCACGCCGGGGTGCGCCTCGACGTCGTGACGACGCAGGGGCTGCACGACAACAATCAGATGCTGGAGAAGGGCGCCGTCGACATGGCGGTGATCCGCCTCGACGAGGCGCCGCCGACCAACGCCGGCGTGGTCGCGCTATTGCGCACCAACCTGCTCGTCGCGGTCGCTCCCGCCCGTCTCAACCTGGACGACCTCGCCAACGTCAAGGGGCGGCGCATCGGCCTGGTCGCGCGCTCGCGGCTCGATCTGCCGGGCCTGCTCAGGGTCCTCGGCGCGCTCGGCATCAGGCCGATGGACGTTCATATCGACCTGATCTCGGCGAACGACGTCTATGGCCTGACCCGCGACGGCAAGATCGAGGTGGTGGCGATCGCCGGCGCGCCCTCGGACCCGGAGGTCCAGGCGGTGGTGAACGCGGTCGCGGGGACGCGCAAGAACCCGCCGATCCTGCTCAGCGTCGACCTCGGCGACATCGATTCGAGCACGGTCGCCGGCAGCGCCGAGACCATCGGCGACAACACCTTTCCCAAGCTCGGGATACCCGACGACGACGTCGATACGATCGGCGTCAAGACCGTGCTCGCCGCCGACGCGACGCGCAAGGGTCCGTTTCGCGACCGGATCTTCGACAACGCCGTCAAGGAAGTGACCCGCACCCTGATGGACCGGCACGGGGAGCTCGCGCGCGACGCGCCGCTTGCGAGCCTGATCACCCTGCCGGACAAGGACGACGACGCGCGCTTCCCGGTCCACCCGGGGACGGCCGCCTATCTCGACGACACCGACACGAGCTGGGCGACGCTGTTCAGCGACCAGATCTGGAATGTCGTGCTCATCTTCGGCGCGGCGAGCTCGGTCATCGCGGCGGCGTCCGCCTTCCTGATGAAGGGCTCGCCCGATCCGCTGCTCGAGATCCTCGGCCGCCTGCGCGACATCGCCGAACGCGCCGAAGCCTCCGGCGATCCGGCCGAGGCGGCGGCGCTGTCGCAGGAGCTGCGCGACGTCTCGTTCGAGATGACCCGGATCGGCTACGAACGGCAGAGCGGCTACGAGGAATTCGCCCCCCTTCAACTGGCCTGGGAAAACGCGCGCGACGCCGTCGCGACGCTGCGGGCCGGGCATCCGATGCGGGGCGCCGGCGCCGAGCCCGGCCGGGAAACGGAGATCGCAGAGGGCGTCGGGACGCGAGGATAGCGCGATGCAGACCATCGCCGTCGTTCCGGACATCGATCATCTGAACGCCGTGATCACCCACGCCACGGCGCCCGCGTTCATGCTCGGGGCGGTGGCGGCGTTCCTGTCGATTCTGATCAGCCGGATGGAGCGGGTCGTCGACCGCAACCGGGCGCTGCGCGCGCTCGGCGACGCGGACGGCGACCCGGAGCTCAAACGCTTCATCGCCGACGCGTTCGTTCGCCGGATGACCCTGTTGAGCCGCTCGATCTATTTCGCGGTGCTCAGCGCGCTGGTGACCGCGGGGCTGCTGATCGTCGCCTTCGTCACCGCGCTTCTCGACATGAGCCACGCCGGCGCCGTGGCGGTCCTGTTCATCGTCGCGCTGAGCCTGATGATCGCGGCGCTGGTCGAGCTCGCGCGCGAGATCCGCGTCCACACCACCACGATGCACATCGACTGAGCGGGGCGGGGGCCCGGCTCCTACTTGTCGACGAAGGCCTTCTCGATCACGTAGTCGCCGGGCTCGCCGTGGTTGCCCTCCTCGAAGCCGCGGGCCTTGAGGATCGTGCGGATGTCGGCGAGCATCGCCGGGCTGCCGCAGAGCATGAATCGGTCCTGATCGCGGTCGATCGGGAGGAGGCCGTTGTCGGTCGCCAGCCGGTCGCTCTCCAGCGCCGCCGACAACCGGCCGCGGTTGCGGAACGGCTCGCGCGTGACGGTCGGATAATAGATCAGCTTGTCCCGCACCAGATCGCCGATCAGCTCGTCGTTGGGCAGGTCGTCCTGGATATAGGAGCCGTAGGCGAGGTCGGCGATCCAGCGCACGCCGTGGGCCACCACGATTCGGTCGAACTTCTCGTACGCCTCCGGGTCGCGGATGATGCTGAGGAACGGCGCGAGCCCGGTGCCGGTGCCGAGCAGATAGAGCGCCCGGCCGGGACGGAGGTTGTCGGTCACCAGCGTGCCGGTCGGCTTGCGGCCGACGACGATCTCGTCGCCTTCCTTGAGGTGCTGCAGCCGCGAGGTCAGCGGCCCGTTCGGCACCTTGATCGAGAAGAATTCCAGCTGGTCGTCATAATGGGCGCTCGCCAGCGAATAGGCGCGCAGCAGCGGCTTGCCCTCGCTGGCCAGCCCCATCATGACGAATTGGCCGCTACGGAACCGGAAGCTCGGGTCGCGGGTGGTCTTGAAGCTGAACAGGCGATCGGTCCAGTGATGGACGCTCAAGACCTTCTCGTGATGAAACGCGCTCATAAGCCTCCGGCTCCGGATTGCGGCCGCGCCATATCACGATCCTCGGCGCCGTCCAATGCGACGACGGCGCCGCAGCATTGCCGCCGCGGAGGGAGCCTTGCTCAATATTCCTGCGCGGTCGGGCGTCGACCTCTCTACCCGCCGACTCGCGTTCGTCATCGAACAAGGAAGCGCATCCGACGCTAGAGCGGCTTGATTTAGCGTCGCTGGAGTGGTTAGGATCGTAAACAACGAACGACTTTCGATCTACGGACTTCAACGCTCTGAGAGTCAGGGCTCATGCTGATAGAGTGCGATAGGGTTCCGCATGATGACGAAGCCTTTAGGTACCCACGGTAACAAGACGGGATCGCCGTGGACAGATATATTGAATATCGCAATAATCGCGACGGTAGCGATATGCTATCTAACGATGTTACTAATTCTCATATTGCCATCTATTCATCTAGAACGTAATATATTCGAGATTTTGGGATACTTGGGGGGATTTATTACAGGAATTGCGAATATAATAATGATAATCTGGTTGATTGCAACATTAGCCCAACAGCGGCGTGATCTAGGCAGTCAAATCGATACAATAACGAAATTGTCATCAGTGTTGACGGCGCAATTCCAGCAGCAATTGTACAAGCAGGTGTATTCAGCTGCCGCTGACGAGGCGCGGAATATTGCCTTAGTTATGATGCCATTGGAGAGATCATCTGAAATAAAAGTACATGATACCAGGTATATCTCAGGAATGAAGGACGAAGTTGCGCAATTGATACTAGATGATCGAGAGTTACGCTCGCTTATTTTAGTCGAGAAAGACAATCCTGTCTCTGCTATTAAAATATACCTGAGGAGATTTCATGCCAATGTTGAGGCAATGAACCGGGTGATTGAATTTAATGGTGGGGTTGGGCAAGAAATAAGCGAAATCTATAAGACAAGTGTTATGAGAGATCTTTATGAATTTACTCGCTAAAGTGCAAATTGGCTGTGGGAGGTACTGATGGATTACGCGAATTTGACCGAGAGGTTTGAGTTTAAGAATGATGAGGTAGCGAGAGTTTTTGACGAACTAAGGATATTTTACGCATCGATTGTTGATGCTAGATCAGACTTAGACAGCGATAAGATTACAATCTTAAACACGGACTACGCAAATGGGTATCCATTTATAACACCCAGAGAACACGATTTGTCGAGCAAAAATAATCATGACATGATATGTCGGAAATTGTTCGAGCTATCTGGAACATATAGCTCTCGTATAACTCGGTATGTTATTACGTATAATCCATTTTTCCTTTTCGAACTATTTGATCAACTTGATCACAGACGCGCTTACGCCCGCCGGGTACTCGATACGAAGAATGATGACGATATGCACAAAGCTGTGCTATCTGCAGTAAGGGAGATGCCAACTGATAAGGAGTCGGTTAAGGCCCTTATTGGCAAGCAAGTTGAGCAGACCCAGGATGGTGCGCTCACAAATCGCTTGAATAGCTACAGAGATAAGATTGATAGTGGTGCAATTGCTAATATTTTCAATTATGTAGACCGAGAAAGATATTTCAGTAGAATAGAGAATGACGAAGATTTTACGATATTTATGAGCGATATTGATAGATTTAGGCGTCCATCGACATCGTCAGATCCGCATGACGCGGAAATGCACAAGCAAATTGACGTAATGATGTTGTTGTCTACACTTAGTGCGCAGGAAAACGGAGAGTCTGTTAAGCTCAGATATTGGGGTCAGGACAGACTTAGGCGCATATTTGATAGTAAAATGCACGAATTATCAAGAGATGCCCTGTCTCCGTATCTAATCCTTCAAGGACTTATGGAGGTGAGTCATGACAGAATTCTGGACAGTGATTTGAGATACAATTTAGCAAGACGTGAATCGGAAGTGAAGAGTGTTATTGAGGATCTCTATAAGATGAGATCAGTATCGACAATTCCAATTACTTTGGCGAAGGCGTGTTTAAGATCGAAGAATGACATTAACAAAATAATAAATGGACGAACATCTGTAGCTGACGTAAGAGAGTACGATGACATAATGAAAACAATTACGAAAAAAGCAAGAATTAAGGACGTCTTTGAGCAGGCAGAACTGGATGCCGCAAATGCGGAAATGATATTGAAGCAATTAGCGCAGGTATCGATTGATCCGGACGCGAGAAAAATACTCACATTACGCCCAAATAGACGGATAACTGCGCTGCTTGATAAGTTGAATAGGTAAGGTGTGTAACGTAAGGTGACGCCTTATCGAAGAAAGACCTGGGTAGGTAATTCCCGGAACCCGTCCTCAATATTCCTGCGCGGTCGGGCGGAACAGGATCTCGTTGACGTCGACCTCGTCCGGCTGGCTCATGGCGAAGGCGACCATGCGCGCGAACGAGTCCGCCGGGATGGCGCAGGCGGCGTAGAAGTCCTTCATGCCCTTGGCGATGTCCGGCTCGGTGATGCTGTCGGGCAATTCGCTCTCGACCGCGCCCGGCGAGATGATGGTGGTGCGGATGTTGTACGGCTTGACCTCCTGGCGCAGGCCCTCGGTCAGCACCCGCACCGCGGTCTTGGTGGCCGAATAGACGGCGCCGCCGGCGCGCACCTTGTGGCCGGCGACCGACGACACGTTGATGATGTGCCCGCTCTTCTGGCGCGTCATATGCGGCAGCGCGGCGGCGATCCCGTAGAGCACGCCCTTGAGATTGACGTCGATCATCCGCTCCCAGTCCTCGACCTTGCCGCGCTCGAGCGGCGAATGGGGCATGAGCCCGGCGTTGTTGATCAGGACGTCGAGGCGCCCGTAGGTCGCGATCGCAAGGTCGACCAGCGCCGCGACCTCGGCGCGGTCGGTGACGTCGGTCTTCAGGACCGCCGCGGCGCCGGGGCCGAGAACGGCCGCGAGCGCCTCGAGCCGGTCGAGCCGGCGCGCGCCGAGGACGAGCTTCGCCCCGTGTCCCGCGAGATGGCGCGCGGTCGCCTCGCCGAGGCCGCTGCTCGCGCCGGTGATGACGACGACCTTGCCGGCGATGCTCTGGGTCATGGTGATGTCCTTTCCCTGTCTGAGCGGCGCCCCGTGGTCATCGGGACGCGCTGCGCTCGATAAACGCGGATCGCCTGCCCACGGGCGCGCGCGCTCTGCGCCTAATGCGGCTTGAGGCTGACGAGATAGGCGACCGCCTTTTCGACCTCGGCGCGCGGCAGCAGAAACGGCGGCATGGCGCTGTCGCGGCGCGTGGCTCCATGCGGTTCGGCGAGGAACTTGGTCAGCGACGCCGCGGTCGCGTCGGGCGAGGCGGCGATCTCGGCGAAGCTTGCCGCGGGCGGCGAGAGCACCGGCGGGCGCGGCTGGTCGGGGGCGACGACATGGCAGTTCGCGCAGAGGTCGAGCGCGAGCGCGCGGCCCGCCGCGGAATCGTCCCCTTGCCCGAACGCGGGCGACGCCGTGCACAGCCCGAGCGCCAAACCCGATGCGATCCAGACGTTCATGCCGACCTCGACTCCGGAGAGATGTGCGTCTCGTCCCGACGTTATAGGCTGCTGCGCGCAACGGGGAACCCCGGCCGACCGAAGTCGCACGCCGCCTCTCCGTCCATCCAGGGGAAGATGGTCGGCCCGATCCTGCGCAATAGTGAATTTGGAGCGCGCGTGCCTCAATCCGACCTTCCGCTGCTCGCATTCCCGGACGCCGGAGCCTTCGACGCCTGGCTCGGAGACCAGCCGAAAGCCGCTGCTGGCGCCTGGCTGAGGTTCGCCAAGCGGGGCGCTCCGGAGGCGACGCTGAGCAAGTCGGAAGCGATCGACGTCGCGCTGGCCCACGGCTGGATCGACGGCCAGCTCGGGGCGGTGGACGAGCATTATTACAAGGTCCGGTTCACGCCGCGTCGGGACGGCGGCGGCTGGTCTCAGGCTAACCGCGAGCGCGCCGAGCGCCTGATCGCCGATGGCCGGATGAAGCCCGAAGGCTTGGCCCAGGTGGCGCGAGCGAAGGCCGATGGACGCTGGGACGAAGCCTATCCGCCCCAGGCTCGCGCGGCGCCGGATCCGGAGCTCATGGCCGCCCTCGACGCGCAGCCGGATGCGCGCCGCTTCTTTGACAGCCTCGACGCCGCCAATCGCTACGCGGTGCTTTATCGGGTCCACCAGGCGAAGGGGCCGGAAAGGCGCGCCGCGAAGATCGCCGAGATGGTGGCGCGGCTCGCATCCGGCAAAGCGTTCCATCCCATCCGAAACCGCCGCCGCTAGGCGAGCGGCGGCGGCCGACAATGCCGCGTCGAGGTCGGCGCCGGATCGAAGGCTCGGAACAGCGGAAGGACTCGGCGGCGCACGGGGAGACGCTAATCGATCATCGCCGCCTTGAGGATGTTGACCATGGTCGCGTGGGCTGGCTGGTCGCCGGGATTGCGGATGCGGTGCGGCCGGTCGCAGCGGTAACGCAGCGTCTCGCCCGCCTGAACCCGCTCGATCGTCCCGCCGACGTCGACCTCGAGATCGCCCTCAAGCACCGACAGACATTCGACTGAGCCGCGCGCGTGGGCGCTCGACTCCATCACCCCTCCGGGGTCCGCCTGGAAGTCGTACCATTGCAGCCAGTCCACCGTCTTCAGCCAGCCGGTCACGGCGAGACGGCACAGGCCGTCGTCGGAGACGAAGATCGGCGTCGCGCCCCGGCTCAGATGTTCGATGAACGGTCCGTCCTGGCCGCCCTCCAGCATCGATTCGATCGAGACGTCGAGGGCGTGCGCGAGCCGCCAGATCGTCGTCAGCGTCGGGTTGGTCTCGTTGCGCTCGATCTGCGAGATGATCGACTTCGCCACGCCCGACTGCGCCGAGAGGTCGGCGAGCGACAGCCCATAGCTCTTGCGCAGGCGCAACACCGCGAGGCCGAGCTGGTTCGAGAGCGCGGCGGCTCCCGCTTCGAGCACTTTCGCCCGGTCCTTGCCTTCGACGCCCATGGGCGGCTCCTGTCGTCAGAATTCGTCCGGCAAGATAGCGCAGATCGTCCGGAATATCGAACGGCTTCGACCGTCGACCGTCAGGCGAAGCGACGGACCCGGCTCATGGCGCGCTCGCGGGCGAGCAGCGCGACGCCGCCAGCGACCACGATCCCGGCGCCGGCGAGCACGCGCAGGGTCGGAACCTCGCCGAACAGGAGGTAGCCGAGCGCCGCCGCCCAGATCATCGCGGTATAGTCGAATGCGGCGATCACGGAGGCGTCGGCGAACCGGTAGCAATGGGTCATCATGATCTGGCCGCAGCCGCCGAGCAGGCCGACCGCGGCGAGCACCGCGAAGGCCGCGGCGTCGGGCATGACGAAGTTCTGGCTGGCGGCGAGTGGAACGCTTCCGGACATGAGCGTCGCGGCGACGAGGATGACGAGGCTGACGATCGCGGTGACGGCGGAAAAATAGAAAACGATGGCGCCGGTCGCCTCGGAGCGGGTCAGCCGACGGGTCTGGATCACCG
>CAMFKX010000156.1 GCA_945957375.1 uncultured Roseiarcus sp.
GAATCGCCTGCGCAGCGACGGCGGCCGTCGGCGGCGCTGGCGCCGTCCAGGGCGCGGGCGGCGAGGCGGGAACCGCCGGGGGCGCGGCCGGCGCGCCGCCGCTCAGTCCCTGAAAGAAGGCGTTGGCCATGCGTTCGAGGGTCGCGACGTCGGGCAGGAACGCCCCGGCCGCGAGCGCCCCGGTCTCGACGGGAGAGACCGGCGCGCCGGTCGGATCAGACGTAGCCATGAGTGTAGTCGGGGTAGCGGCTCACTTCCACGCCGTCCAGGACCGCGAGCGCGTCGTCGGTCAGCACCGCGAGCGAGCAGTAGAGGGACACCAGATACGAGGCGATCGCCTTGCGGTTGATGCCCATGAAGCGAACCGAGAGGCTCGGCGCGACCTCGCCCGGAACCCCGGGCTGGAACAGGCCGACCACGCCCTGCTTCTTCTCGCCGGTGCGGATCAACAGAATCGAGGTCGTCTCGGCGCCGTTCGCGCCCTCGATCCGGACCTTGTCCGACGGCACCAGCGGCACGCCGCGCCAGGTCAGGAACGGCGTCCCGAACAGGGTCACGGTCGGCGGAGGCACGCCGCGGCGGGTGCATTCGCGGCCGAACGCGGCGATGGCGCGGGGATGGGCGAGGAAGAAGCCCGGCTCTTTCCACACCTTGGTCAGGAGCTCGTCGAGGTCGTCGGGCGTCGGCGGACCGGTCCGCGTCCGGATGCGCTGCGACGGCGCGACGCTGGCGAGCAAGCCGTATTCGGCGTTGTTGATGAGTTCGCCCTCCTGCTTCTCCTTCACCTTCTCGATCAGCAGGCGCAGTTGCTCCTGCACCTGGTCGAACGGCTGGCTGTAGAGGTCGGAGACGCGGGTCTGCACGTCGAGGACGCTGGTCACCGCCTTCAGGAAATATTCGCGCGGAGTCTCGGAATAGTCGACGAACGTCTCGGGCAGATCGGGATTGCGGTCGCGCGGCGGGCTGCACTCGACGCCGGCGGTCGGGTCGGTCCCTTCCTTGACCGCGTTCAGGCGGAAGATGCCGGCCTCGACCGGCGTCCAGGTCAGGAAGTTCACCAGCCAGCGCGGCGTGATGCCGCTCCACTGCGCCCGCGTCTTCGTCGCGTTCGCAAGCTGCCTCGCCGCGCTCTCGCTCAGCGTCCGACGTTCGACCTCGTCAACCATTTCCCAGCCTCACATGCCAACGGTGTTCTGTTTCTTCCGCCGCCGCGCCTTCGCGCAGCGATTGCGCAGCGCTCTCGGCGCGTTGCGACTCGCTCTTAAGTCGACTAGTATAATAGACATTATCGGTATTCAAGTCCGCCGAGAGTCTGACGCAACGGCGACGACCCGACCGGGCCTCGGCCGCCAGCACATCGGTCGCGTCGGGCTTGTCCGGGAGAAATTTTGGGAAATGACCGCGCCATGACGATCGACTGGATTCATTTCACCCCGGTTTCCGCGCTCGCAGGCGGGGCGCTGATCGGCCTCGCCGCGGCGTGGCTGATCCTCGCGAACGGGCGCATCCTTGGGGCTTCCGGCTTGCTCGGCGGCCTCATCCCGCCGCGCCCAGGCGACTGGCCGTGGCGAGCGGAGGCGCTGCTCGGCCTGATCCTCGCGCCGGTCGTCGCCCGGCTGCTGTTCGGGACGGCGTCGCCGACCCTTGTCGCGGCGCCGGCGACGCTGATCGCGGGCGGACTGCTGGTCGGGGTCGGGACGCGTCTCGCCAACGGCTGCACCAGCGGCCACGGCGTCTGCGGCCTCGCGCGTCTTTCGCCGCGCTCGCTGGCGGCGACCGTTTCCTTCATGGCCGCGGCCTTCGCGACCGTCTTCCTCGCCCGCCACGTTCTCTGAGAGGCATCCATGCGCCGCTTCACGCCCTTCGGCGTCGGCCTTCTGTTCGGTCTCGGCCTCTGCCTGTCGGGCATGACCGATCCGGCCAAGGTGCTGGCTTTCCTCGACCTCGCCGGCGCCTGGGACCCGTCGCTGGCCTTCGTCATGGCCGGCGCGATCGGGGTGGCGTTCGTCGCCTTCCGGATCGCGGGCCGGCGTGGCCGGACGCTCGCCGGGGATCCTGTGATTCTGCCGGCCGGCCAGTCGATCGACGGCCGCCTGATCGGCGGTTCGCTGCTGTTCGGCGTCGGCTGGGGCCTCGTCGGCCTGTGCCCCGGCCCGGCGATCGCCGACATCGGGTTCTTCGACGGGCGGGCGGCGCTATTCGTGCTGGCGATGGCCGTCGGCATGGCGGGCGTCGCCGCCCTGCCGGCGCTCCGCGTCCTCGCCCCGGCGACTTCGGCGGTGGAAGACGGCTGATCGCGCCGGTCAGGCGTCGCGGGTTCGCTCGCGGCGCGCGGCGGCGAGGCGCCGCTCGGCCTCCGCCTGCCGGGGCGCGGGCTTCGGCGCGGAAAAAATCGCGTCCTCGGGCAGGTCGCCCTCGCGAAGCAGCGCGTTCAAACGAGCCACGCCGTCGCGCGCGGCGCGCCACAGGCCTTCGATGGTCGTGCGGCTGTCCATTCAGATCCCTCCGCCGTCGTCGAACGATTCGTTGCGGGCCTTCGCCTGGGTGACGTTGCTGCCGGGCGGGACGTCGCGGGTGAGCCAGACGTTGCCGCCGATCGACGATCCGCGCCCGATGGTGACGCGTCCGAGCACCGTCGCGCCCGCGTAGATCACGACGTCGTCCTCGACGATCGGATGACGCGGATAGTCCTTGGCGAGCGCGCCGGAGGCGTCCGCCTCGAACCGCTTCGCCCCGAGGGTGACGGCTTGGTAGAGGCGCACGTTGCGGCCGATGATCGCGGTCTCGCCGATGACCACGCCGGTGCCGTGGTCGATGAAGAACCGCTCGCCGATCGTCGCGCCGGGATGGATGTCGATGCCGGTCGCCGAATGCGCGTCCTCGGCGATGACGCGGGCGATCATCGTCGCGCCGAGCTGGTAAAGGACGTGGGCGAGGCGATGATGCGCGATCGCCACGAAGCCGGGAAAGCAGAAGATGATCTCGTCGATGCTCTTGGCCGAGGGGTCGCCCTCGAACGCGGCCCGGAGATCGGAGTCGAGCAGGGCGCGGACCTTCGGCAGCGCCTGGGCGAAAGCGCGGACCACCTCGCCGGCCCGCAGCGGCGAATCGATCCGCTGTCCACCCTTCCACTCCCTCGCGAGCGCCAGTTCGAGCTCGATCTGGCGCTCGAGCGCGGCGAGCGCGGCGTCGAGCGTGCGCACGACGAATCGATCGACGTCCTCCGGGCCGAGATCGCGCGGACCGAAGTGACGGGGATAGAGCGCCGAGACCACCGCCGAGACCAGATCGATGACGGCCTCGCGCGACGGCAGCGGCGGCGCCGCGCCGCGGTAGCGCCGCGTCTGGGACAAGGTCCGCAGCCCGTGCAGTTCGGCGGCGATCGCGCCGAGGTCGATCTCAACCTGCCGGGCGCGACGGCGGTCGCGGAACGCGGTCACGAGAAGCGCCTTGCGAAAGCGACGCGGCGCTCGGGAAACGGGGAACGGGTCATTACTTACACTCAGTCTATAAACATTATATATTTATAGATCGTCAGGTCAAGAGCGCGCCATTGGCTCCGAATCCGTATCAATCTGGGCTTTCCCAGAGGACAGCGGCTGCCGATCGGCCACTCCTTGCCGGACTCCTCGGCGCGGAGCGATATCCCGGGCGCGGAAGGAGAAGCCGCAGCCGCTCGGCCCCAGACGCCCTTGGGCGCCGAAGCGAGCGCGTCTAGCGGATTGCTTGAGGGAAGCTGAGAACTTGGACGTCTCAGAGCGTTAAAATGGTGCCCAGGAAAGGACTCGAACCTTCACGGCTTGCACCGCTGGTACCTGAAACCAGTGCGTCTACCAATTCCGCCACCTGGGCACGGCGCGTGTCATAGTGGCGGCCCGGGGCGGATGTCAATGGCGAGTCGACCCGACGGCGCGGGCTTATCCGGCGACGTGGGAAGGCAGCAAGACTCCGGCGCGCGCGGCGCCGTCGGCGAGGTCCCACGCGCCGGCGAACCGGTCGCCGAACCCGGCCGCGAACGGCTGCGCGAGACGGAGGACGAATCGCTTCGTCGCCGGATCGATCGTCTCCAGCGTGCAGTCGCGCGCTTCGAAGGCGCGCCGGGTCACGGGATAGAGCGCCTTGTACAGGCTCTCCTTCATGGAAAAGATCAGGGTGAGGACTTCGGCGAAGCCGGCTCCGGCCGCCTCGGCGGCGACATTCGTCTCGAAATCGGAGGCGACCATCGCGGCGATCTCCGCGGCGGTTGCGCGGGTCATGATCGCCTCGACGTCGACGCCGATCCCGCGCGCCGCGCTCGACGAGGCGACGGCGGCGGTCGCGAAGCCGTCCGTGTGCGAGATCGATCCGACCAGTCCGGCGGGCCAGACCGGACATCGCTCGGCGTCCTGCAGCGCCGGGTCGAAGACGGCGCCCGGCGCCATCGCCTCGATCGCCCGCAAGGCGCAGAGGCGGCCGGCGAGAAACTGGAGCCGCCGCTTGGGAACCGCGCGCGCCAGCGCGGCCGGAAGCGCGATCCCCGGCACCGCAACCGCCGGGTCCGCGTCGCGCGGGATCGCGACGCTCCATTGCGACACGGACGCCGGGAACACGCGGGGATCACGGGCTCGGGGAAATGGGGCGCTCACGCGCCGATCCTAGCCGCAACCGGCTCGCGCTGAACAGCCGGCGGTCAGGCCGGCGGCGCGGGGACCTTGAGCGCCTCCATCAATTCCCGATGACCTTCGGGAATCGGGAACGGGCGATTGGTCTCCCGGTCGACATAGACGTGGGTGAAGCGCCCGGCCGCGGCGGCGGCGGGCGCGCCCGCCCAGACCACGCCGAGGTGATAGCGGACCGACGTGCGGCCGAGATGCTCGACCGCGACGCCGACCTCGGTCGGATCGGGAAAGCCGAGACTGGCGAAATAGCGGCAGTTGGTCTCGACTACGAGGCCGACGATCGGGCTCGTCGCCGGATCGAGCAGGCCGGCCTCGACCAGCAGCGCGTTCACCGCCGTGTCGAACAGCGAGTAATAGACGACGTTGTTCAGGTGGCCGTAGACGTCGTTGTCGTTCCAGCGCGTCGAAATCGGCACGAAGCGGGCGAAGGCCGTCCTTTCGGGCGGCCCGCCTCGGGCGATCTCGACGGCCACGGCGGAGCCGCGTCAGGCGTTGCGCAGACGGGCGACGCCGCCCCAGGCGGCGCCGACCAGCGCGGTCGCGAGCAGGGTCTTGACCAATGTCGCCAGCGCGAACGGCGCGACGCCGAGCGCGAACGCCTTGTCGGCGCCGATCAGCGCCGCGAGCCAGGCGAAGCCGAAGGCGAAGATCACGACGTGGCCGATCGTCATCGCGGCGAGGAGGCGCGGCCAGGAGCGGTCCCAACCGCGCTCGGCGAGGGCGCCGATCAGGGCGGCGGCGACGAGGAAGCCGACCAGGTAGCCGCCGGTCGGGCCGGCCATATAGGCCGGGCCGGCGACGGCGCCGGCGAACACCGGGGCGCCGAGCAGGCCTTCGACAAGGTAGAGCGCCACTGCGGCGGCGCCGAGCCGCGCGCCGTAGGCCGCGCCGATCGCCAGCACCGCGAGCGTCTGCAGGGTCATCGGCACCGGATAGAAGGGAACTTGAACCTTGGCCGAAAGCGCCAGCGCCAGCGCGCCGCCAAGGACGAGCGCCGCGTCGCGGGCGAGCCGGGCGGACCGGCGGGCAGGCCACAGCGTCGAGACGAGCGTGGCGTCGAGGGCGTCAGTCATCGGGTTCTCCAAAAGCTGCGAGCTATCGGCTTCGCGTCTTAGCCATGAGCGGCTATCATGACAAGGCGACGAGTGTCGCAGTCGGAGCGGGGAGGCATGGAGAGCGCGCATGGCTGACGAGACCGGACCCGCCCTGTTCGCCGATCCTCGGCAGCCGCCGCCGCGCGAGGTGACGCGTCTTTCCCCGCGGGTGCGTCGTCTGGTCGCGCCGAACGAGTCCGCGTTCACCTTCAACGGCACCTGCACCTACATCCTCGGGCAAGGCGAGGTCGCCGTGCTGGACCCGGGGCCGGGCGACGATGCGCATCTCGCGGCGATCCTCGCCGCGGTCGCCGGCGAAACGGTCGCGGCGATCCTCGTCACCCACACCCACCGCGATCACAGCGTCCTCGCCGGGCGCCTCAAGGCCGCGACCGGCGCGCGGATCGTCGGCGCCGCGCCGTTCCTGCCGAGCGGCGGGGGCGGCCTCAATTCCTCCCACGACCGCGACTACGCGCCCGACGCGACGCTCGCCGACGGCGAGCAGTTCCTCGGCGACGGCTTCACCCTCGAGACGATCGCGACTCCCGGCCACTGCGCCAACCATCTCTGTTTCGCTTTGATCGAGGAAGAGGCGCTGTTTTCCGGCGACCACGTGATGGCGTGGTCGACCTCGGTGGTCGCGCCGCCGGACGGGTCGATGGGCGCCTATCTCGCCTCGCTCGACAAGGTGCGGGCGCGGAGCGAGCGCATCTACTGGCCCGGCCACGGCGGCCCGGTGACGGAGCCGCAGCGCTACGTCCGGGCGCTGGCCAATCACCGCCGCCAGCGCGAGGCGTCGATCCTGGCCGCGCTCGACGAGGGGCTCGCCACAGTCCGGGACCTGGTGGCGCGCGTCTATCCGGGCCTCGACCCGCAGCTGGTCCGCGCCGCGGGCCTTTCGACCCTCGCCCATCTCGAGGATCTCGCCGACCGCGGACTGGCCGCGGCCGAGGCGGGCGAGACGGAGGTGCGCTACCGGCGCGCGTAAGTCCCCGCTAACCCTCGATCACGACGTCGGACGCGGCCGCTGGGCCAGATTGTTCGGACCGGGCCGGCGTGGCGCCGAAGGCGGCGAGGAAGACAAGCAAAAGCAAGGATCGGGACGGCATCGCGGCGCCTCGCGGGGTTTGGGGTGGGGGCGACGGCGCGCCGCCGGCGCGAAGCGCCGGCCGGGGCTTGCCGGCCGCCCTCGACGGCCCCCTTATCGCCCGCCATTGGTGAACGAAGCCTCAATGCCCCGGGCGGCGGCGCCTCAGGCGGCGGGAAAGATCGCCGCGCCTTCGTCCGCCGCGCCGACCTGGCCGCGGAACGCCGCGAACAGCTCGCGCCCCATGCCGACGTGGGAGCGGGTCAGGTCGGCCTCGGCGTGGCCGCGCCGCGCCCAGACGTCGGGGTCGACAAGCACGTCGAGCCGGCCGGCCGGCGCATCGAGCCGGATCACGTCGCCGTTGCGGATCTTGCCGATCGCGCCGCCGGCCGCGGCTTCCGGCGTCACGTGAATGGCGGAAGGCACCTTGCCCGAGGCGCCCGAGAGCCGGCCGTCGGTGACGAGCGCGACCCTGTGGCCGCGGTCCTGCAAGACGCCGAGCGGCGGCATCAGCTTGTGCAGCTCCGGCATGCCGATCGCCTTCGGCCCCTGGAAGCGCACCACGGCGACGAAATCGCGGTCGAGTTCGCCGGAGCGGAAGGCGGCGTGCAGCTCCTCCTGGCTGTGGAACACCCGCGCCGGGGCTTCGATCACGTGGCGCTCGGGCGCGACGGCGGAGGTCTTGATCACCGCCCGGCCGATAGGCCCTTCGAGCACGCGCAGGCCGCCGGTCGCCTGGAAAGGCTCGGCCGCGCCGCGCAGGACGCTGGCGTCGCCGGACGCCTCCGGCGCGGGCCGCCAGACGACGTCGCCGGCGGCGTCGAGATACGGCTCGACCGCGTAATCGGCGATCCGCTCGCCCCACACCGAGCGCGCGTCGGCGTGCAGCAGCCCGGCCCCGGCGAGCTCGCGGATCAGCACCCCCATGCCGCCGGCGGCGTGGAAATGGTTCACGTCCGCCTTGCCGTTGGGATAGACGCGCGCGAGCAGCGGCGTCACCTCGGCGAGGTCGGCGAAATCCTTCCAGTTGAGCGCGATTCCGGCCGCCGCCGCCATCGCGATGAGGTGGATGGTCAGGTTGGTCGAGCCGCCGGTCGCGTGCAGGCCGACCACGCCGTTGACGATCGCGCGTTCGTCGATCACCCGTCCGATCGGGGTATAGGCGTTGCCGAGCGCGGTCATCCCGAGCGCGCGGCGCACGCCGAGCATGGTGAGCGCGTCGCGCAGCGGCGTGTTCGGGTTGACGAACGAGGCGCCCGGCAGATGGAGCCCCATGATCTCCATCAGCATCTGGTTGGTGTTGGCGGTGCCGTAGAAGGTGCAGGTGCCGGGCCCGTGATAGGCTTGCGCCTCGGCCTCGAGCAGGTCGGCGCGCGTCGCCTTGCCCTCGGCGTAGAGCTGGCGGATCTTCGATTTCTCGTCGTTGGGCAGGCCCGACGGCATCGGTCCGGCCGGCAGGAACACCGCCGGCAGATGGCCGAACGACAGCGCGCCGATCAGGAGCCCGGGCACGATCTTGTCGCATACGCCGAGATAGACCGCGGCGTCGAACATGTCGTGCGAGAGGGCGACCGCGGTCGAGAGGGCGATCACGTCGCGCGAAAAGAGCGACAGCTCCATGCCCGCTTCGCCCTGGGTGACGCCGTCGCACATCGCCGGAACCCCGCCGGCGACCTGGGCCGAGCCGCCGACGGCGCGCGCCGCCTCCTTGATCAGGTCGGGGAAGCGCGCGTAGGGCTGATGCGCCGACAGCATGTCGTTGTAGGCGGTGACGATCGCCAGATTGGGGCCTTCGCCGTCGCGTAGCGCCTGCTTGTCGCCCGGCGCGCAGGCGGCGAAGCCATGGGCGAAATTGGCGCAGCCGAGGCGCTTGCGCGAAGGGCGGCGCGCCGCGGCGGCGTCGACGCGGTCGAGATAGGCCTGCCGCGACGCGCGGCTGCGTTCGGCGATCCGCTCGGTCACTTCGCCGACCCGGGCGTTGAGTTCGGTCACATGCGCCTCCTCTTGCCGAACGGCGAGCCGCCGGATGCGTGCTAGTTTGCCAGGGTCCCGCGAACGATGCGGGTGAAGCGGCTGCGCTCCTCGGGCGTCAGATTGGCGGTCGCGACGTCGAGGCTCTGGTCCTGCAGGCCGCCGGACTTGGCGAAAGCGTTCCAGGCCGCGGCGCGGGCGAGGTCGCGCCCGACCACCACGCCGTCGGCGTAGAGATGGGCGAGACGGTTCTGCGCGATCGGATTGCCCTTGGCGGCCGCGACCTTCAGGATGGCGACGGCCCTCGCCTGGTCCTTGGGAACGCCCTGGCCGTTGAACAGCATGATCGCGAATTCCACCTGTCCGGCGATGATTCCGGCGTCGGAGGCGCGTTCGAGCCAGCGCGCCCCTTCGGCCATGTCCCGGGGCACGCCCCGGCCCTCGCGCAACATGACGCCGTAGGAATAGGCGCCGTCGTCGTTGCCGGCCTTGGCGGCCCTGAGGAAATATTGCGCCGCGGCGGCGAAGTCCGGCTTGCGGCCGTCGGCGTCGTCGAGCGCCATCACGCCCAGATTGTAGAGCGCGCCGCCCTGGTTCTGGGCCGCGGCGCGCTCGAATTGCGCCTTGGCGGCGTCCCGGTCCTTCGGCAAGCCGTTCGCGCCCTGGAGCAGCAGCACCCCGAGTTCATAGGCGGCTTGTGGATCGCCCAGGTTGGAGGCGAGCCGGAACCAGCGCGACGCTTCGAGGTCGTTCTTTCCGGTCGCCGCGCCGTCGCGGTAGATCACGCCGATCAGCGTCATCGCCGCGGCGTCGCGGGTGTTCTCGTCGAGGCGACGCTCGGCCTCGCGCAGCGCGACCAGGAAATTGCCGCGCTGGTAGGCGCCGAAGGCGAGGTCGGCGGGCTTGCCGTCGGCGCGCGGGGGCAGCGGCGGCGGGAGCAAGGGAGGCGAAGACGACGCCGCGCGCGGGCCTGGAAGCCCCGGAGCGGATGTTTGCGCCGAAGCGACGCCGATCGCGGCGAGGGCGGCGGCGAGCAACAGGAGGCCGCGGATCATCTCGCCTCCGCCGCGCCGTCGGCAAGCGCGGCCGCGAGGCTGCGCACGGCGGCAGCGGGGGATTCCGCCGCCCACACGACCTCGCACGCCGCGACGAAGTCCGCCCGCGCCGCCGCCAGACGCCGCGCCGTCTCGAGCGACTCGGCCCACGCCACGCAGGGCGTTTCGAAAATCTCCGCCCACCAGCGGACCCGCTCGAGGAGCAGTTCGGGCGCCATCGCCGGGACCGATCCGTACGGCTCGCCGAACATCACATAGTCGGCTCCCTCCTCGCCCGCGGTCATCGCGTCGTCGCGCGTCCTGAGCGCGCCGACGCCGACGATCCGCTCCGGCTTGAGGCTGCCGATCGCCGCCTCGAGCGCCTCGCCCACGCCTTCGACATGGGCGCCGTCGGCGCCGAGGCGGGCGGCGCGGCGCGGATCCCCGTCCAGCACCAGCGCGCATTCCGCCGACACCGCCGCCTTGAGCAGCGGCGCGACGATCGCCTTGGCGTCGGCGTCGGCGCCCGGCGCGAAGCGCACGCGCGCGCTCGCGACCCTGGCCGCGCCGAGAACCTCGGCGAACACGCTGGCGAAAGCGGGGGCCGCCGCGAGGGTCAGCGGCGGGGTGACGAGATAGATCGAACAGGAAGGCGGCGGCGGTACGGGCGGCATGAGCGATGGCGCCTCCGGGACGGCGTGTCTGGCGGACAAATGCGGCCAAATGCCGATCGAGGCAAGTCCCGCTCCGCGGCCGGGGCGACCCGGTCTAGGCGGAGAACGCGGCCTTCAGGCGCTCGACCTGCGCGGCGACGGCGCTGGCGTCACGAAAGGCCTCTGGCGCGCGGGCGTAGACGAGACTCTGGTCGAGGTGGAGGATGCGCTCCTGAAGGCGCAGCGAACGATGGCTGAGCGTGCGCAGCGAGGCCGGCAGCTCGGCGAAGATATCCGCCGGACAGGCGACCTCCTGGCGCGACAGCTTGACCCTGTGCCGCTCGGACCGGGCCTGGCTCTCGGTCAACTCGCCCTCGTTGACCGCCCGCTGCAACAGCAGCCACGATGCGACCTGCATCAGCCGGGTGGTCAGGCGCATGCTCTCGGTCGCATAGGCGAGCCTCGGGGCCTTGGCGAGCAGGCGCGATTCCTCGCGCCCCGGCCCGTCGAGATAGGCCGCCGCTTCCTCGACCAGCGCCATGCCTTCGCGAAAGAGATCGTGGAAGGCGGACGAGGTGGTCAGACGATGCACGAGCGGGACAGCCGTCCGAGACGGGCCCGTCGGAGCCGAGGGGTGTTTCCATCCGTCGGACGGGCGAGTCACACGTTTCACTCCCAACCCAGGTCGAAGGAGCCCGAAACCCGCCGGGGCGAATTCGGGACCACCAACGGAGTATAGGGCTGCAGCGGCTTCGCCGGATCCTTAACCTGACGGTAAGGTTAATTGCGGCGAGCCGGGATGGGCGGCAGGCAAGAAAAGCCGCCCGAAGGCGGCTTGAAGGTGTTGGGGGGAGGAGGAACGCGAACAAGGCCGCGCACAATCATGGGTAGACCGTGTTCGTTAACGAACCCCTAACGGCGCAGCTTGTTTTGCCTAAGGCTTGAACGCGGCGCTCGCGGCGGCGCGGGTGGCCTCGCGGGCGGCGATCGCCCGCTCGAGCCGTTCGATCTCGGCGCGCAGCAGCGCGATCCGCTCGGCGAGTTCGGGCGCGGACAGGTCGTCGAGATTTTGGCCGATCTCGTGGGCGGCCCGCGCCTTGGGCTTCGTCCCGAACACCAGCTCTTCGTCGAAACTCGCCATCGCCCTCATGACCTCCGGATCAGGCGGCGATGAAGCCGCCGCCGAGGACGCGCGCGCGGCCGTCGGCCGATTCGTAGAAGACGCACGCCTGACCGGGCGACACGCCGGTCTCCGGCTCGATGAATTCGACCTCGCCGGCCGGCGTCAACAGCGCCGGCGCCGGCGGGCGGGTCGAGCGCACGCGGGCCGCGATCAGCAGGCCGTCCTCCGGCAGGTCGGCGATGTCGCCCTCGCCGAGCCAGTTGACGGCGCGAAGCTTCAACCGGTTGCGGGCGAGCGCGGACCGCGGGCCGACGACCACGCGCCCGCGCGCCGCGTCGAGGGCGACGACGTAGAGCGGCTGGGTCGAAGCGATCCCGAGCCCGCGGCGCTGGCCGATCGTGTAGTGGACGATGCCGGCGTGCCGGCCGAGCACCCGGCCCTCGACGTCGACGATGTCGCCGGGGGTGGCCGCGCCCGGCATCAGCCGCTCGATCATGTCGCTGTAATGGCCGGCGGGGACGAAACAGATATCCTGGCTGTCCGACTTCTCGGCGTTGATCAGGCCGTAGCGGCGGGCGAGTTCGCGCACCTGGGGCTTCGGCATCTCGCCGAGCGGAAAGCGCAGGCGCAGCAGCTGCTCGCGCGTGGTGGCGAACAGGAAATAGCTCTGGTCGCGATCGGCGTCGGCTGCGCGATAGAGCGCCTGACCGCCGCGCCCGTCGTCGCGCGCGACGACGTAATGGCCGGTGGCGAGGATATCGGCGCCGAGGTCGCGCGCCGCCTCGAACAGGTCGGCGAACTTCATGTGCTGATTGCAGGCGACGCAGGGGATCGGCGT
>CAMFKX010000157.1 GCA_945957375.1 uncultured Roseiarcus sp.
CGGCGGCTGTCGAACGGCGGCGGCGACATCGAGTTCGTCGACGGCTCCGACGCGCTGGTCAAGGCGGTCAAGGCCGCGCGCGCCGCAAACGGCGGGGTGCTCACCGGCGCCGACGCGCGCGCCGCGGACGCGATCGCGCGCCGTTACGCCCCGTCATTCTGAAGCCGGCGACGCCGCGGCGGCCGGCGACGACGCCGCCGCGGCGTCGGGAAGCCGCGACGCGCTCCAGCCGCCGCCGAGCGCCACGATCAGGTTGACGGCGTCGGCCTGAAGCTGCGCCTGCGTCGCGAGCAGCGCCTCCTCCGCCGAGAGCTGCTGCGCTTCGGCGACCACCACCGCCGTGAACGCCTGGGTGCCGGCGCGGTATTCGTTGAGCGCAATCTGCGTCGCCTGACGCGAGATGCGGACGTCCTCCGCCTGAATGGTCACCTCCCGCCCGTGGATGCGCAGCCCGGCGAGCGCGTCCTCGACCTGCTGGATGGCGTTGAGCACGGTCTGGCGATAGAGCGCGACCTGGGCCTGATAGGCCTCGCGCGCCGCCTCGACCTGGGCGCCCGTCAGCCCACCGTTGACCAGCGGCTGGGCGAGCGCCGAGCCGAACGACCAGACCGGATTGGTCGCGCCGTATTGCGCAATGAACGGATTGCCCGAGTAGCCGATCAGTCCGGACAGCGACACCGCCGGAAAGTAGCCGGCGAAGGCGACCCCGATCTCGGCGTTGGCCTGCCGCATCGTCTCTTCCGCCGCCGCGACGTCGGGACGTCGTTCGAGCAGCGCGGAGGGCAGGTTAGCCGGGATCGGCGGCGTCCGGGTCGCCAGCGCCCCGCGCGGGATCGCCAGCCCGGCGGGCGGACGGCCCATCAGCACCGCGATTGCGTGCTCGCTCTGGGCGCGCGTCACGCCCGCGGCGACCAGCTGCGCCTGGGCGTTGAGCACCTGCGCCTGCGCGGTGATGACGTCCGACTTGGCCGCGGTGCCGGCCGCGTACTGGTTCTGGGTGATCGTCTGCGAACGCTGGTATTCCGCCACCGTGCGCGTCAGCAGCGCCTCGAGCGAATCCGCCTGACGGAGCTGCACATAGGCCAGCGCCAGGGCCGACTGCGCCGACAGCGTGGCGTTGGCGAGCGTGGCGGCGCTCGCTTCGGCGCCCGCCTGCTGCGCCTCGACCGCGCGCCGCACCTGCCCCCAGACGTCGAGCGTCCACGACCCCTGGGCCTCGGCGGTGAAATTGGTCCCGCCGACCGAGCTGCGCGTCGCCGATCCGGTTCCGTTGATGGTCGGGAAGAACCCGGCCCGGGCTTCGGCGATCAGGGCGAGCGCCTGGCGATAGTTGGCTTCGTCGGCCTTCAGCGTCTGGTTCGAGATGGCGACCGCCGACATCAGGCGGCTCAACTCCGGATCGTGGAATACGCTCCACCACTCGCCCTTGGGCTCGGCCGCGCGCGGCGTCGCCGCCTTCCAGCCTGCGATCTCCTTGTACTGCGGGGACAGGACCGCCGCCGGTTGCTGGAAGTTGGGCCCGACGGGCGCACAGCCGCCGAGCGCGAGCGCGAGCGCGGCGGCGTAACGCGCGCCGCGCAAGGCTAGCGGGCCTCGGGCAGCGACCGCACCGGGACGCGCAGGTAATACCGGTTCCACATCCGCCCCAGCCATTTCGCAAACGAATCAAGGTAGATGAACACGACAGGGGTCGTATACAGGGTCAGCGCCTGGCTGACGATCAATCCTCCCACGATCGTGATGCCGAGCGGATGACGAAGCTCGGCGCCTTCGCCCGTCCCGAAGGCGAGCGGCAGCGCGCCGAAGATCGCGGCGAAGGTCGTCATCATGATCGGCCGGAAGCGCATCAGGCACGCCTGCTCGATCGCCTCGCGCGTGCCGAGGCCGCGCCGTTCCGCGTCGAGAGCGAAATCGATCATCATGATCGCGTTCTTCTTCACGATGCCGATCAGCAGCAGCACGCCGATCGCCGCGATCACGGTGAACGGCGTGTCGAACAGCCAGAGCGCAAGCGCGGCGCCGGCGCTCGCCGAGAACAGCGTCGAGAGGATGGTGATCGGATGGATCAGGCTCTCGTACAGGATGCCGAGCACGATGTAGATCGTCAGCAGCGCCCCGCCGAACAGCATCGGCAGGTTCGACTGCGACTGCTGAAACTGCGCCGCCGTCCCGGCGAAGCCGCCCCGGATGGTCGAAGGCATGCCGAGGCTCCGCACGGTGTCCTCGATCTCCGTCTGCGCCTCGCTCAGCGACTTGCCGGAGGCGAGGTTGAACGAGATGGTCGCGGCGGCGAACAGGCCCTGGTGGTTGACGCCAAGCGGCGTGTGTCCGGGAACCCAGCGGGCGAAGGCCGACAGCGGAACCATGGTCTCGACCGACGACGACACCGCCGCTCCGGTCGAAGCGCTGCCGCGCCCCTTCGCCGCCAGCGCGTTGGTGGCGAGATTGCGGGCGGCGTCGGACGCAATCGACGACGCGGTGCTCTGCGATCCCGTGCTCGACTTGAACAGGCCGGCGGAGAGGCCGGTCTGCTGCGTTCCGGTCGGATTGGCGCCCGCCGTCGACACATAAAGGCTGTCGAGCGCATGCGGATCCTGCCAGTAGCGCGGCGCCACCTCCATCACCACGTGATACTGATTCTGCGCCTGGTAGATGACCGACACCTGGCGCTGGCCGAAGGCGTCGTAGAGCGTGTTGTCGATGGCGCTGAGCGTCAGCCCGAGGCGCATCGCCGTGTCGCGGTCGATGACGATGTCGGTTTGGAGCCCGCCCTGCTGCTGGTCGGAATTGACGTCCTTGACGACGTCGCTGTTCTGCAGCGCCTCGGTCAGCTTCGGCGCCCATTTGTAGAGATCGGCCGTGTCGGCGGCGAGCAGCGTATACTGATAAGCGGCGTTGCTCTGCCGCCCGCCGGCGCGCAGATCGGAGACGGGGACCATGAACAGCCGCGCTCCAGCGACCCTGGTCAGCTTGTCGCGCAGCCGATTGACGACCTCGTCCGCGGTCGCTTTCCGTTCGGAATAGGGTTTCAGCGACACGTAGATAAAGCCGGTGTTCACCTGCCGTCCGCCGGTGAAGCCGACGACATTGGCGACCGCCGGGTCCTCCTGGACGATGGTTTGCATCTCCTTGAACTTCTCGGCCATCGCCTGGAACGAGATGCTCTGGTCGGCCTGAATCGAGCCGACCACCAGCCCCGTGTCCTGCACCGGGAACAGGCTGTAGTTCACATGATAGCGGAACATGTCGTAGTTCAGCCAGATCGTGGCGAGCAGCGTCACGCCGACGATCGCCGGATGGCGCAGCGCGATCCGCAGCGTCGTCCGGTAGAAGCCGAGCGCCGCGTCGAACGCGCGTTCGGAGGCGCGGTAGAGCCGGCCGTGCCGGGCGGCGGTGCGCGGCAGGATCAGCGCGCACATCATCGGCGTGGTGGTCAGCGAGACGACCAGCGAGATCATCACCGCCGCCGACAGCGTCAGCGCGAACTCTCTGAACAGGCGCCCCACGATGCCGCCGAAGAACACCAGCGGCGCGAACACCGCGATCAGCGACAGCGAAATCGAGAGCACGGTGAAGCCGACTTCGCGCGCGCCGGCGATCGCCGCCTCGAGACGCGACTTGCCGGCGTCGAGATGGCGGGTGACGTTTTCAAGCACCACGATCGCGTCGTCGACCACGAAGCCGGTCGAGATCGTCAGCGCCATCAGCGATAGATTGTCGAGGCTGAAGCCGGCGAGATACATCACGCCGAACGTGCCGATGATCGACGTCGGCACCGCGACCGACGGGATCGCGGCCGCGCGTACGCTGCGCAGAAAGGCGAACACGACGGCGATCACCAGCACGACCGCGACGATCAGCGTCTCCATCGTGTCGGACAGCGACTGGCGGATCGTCTTCGACCGGTCGACCGCGATCGTGAGATCGACGTCCCCGGGCAGCGAGGCGATCAGGCGCGGCAACTCCCTCTGCACCGCGTCGACCATGTCGATGATGTTGGCGCCGGGCTGGCGCGACACCACCACTGCGACCCCCGGCTTGCCGTTGGTCAGGCCGGCGTTGCGCAGGTCCTCGACGGAATCGACCACATCCGCGACGTCGCTGAGCTTGACCGCCGCGTTGTTGCGATAGGCGACCACGAGATCGCGATATTGCGCGGCCCTCGTCGCCTGATCGTTGGCGTAAATCTGGTAGTGCGCATTGGCGTCCTCGATCGCACCCTTCGGACTGTTGGCGTTAGCGGATGCGAGCGCAGCGCGAATGTCCTCGAGCCCGATGCCGTATCGGAACACCGCGGTCGGATTGACCTCCACCCGCACCGCCGGCAGGGCCGAACCCGAGATGTTGACCTGGCCGACGCCGGGCAATTGCGACAGGCGCTGCTGCAGGACGTTGGAGGCGATGTCGTAGAGCTGCCCCGGCGTCCGGGTCGGCGACGACATCGCGAGCACCATGATCGGCGCGTCGGCCGGGTTCAGCTTTCGGTACGACGGATTCTGGCGCAGGCTCGCGGGCAAGTCGGCGCGCGCGGCGACGATCGCCGCCTGCACGTCGCGCGCCGCCCCGTCGATGGCGCGATCAAGCCCGAACTGCAGCACGATGAAGGTCGAGCCCTGCATGCTCTGCGACGTCATCTCGTTGACGTCGGCGATCTGGCCGAGATGCCGCTCGAGCGGCGCCGCGACCGAAGTCGCCATGGTGTCGGGGCTCGCGCCCGACATGCTCGCCTGCACCATGATGACCGGAAAATCGACCTTGGGCAGCGGCGCGACCGGCAATTGCCGGTAGCCGAGCAAGCCGCCGAAGATGATGCCGATCGTCAGCAGCGTCGTCGCGACCGGCCGGCGGATGAAGATTTCCGAGAAGCCCTGGGTCACGACGGCTCGGCCGCCAAGGTCGAAACGGCGGAACCCAGTCCGAAGCGCCCGCCGAGGCGCTCGAAGAAGAGATAGATGACCGGGGTCGTGTAGAGCGTCAGCACCTGGGAGAAGGCGAGCCCGCCGACGATGGCGAGGCCGAGCGGGTGACGAAGCTCGGAGCCGACGCCGGTCCCAAGCATCAGCGGCAGCGCGCCGAAGATCGCCGCGACCGTCGTCATTAGGATCGGCCTCAGGCGCAGAAGGCAGGCCTGAAAGATCGCCTCGCGCGGCGGCAGGCCCTCATGGCGCTGCGCATCGAGAGCGAAGTCGATCATCATGATCGCGTTCTTCTTCACGATGCCGATCAGCAGCACGATGCCGATGACGCCGATGATGTCGAGGCCGGCGCCGGCGAACTGCAACGTCAGCAGCGCGCCGATGCCCGCCGAGGGCAGCGTGGTCAAGATCGTGATCGGGTGGATGAAGCTCTCGTAGAGCACCCCGAGCACGATGTACATCGCGGCGATCGCCGCGGCGAGCAGGAACACCTCGTTCGACAACGCCGCCTGGAACGCCTGCGCCGCGCCCTGATAGGCGACGGCGAAGCTCGGCGGCAGATCGATGTCCTTCAGCGCCGCGTCGATCCCCTCGACCGCGGCGCCGAGCGAGGCGCCGGGCGCGAGGTTGAACGAGACCGTCGTCACCGGAAACTGCTTCAGATGCGAGATCTGCAGCGGCGAGGGCTTGACGACGAAATTGGCGACCGCGTTCAGCGGCGTCTGGCCCGCGGTCGACGAAGCCGACGGCAGATAGAGGCTGTCGAGCGAATCGATCGAGCGCGTCATTGTCGGGTCGATGTCGAGGATGACCCGGTACTGGTTGCTTTGGGTGAATATGGTCGAAACGATGCGCTGGCCGTAGGCGTCGTAGAGCGCGTTGTCGACGATCGCCGGGGTGATGCCGAAGCGCGCCGCGGCGGCGCGGTCGAGGTCGACGAAGACGGAGCGGCCGTTGGGCTGAAGATCGCTCGCGACGTCGACGATCGCTGGCACCTTCGCGAGCCGCTCGAGCACCTTCGGCGTCCACTGCTGAAGCAGGGCGAGATCCTGATTCTCGAGGGTGAACTGATACTGGGTGGCGCTGACCGCCGTGTCGATGGTCAGGTCCTGCACCGGCTGCATGAACAGGGAAATGCCGGCGACGCCGGCGGTCTCCTGCTGAAGGCGGCGGATGATCGCGCTCACATGCGCCTTGCGCTGGTCCTCGGGCTTCAGGTTGATCAGGAAGCGGCCCGAGTTCAGCGTGACGTTCGCGCCGTCGACGCCGATGAACGACGACAGGCTCGCGACGTCCGGGTCGGCGAGGACCGCCTTCGCCAGCGCCTGCTGCAGGTTCGCCATGCGTTCGAACGAGACGTCCTCGGGAGCCTGCGTCACGCCCTGGATGACGCCGGTGTCCTGGATCGGAAAAAACCCTTTCGGGATCGTCGCGTAGAGATAGCCGGTGAGCAGGAAAGTGCCGAGCGCGACCAGCAGCGTGATCCCCTGATGCTCGAGCACGACGCGCAGGGTGGCGGCGTAGAAGCGGGTCAGCGCCTGGAAGAAGCGCCCGCCGCTCGCCTCGTCGCCGCCGGTCGGCTTGAGCAGCTTCGCGCACAGCATTGGCACCAGCGTCAGCGACACGAAGGCGGAGATGACGATGGTGGCGGCCAACGTGATGGCGAATTCGTGGAACAGCCGCCCGACCACGTCGCCCATGAAGAGCAGCGGGATCAGCACCGCGAGCAGCGAGACGGTCAGCGAGATGATGGTGAAGCCGATCTGCGCCGAGCCCTTGACGGCCGCGTCGTAGGGGCTGTCTCCGGCTTCGAGGTAACGGGCGATGTTCTCGATCACCACGATCGCATCGTCGACGACGAAGCCGGTGGCGACGGTCAGCGCCATCAGGGACAGGTTGTCGAGACTGAAATCGAACGCATACATGATCGCCAGCGCACCCACGAGCGACAGCGGAACTGACAGGCTCGGGATGATGGTCGCCGGGATGTTGCGCAGGAACAGGAAGATCACCATCACGACGAGGCCGACGGCGAGCGCGAGTTCGAACTCGACGTCCTTCACGGAGGCGCGAATGGTGGTGGTTCGGTCGGTCAGCGGCTTCACCGTGATCCCGGCGGGCAGGCTGGCGCTCAGCGTCGGCAGGATCGCCTTGACGCTGTCGGCGACCTGAATCACGTTCGCGCCGGGCTGGCGCTGGATGTTGACGATCAGCGCGGGCGTCGTGTCCATCCACGCCGCGAGCCGACTGTTCTCCGGCCCCATCTCGACCGTCGCCACGTCGGACAGATGGATCGGCGCGTTGTTGCGCCAGGCGATCACCGACTTCGCGTAGTCGGCGGGGTCGCGGATCTGGTCGTTGGCGTTGATCGTCGAGGCCTGCGTCGGCCCGTCGAAGCCGCCCTTGGGCGTGTTGACGTTGAGGTTGGCGATGGTGGTGCGCAAATCGTCGAGATTGACGCCGTAGGCGGCGAGCGCGAGCGGGTTGGCGTGGATGCGCACCGACGGCCGCTGGCCGCCGGAGATGGTGACGAGCCCGACGCCGGGAAGCTGCGACAGCTTCGGCACGATCCGGCCCTCGATGATGTCCTCGACCTCGGTCGCCTTCATCGTGTCGGATGCGACGCCGAGCGTCAGAATGGGCGCGTCGGCCGGATTGACCTTGGAATAGATCGGCGGCGCCGGAAGATCGGCGGGCAACAGGTTGCCGGCCGCGTTGATCGCCGCCTGAACCTCCTGCTCGGCGATGTCGAGGCCGATCTCGAGCCCGAAGCGCAGGGTGATGACGGACGCGCCGGCCGAACTCGCCGACATCATCTGGTTGAGGCTCGCCATCTGACCGAACTGGCGCTCGAGCGGGGCGGTGATCGCCGAGGTCATCACCTCCGGGCTCGCGCCGGGATAGAAGGTCTGGACCTGGATCGTCGGGTAGTCGACTTCCGGCAAGGCGGAGAGCGGCAGGAAACGGTAGCCCGCAAGCCCGATCAGCAGGATCGCGATCATGATCAGGCTGGTCGCGACCGGCCGGTCGATGAAGAGGCGGGACGGGTTCACGAAGGGCTCGCGGCGCTCACGGCGCCGCGCCCGGGACGGCGGCCTTTTGCGTGACCGGGGTCGCCGGAAGCTGCGCCAGACAGTCGCGCGCCGCTATCGCGCCGGCGCGCGCGCCGTCCTTCGGCACAGCGCCCGCCTTGACGAGGTCGGCGGTCTTCTCGCGCAGGAAAGCGCGAGGGTCCGTCGCCGACGGGAACCCCGCGGCTGCGGCGGCGTAGATCGCCTTCGCCTCGGGCGCGAGGTTCGCCGCGCAGGCTTCGGCGGCCTTCGCGTCGCCTCCCTTGGCGCCGGTCTCGCCCGCCAGCGTCACCTTGGCGCCGGTCTCGCCCGCCAGCGTCACCTTGGCCCCGTCGCGCAGGCGGTCGACGCCGTCGATCACCACCCGGTCGCCGGCGGCGAGGCCCGACGTGATCGTGGTTGACTTCGCGTCCGATGGGCCTGCCACCACATCGCGCTTCGACACGGTTCCGTCGCCGTTGAAGAGATAGACGAAATTGCCCGAGGGGCCGACCTGGACGGCGGCATTGGGGGCGAGCGCCACGCCCTTCAGCGTGTCGATCAGCAGGCGCACGTTGACGAACTGCTGCGGAAACAGCGTCCGCTTGGAATTGTCGAAGGTCGCGCGCATCTTGATCGTGCCGGTGGTGACGTCGACCTGGCTGTCGTAGGTGGTCAGCGTCCCCTCGGCGAGCTTGTCGACGTTGGCGCGGTTGAACACGGTAACGGGAATGGTCGCCCCCGAGGCGAGGCGCGCGGCGATGCGCGGCAGATTGTCCTCGGCGGTCGAGAAGACGACGCTGATCGGATCGAGTTCCGTGACGACGACCAGGCCCGCCGAATCGGACGGCTGCAGGTAGTTGCCGGGATCGACCAGCCGAAGGCCGACACGTCCGTCGATCGGCGAGACGATGCGGGTATAGCCGAGGTTGAGTTCGGCGGTCTGGACCTGGGCCTGATCGGTCTGGATCGCCGCCTTGTCCTGCGCCACCAGCGCCCGCTGGTTGTCCACCTGCTGGCGCGCGATCGAATCCTGGCGGGCGAGCGCTTCGTAGCGCTGCAGGTCGCTTTCCGCCTGGGCGAGCAGCGCCTGATCCTTGGCGAGCTGCCCCTGCGCCTGGGCGAGCGCGGCCTGATAGGGGCGCGGGTCGATCTGGGCGAGGAAGTCCCCCTTGCGCACCATCTGCCCCTCGGCGAAGCCGACCTCCATCAGGGTCCCGGCGATCTGGGTGCGGACCGTCACCGTCTCGAACGGAATGACGGTTCCGAGCGCGTCGAGGGTGATCGGCATGTCGCCCGTCGCGACCGTCGCGACGCGTACGGTCTGCGGCGGCGTCGGCCGCTCGGAGCCGGCGCGATCGGACTTGGAGTCGTCTTTCGGGGCGGTCTCGTTCTTTTCGAATTTCTGCCAGCCGACCACGGCGGCGGCGGCGAGGATGAGGACCACCACGATGCGCCAGAACAGGCTGCGCCGACGCGGCGGCGGCCCCTTCGGCGCCGGCCCGGGGTCCACCTTCTCGGGAGCGGGCGGCGGCGCGGGCGCAAGGCGCTCGGCGACGTCCGGTCGAAACGCATCGTTCATACGCGACCTCGTCGGGCGCTCCGCATGGCACGGGAGGGCGCGCCTGACAAATCAATCCGCCGTGTTCCCGAACGGCCCCGCGAAAAGACCCGGCTGCACTATTCGGGTCATCGCGGCGAAAACAAGGTGTTGCAAACCTGCCGAAGCTTTGCCATAAGCCGTCCCGCGGGCGGCTCGCCGGCCGCATGGATGCGGGTGTAGCTCAGGGGTAGAGCACAACCTTGCCAAGGTTGGGGTCGAGGGTTCGAATCCCTTCGCCCGCTCCAAATCTCCTATAGGAAATAGTGTCTAGAGCGGCCCTTCGGGGCCGTTTCTTGCTTCGCCGCTAATCCAGAGGCCGCTTCCGGCATGGCATGGCCCCGAGGCTAATGAATGCGACCAACTCCGCTGAACACCTAAACTTGCTGCAAGTCATCTCTGCAGCGCGAGCGAGCTTGCTCCCCAAAGCCCGAGACCCGTCGGATTTGCCTCTCCGAACGATGATGGCAAAGCCGTCATCGTTCAGTTCCCCGGCCAGCTTGACGCATAGGCATAACAAGGCGCAGCGAGTCCGGGAGGCGGGCGAAGCCGTAGGCTGCGTAAAAGCCGGCAGCCGCTTCGTCCAGAGCGTCGACAATCACCATTGAGGAGCCCACCGTGTCGGCGCTGTCGAACGCGCGCTGAAGCGCATCGGCAAGCAGGATCGAGCCGAGGCCCTGGCCCTGTTGATCCCTGGCCACCGCCAGCCGCCCGATCAGGGTGCAACTAACGAGCGGATAACGGGGAAGGTGCTTCCGAGCAGCCTCCGGCGCGTCGCCCCTCGAGATCGCCATCGCACAGAGCGTGTAGTAGCCGAGGACACGATCCGGCTCGGCGTCCCTGCTCAGCACAAAGACGGCGTTTGCTTTCCGGCGCACGTCCTGCCCAGCCTGGGTCTTGAGATAGCGATCGAGACTTTCCACCCCACACGTGAAGCGGCTCCGATCGTGCGCGTCGATTAGGACGGCGATCCGAAGATCGGCGGATGTCGAACTCGGCATTCACCGCACGACCCGGCGCTGATGCTCCGCGAAGGCCCGTTGAAGGCGTTCATTCGGCGCGGTCGGGCTGACGAGCGCATCGAAGAATACCGCGCGGTCCCGATCCGACAGCACAATAGTCTCGTGCTCCGCGATCGTTCGCCGCGCGGCTTCTGTCAGCGCGGTCATGCAGAAATCAGTGACCTTGCGCCGCTCGAGCTGCGCGGCGCGCTCGATCAGCGCCTTCGTAGACTCGTCGACGCGAAAGCCAAGTCGCTCTTCCCTCAGACGCCGGTCTTGCTTCATCGCGGCCATGATGATCACCTCTTGAGAGAAGTACGTCCAACAGACTAACTTTTCAAGAGATCCATTGCGAACTCGCCCGTTGCCCCGCCCCTATCGCGCGGCGCGCGGGCAGGCTACGTCCACGACACGTAACCGGCCTTCGCCGGCAATCGGTCAGAAAGCGAGCCTGAGCGCGAGGCCGCCGTGGATGGTGCTTCCGACAACGCCGCCGGCGGTGCCGAGCACGAACGCGTCGACGACCATCCGGTTGTTGAAGCGGTAGCCGACTCGGCCGCCGTATTCGAACCAGGTGGAGTTGGGAACGGCCCCCGGCGCGATCGGGCCGAACGCATAGACGTTGACGAACGTGCCCGCGCCCGAGCCGAAGCCATACGCCAGGGCGCCGGTGACGTTGACCTCGAGGAAGCCGTTGAACAGGTGGGTGTACTGGCCGCCGAACCTAGCGACGTTGAGAGCCTGGAGTCCGACGCCGGCGCTCGCCGGATAGGGATTCGCCGCCGTCGTCGTCTCGGTGTAGCCGCCGGTCTGCATCCAGTTTCGGCCGAGGTCGGCGTAGACCGCCGCCTCGTCGATCGGCGAGAACCGCGAGATCCAGCCCAGCCGGCCGAACGCCGTCAGGTCGCGGTCGACCGCGACCGAATTGCCGACCCCGGCGTAAGCGCCGTTGGGATAGGTGCGCGTCGTGTGGACGCTTTCGTAGGGCGTGATTCCGAGGCCGACCTGGAAGAACGGCCGGCTCGATCCCCAGGTGACCAGATCGTAGATCAGCGACCCGGCCGCGGTCGGGGCGTCGTAGACGGAGATGCCCTGCGCGGTCCACTGGTTGTAGGAAACGCCGCCGATCGCGGTCAGCGTCGGCGAAAGCACCCAGCGCCCCTGGGCGCCGAGCGCCAGCGAGCCGATCGAGGCGAAGCCCGAGCCGCAGTTGGTGCAGTTGATCTGCTGCGTCGCGCCGATCAGGAGCGACCCGAGAATTCGGCCGGTGATCGCCTGGGCCTGCTGCGCCCGCGCGACGGCGTCGATCGAGCCCTGCATCTGGTTGGTCGTCGCCGTCGGAGTCGAGACCAGGAACCAGTCGCCGTTGTTTTCGTCGAGCAGGTAGCGGTAGCCGCCAGCGACGGGCGTATTGGCGAGCGCGAAGGCGTCCGACGCGATCGCGCCGCCGTTCGCCTTGGTGACGAGCGGAATGCCGGCGCCGGACGTCGGGCCGCCGAGGCCGCCGGCGTTGTTGACGGTGAGATAGGTGAAGCCGGTCGCCTTGCCGGTGACGACGATCTTGTCCGTCTCCGTGCTCGAGCCGCCGAGCTTCGCGTTCATCACAATGTTGGCGCCGGAGCCGCCGACATAGTCGCCGACCGTGAGCGTCTTGAACCCTCCGCCGGCGCTCGGCGGCGCGAAGACGACGGTGCTGTTGGCGACGGCGAGATTGCTGACGGCGGACGAGCCGGTCATCGTCCAGGTCGTCCCGTTCCTGAGGTTGACGCTGGAGGTCGAGGCGGAATCGGTGACGATGGCGCCGGTCAGGGTCGAGGCGTCGGCGTTGAAGGTCGTCGCGCCGCCGCCGACGACATGCAAGAGATTGCCGG
>CAMFKX010000158.1 GCA_945957375.1 uncultured Roseiarcus sp.
CGGCGGGGCCGCCGCGCCGGAAGCTCCGGCTCCGGTCGAGGCCCCGCCCCCCCCGGAAGCCCCGGTCCAGCCCGAACCGGCGCCGGTCGAGCCTGCGCCTGCGGTCGAATCGTTCGCGCCCCTGCCGCCCGAGCCGTCACCGCCCGAGCCGACCCCGCCGCCCGAGCAGCCCGCGGCGCCGAGGACGCCCTGGCTCAGGCGGCTCACGGCCGGCCTGTCGCGCTCCTCGACCACCATCGGCCGCGGCGTCACCGACATCTTCACCAAGCGCAAGCTCGACGCGGGCTCGCTCGACGATCTCGAAGACGTCCTGATCCAGGCCGATCTCGGTCTCGCCGCCGCGACTCGCATCCGCGAGGCGGTCGGCCGCGGCCGCTACGAGAAGGGCATCGATCCCGACGCCGTTAGGGCGGTGCTGGCGGCCGAGGTCGAGCGGACGCTCGCGCCCGTCGCCCGGCCGCTGGTCATCGACCCGGCCAAGCGCCCGTTCGTCATTCTGGTGATCGGCGTCAATGGTTCGGGCAAGACCACCACCATCGGCAAGCTCGCCGCCAAGCTCCGCGCCCAGGGCAAGACGATCGTGATCGCCGCCGGCGACACGTTCCGCGCCGCCGCGATCGAGCAGGCGCGCGTGTGGGCGCGGCGCACCGCCTCCGACCTCGTCGAACGCGACCAGGGCGCGGACGCCGCCGGCCTCGCCTTCGACGCGCTCAACCGCGCCCGCGAACTCGACGCCGACATCGTGCTGATGGACACCGCCGGCCGCCTGCAGAACCGCGCCGAACTGATGAGCGAACTGGAGAAGATCATCCGCGTGATGAAGAAGGTCGACGCCGAGGCGCCGCACGCGGTGCTGCTGGTGCTGGACGCGACGGTCGGGCAGAATGCGTTGAACCAGGTCGAAATTTTCGGCCGCACCGCCGGGGTGACCGGGCTCGTGATGACCAAGCTCGACGGCACCGCGCGCGGCGGCATCCTCGTCGCCATCGCCGACAAGTTCGCCCTGCCGGTGCATTTCATCGGCGTCGGCGAGGGGGTCGACGACCTCGAGCCGTTCGCGGCGCGGGACTTCGCCGAGGCGATCGCGGGCATCGACCGCACGGAGGCTGCGCCATGACGGGGAGCAACGCGACCGGGACCGCGCCCGCCCGTCCCAAGGCGCTCAATCCGATCGTCAAGCTGCTGCTCGAACTCGGGCCGCTGGCGCTGTTCTTCGCCGCCTATTCGCGCTTCGACATCTATGTCGCGACCGGGGTGCTGATGGCGGGCGTTCTGGTCACGCTGGTCGTGTCCTATGTCGTTCTGAAGCGCATCCCGATCATGCCGCTGGTGACTGCGGTGATCGTGGTCATCTTCGGCTCGCTGACGCTGTTCTTCCACGACGAGACGCTGATCAAGATCAAGCCGACGGCGCTCTACCTGCTGTTCGGCGCGACCCTGTTCGCCGGCCTGTGGCTGAACCGGCCGTTCCTGAAGATCCTGTTCGACGGGGCGCTGCACGTCGACGAGGAGGGCTGGCGGATCCTGACCTGGCGCTGGGCCTGGTTCTTCATCGCGCTCGCGGTGCTGAACGAGGTGATCTGGCGCAGCCAGACCACCGACCTGTGGGTGAAGTTCAAGACCTTCGGCTTCATGCCGCTGACGCTGGTCTTCGCCCTCGCCCAGGCGCCGCTGATCATGAAGCACGAGACCAAGGAAGCGGAGCCCGCCGGCGACGACTTTTGATCGCCGGCCGGCGGAGCCGCACGGCCGTCAAGGCAGATCGGACAGGGTCTTCGGGCCCGGTCCCGGGGTGATCAGCGTCGGCCACTGGTGCGAGCCGAACGGCGCCAGCGGCGGCAGGTTCACCGGGATGTCGCGCTTCTTGTCCTCTGCGATCACCGCCTCGCGCGCGTCGCCGCCCATCAGTTCGTAGTCCATGAGATGGTAGTCGCCGAAAAAGGCCGCGCCGACGGAGCGATCGGCGATGATCCGGGTCATCGCCTCCATCATGTCGTCGGGCGTGGTGGTGAACGAGATGGTTTCGATCAGCATCAGCCGGTCGTTGATCGCCTCGGGCGCGAAGAACTGGGCCAGAACGCTGAACAGGACGTTGTTCTGCCGGGCGACATAGATCGTATTGCTCGCGGCATAGGTCTTGTCCCAATCCTTTCCGATCATCGCCTTCCAGCCGGCGAGGACGTCCATCCAGTGCTCGACCTGCGTCTGGGCGGCCCAGGCGATGTTCTTTTTCAGCAACGGACCCTGCTTCTTGGCGAAGTCCTCCAGCAGCTCGGCCGAGATCGCGTTCGCCGCCAGCGCGGCGTCCATGAACGCGATGTTGTTTTCCAGGATCGCGCGGCTGACGGGCTTCCAGTCGTCGCGCATCGGCGCGGCGTCGAGCCCCTCGAGGGCGGATTGCATGCGGCTGCGGTAGGCCAGGAGCGGGCCGCGCCACATCCGGTCGTTGGGGCTGCCGAGATAGGGAAGCACCACTTCCGTCAGCGCCATGGTGCTGTGGCCCACCGACTTGAGCAACTGATAGACGATGGGAACCGGCGGCGCTTCCAGCGGCGCCATGCCCGGGCGATAGAGGAGGAACCGTCCTCCGGCCCCGGAAAACAGCCCGAGAATGATCGGGTGCTCGGCTTGAATGGTCTTCTGGAACGCCTTGGCTGCGTTGGCGTAGAGCTCGAACATGGTCGTATTGAGCCCCAGGATGTCGGCGACGCCGACCTCCGCCGGGCTCGCTTTCTCGACGCCGACGATCTCCCCGAGGCGGCTCGACGCTACGTCGGCATGGGCCGGCGTTCCCGCCGCCAGCGCGACGGCGATCGACGCCGCCACGCCGGCGTCGCCCAACATTTTTCTGAACGACTTCATTGACCGTCTCCCCCCACTACGGGCGCGGGCACTCCGCCCCGGTTTCGACCCAGGCCGAGACGAGAGCCCGGGCCTCGGCCTGACTCCCCGGCGCCGCCTCGCGGCCCGAGCCGGGCGCCCAGGCCCAGCCGACCAGATGATCCCCGCCGACATGCTCGACGATCGCCGCCAGCGAGCGGCCGCCGTTGCGAGCCGGGTCCCGGATCTGGGCGCAGATCTCGCCGAGCGACTTTCCTTCCCAGCCCATCTCGCGCGGCGCGAGACGCCAGATCGGATTGCCCGGGACCCGCGCCGGCTCGAAATTCGCCGCCTGGTGGCAGACCGGACACCGGAGCGCCGGAAGTCCGAGCCCATCGGCGCCGCGCTCGACCGGGGGTTGATGCAGACGCGCCGTGTCGCCCTGGCGCGGGCAGGGCCGGATCGCCGATCGACGCAAAGCTCTCGACGCTGCGCAGTTCGCCCGGCGCGGCCCGGGTCGCCGCGAACCCGGCCCAAACGGTCGCCGGCAGGGCCAGCGCCACGACGAGCAGGGCCGGGATCGGGGCGCTGGTCATGGGGGCGCCGTTCGAAGATAGCGGGCAGGATCGGCGAGCACGACGGCCCGCACCGCCTCGTGATATTTCACGTAGCCGGTGCAGCGGCACAGGTGGCCGTCGAGCGCCTCGGCGATCGTTCTTTCCAGGTCTGCGCGCGCGATCGGCGTCCTCGCCAGACGCTCCAGCAGAACCTGCGCCTCGTTCAGGAAACCCGCGGTGCAATACCCGCACTGGAAGGCGAAATGGTCGATGAACGCCCGCTGCAACACGGACAGTTCGCCGTTCCTGGCGTGGCCCTCCACGGTCCGGATCATCTTGCCGTCGAAGCTTGCGGCGGGAACGATGCAGGTCGGGCTGGTTTCGCTCGTTCCGTCGGGGTTGTCGACGATGATCGCGCAACTGAGGCACTGCGCGGCGCCGCAGCCGAACTTGGTGCCGGTCATGCCGAGATATTCCCGCAGGAAATCGTTCATCGACAGGTCGTCCCGCACGTTGCGGGGACCGTGCGCGACGCCGTTGACGGTGACCGTGATCGACTTCATCGCGGCGCTCCCTTGCGGAGCGCGTCCGCGATCATCGGCTGGGTCACCGGCAGGGAGCGAAAACGGTGGCCGGTCGCGTCGAAGATCGCGTTGAGCAGCGCCGGGACGACGGGAATCATCACCACTTCGGCCATGCCCTTCGGGCGTTCGTCCGGCTCGACCGGCGGCAGCACCTCGACCTCCAGCGCGTGCACCGGCAAGTCCGAGGCTCTGGCGATCAGATATTGCCCGAGGTTCCAGGTCCCCTCGCCGGGTCCGCCCTCGTAGGGCGGTAACGATTCGAGCAGCGCGTAGCCGACGCCCATCGCGAAGCCCCCCTGCGCCTGGCCGATCACGATCTCCGGCGCCAGCGGCCGCCCGCATTCGAGGACGCTGTAGCCCCGGGCGACGCGGATCGCGCCGGTCGCTTTCTCCACCTCGACGCGCACCAGCGTGCCGCAAAGCGAGGCGTAGCTCGTCCCGATCCGGTTGAAGTCGGTCGGCGGGAAGGTCACCGCCGTGCGGTCGAGACGGACGAAATCGCCGCTTCCGCGTCGCACGGCGAGCGCGTCGATGTCGGCCGACCACGTCTCGCCGTCGACGACGAAGGCGGCGCTCGCCCAGGACCAGCGGTTGAAGCCGTGCGTCATCGCCGCCGTGACGCCGTTTTGCGCGTGGGCTCGCGCCGCGAGATCGGCGAGGGCGAGCGGGGCGAGACCCGGCATCACGAGCCGGCCGTCCTTCCAGAGCGCTTGCCGCCACGCCTGCGCCCGCGGATCCGTCCGCGGCACGCGCCACAGATCAAGCGCCGCCGGCCACAGGCCGTAACGAAAGACGACGCGGGCGGCCTCGGCGGCGGCATGGGTTCCGACGTGCGCTCCGACCGAAGCGCTGCTTGCGGAACTGATCGCGGGAACCCAGCGCGGGTTGCGCTGCTCGGCGTCCTGCATCCACTGACTGATCAGGTACGGGTCGCTCGAGGTCACGAGGCCGAGCGGGCCGAACGCGTCGATCCGGGCGGTCGCGACCTCGTCGGCGGCCCGGCCGAGATGGGCCGCGACCCGGTTCGACGCGGCGGTCCCGATTCCGTTCCCCATTTCGACCGAGTCGCATTGAATCGAGATCGTCCCGTCGGCCGCGATCGCGACCGACCCGAGCGAACAGTCCGCGCCGGAGCCGTAGTCCTTGGCGGCGCACGCGACCCCGGTTCCCACCAGCACGCCCGGAGGGGCATGCGCCTTGGCCTCGGCGCGGTCGCGCCAGATCGGATGGTTCTCCAGCTTTTCGAGGATCTCCGGCGTCCGGACCGACACGATATAGGGGTTGCCGGCCAGGGTTCTCCAGCCGGTCGCGAGCGCGTTGCGGCGCCGAAACTCGATCGGGTCGAGCGGCAGCATCTCGCAGATCTCGTCGACCAGGGTCTCGAGAGCGGTCATCGTCTGGACCGTGCCGTAGCCGCGCATCGAACCCGCGGTCACCCCGCGCGAATGGAACGCGAAGGTGGTGACGTCGGCCTTGGGGGCGTAGTAGACGCCGAGCGCGGCGTTGGCGCCGACGGTCGCGACATTGGCCGAGAAATTGGCGAGGCCGCCCCCGTCGAGCACGTGGTCGGCCGCGAACCCGACGATCTTGCCCGTCGCGCGATCGACGCCGATCCGCGTGCTCATGGCGAAGGCGTGCCGCTTGACGCCGGACTGGAACTGCTCGAACCGGCTGTTCGCCAGTCGGACCGGACGGTCCGGGAAAGCCATCGCCGCCAGCGCCGCGTAAAGCGGGAAGGGGGTGTGGTCGCGGCCGCCGAACCCGCCCCCGCAATAGGCGAAGCGCGTCGTGATCTGCTTCGGGCGAAAGGCCGCGTTCGCCTGGCCGAGCATGAAGGCGACCGATTCGGCCGCTTCGTAGGGGGACTGAACGCCCAGGACGAGTTCAAGCGTCTCCCGCCCGGCGTCGTACCAGCCGAGGGCGCTTTCCGGCTCGAGAAACATCGGATCGACCGACTGGGTCTGGAATTCTTGATTCAGCACCAGCAGCGCCGGATTGTCCGATGCGAGTTCGGCGCGGATTTGCTCGCCGGTCTCCGCGACCTTGGCGTAGTCGGCCCCGGTCGGGATCGGCAGCCGCGCCCAGATTGGGCGCTCCATGTTCCGGATCGTCTCGAATTTTCCAGGACTGACCCAGCCGTCGTTGACCGGCGAGAAGACATCGGGCGCCTCCGGCGTCGGGCCTCCCACGCGGGTGAAGCGGAACGCCCCGTAGCTCGGCGATTCCACCGGGCCGGTTTCGTCGCCGTATTTCGCGAACTTGGCGTCGCGCAACGCCGAGCGCGCCTGGTCGAACACGTCGAAGTCGCCAAACACCAGCAGCGCGAGCGGTTGGCCGAGATAGAATGGAGTCGCGCCGACAGGGCAGAACAAGTCGCCAGCGTAGAAGTCGGGCGTCCTTGCGTGGATCCGCGCGACGTCCTCGGCGGTCACCACGGCATCCGGCGCGAGGGCTCCGTCGATCGCGGAGAGGTCGAGGCCGCGGTAGACATGCGTCGCGTCGGCGGCGCGCAGCAGCAGCGCGTGCGCGGTTTTCGACGGCCAACCGGGCATGTCGTCCGCGCGAAAATCGGAAGCGTAGAGCTTTGCGCCGGTGACCTTGGCGACGCCGTCGAGGCGGCCGGCCGCATCGATCGCAGCATTCCGCCGTCCCGGAAGGGTCTCGCGCGCGTCGAACGGGATCGCCCCGGCGACCGCCAGACGGGCGAAGCTGAGCGCAATGCCGCTCGAGACCGCCGACTGAACGAAGTTCCGACGGGACATGCGCATGGCGGACGGCCTCGATTCTGCCTGCAGGCGACCGCCTCATGCGAAACTTGCGGAAAGGCAAGCTACCTCGTCCGTTACTTCAACGGGCTGAGTTCGTCTTAGATTTCCGTGGTATAACCGCCCTCGATCTTTACAAACATGTTAGCGGACGTCCGCGTTGATTGCAAGCCGAGGTTTTTCGGGAACGCCAGCCGCCCGCGGCGCTTGCGACGAAGCCCCGCCGGTGGCTCAGGACGCCTTTGCGCTTGGCTTTGGGCGCCGACGCCCATTGCGCTCGCCCGATGAGACGTGGCGGGGGTGCGCGCGTATCGCCGCGCCCCGCCGATTGGCGTCTGCCGGCAGACGGATTCCTACGCCCGTCCCGGCGCCCGCACCGGGACCAGCCGCGGCTCCCAGTGCGCCGGCATCACGTTGCCGCGCAGGCCGCCGCGCGGCGGCTTGTCGTCGTCGTCGGGCGGGAACATCACCGCCGCCGCGCAGACCAGCCCGCCGAACGAGGTCATGAAGCCGATGTAGAGCAGGAAGATCGCTTCGACGCCGAGCCCGCTGTCGTTGATCAGGTGCCACAGGCCGAACGGGTCGAACACCAGCAGGAGCGTCGTGCCGAGCGCGCCGCCGAGCATGCCCAGGATCCAGTGGAAGATCATGTAGCGCACGAGCGGGTCGAGTTTCTTCGCGCGCCGAGGCCCGTCGTCGTCGGCCGAAGTCTTTCCGATCATCTCCGACTTTGCCATCGGAACCTCCTTCTCGCCCCGGCGCTCGCCCTCCTGATACGCCTGTCGTCGAACACGGGATCATCTTATCCGTGAGGCCGTGGCGGTCAAATGGCGGCGCCGTGACCAAAGCGCGCCCGTTCACCGCCGCGGTTTCAGCGCATCGGCAAGGCGGACCGTCGCCGATCCGGGCTTGAGCGGCTTCGGCTGGCTCTCGTGCGGCGCCCAGGCGTTGAGCCAGACGACGTCGAAGGTCGCGCGCAGGCGCCCGTCCGGGTCGGCGAAGCGCTCCGCATAGGCCGCCGCCGCCCGCGCGAGGACCTCGCGGCGAAGCGGCCTGCGGCTGCGGTCGGCAAGCGCGTTGGCGGCCCCGACGGCGCGCAGATCGCCCATCAGCGCGAACATGTCGGAATAGCGCACGGTCGCGCGGTCGAGATCGACCACCGGCAGCGCCAGTCCCGCCCGCTGCGCGAGACTTCCCAGCGCGCGCACGTCGACGAACGGCGCGACCCGCGGCGACGCGCCGCCGAGAACCTCGCTTTCCGCCAGCGTCAGGCTCTGGCGCAGTTCCGTCAGCGTATCGCCGCCGAGCAGCGCGACGACGAGCAGGCCGTCGGGGGCGAGCGCGCGGCGCATCTGGATCAGCGCGCCCGGCAGGTCGTTCGCCGTCTGCAGCGCGAGCAGCGACACGGCGAGGTCGAAGCGGCCTTCGCCGAGCGGCAGGCGCTCGATGTCGCCGACCGCGCCGGCAAAGCCGCCGGCTCCGAGGCTCGGCAGGGTCGGGGCGAGGCGCACGACCCGGTCGACCTGTCCGCTCGCCGCCAGGATCTCCGCGGCATGCGGCCCGGGCGTCGCGAGGTCCGCGGCGAGCGTGAAGCGCCGCTTGACCAGGGCCAGCCGGTCGGCGAGCTCTTCGGCGGCGCGGCGGAGGAGGAAATCGGCGCCGGGCCGTCCCTCGGCGCCCGCCAAGGCCCGGTCGAGGCGGCGATTGACGAGCGCCCGGTCGAAGATTTTTGGGATGGGCGGCGGGGAGGGAGCCATCGCCGCCTTTTAGGCGAATGCGGGCCGCTCGCGCAAAGCCTCGGTCCGCGCTAGTATAACAATATGAAAACGTATGTAGCCTTTGCCCAAGGAGGCCTCCCCGGCGGGCGGCTGGCGCTGGACCTCGCCGTTCGGCTGGCGAGGACCGTCCTCGACGTCCTCTATCCGCCGACCTGCCTCGCCTGTCGCGCCGCGACCGAGGCGCATGGCGCCCTCTGCCCGCGCTGCTGGCGCGCGATCCGCTTCATCGAGCGGCCGTTTTGCGAGCGGCTCGGGACGCCGTTCGAACACGACCTCGGCGACGGCCTGCTGTCGCCGCAGGCGATGGCCGACCCGCCGGCGTTCGGCCGCGCGCGCGCCGTCGCCCGCTTCGAGGACGGACCGGCGCGCAAGCTCGTCCACCGGCTCAAATATTCCGATCGCGCCGAGATCGCCCGGCCGATGGGACGATGGATGGCGCGCGCCGGCGCCGACATCCTGGCCGACGCGGACCTGATCGCGCCGGTGCCGCTGCATCCCATGCGCCTGTGGCGACGGCGCTTCAACCAGGCGGCAATGCTGGCGCGGGAAGTGTCGCGCGCTTGCGGGAAGCCCTGCGACGTCGTCGCGCTGAAGAGGGTGAAGGCCACTCCCAGCCAGGTCGGCCTCAGCCGGACGGAGCGCGCCCAAAACGTCCAGGGCGCGTTCCGCGCCGCGGACGGCGCGGCGGTGAAGGGCCGCAACGTCGTGCTGGTCGACGACGTGCTCACTTCCGGCGCGACCGCGAACGCCGCGACCCGCGCGCTCCTGAGGGCGGGGGCGGCGCGCGTCGACGTGCTGGTGTTCGCGCGGGTTGTGACCGGAGCCTGACCGACCATATAGTGGGAGTTCGGCGCGTTCTTGCGCCGCGGAGTCGAATTCGTGCCGCCCGTCGTCATCTACACCAAAGCCACCTGTCCCTATTGCCACGCGGCCAAGGCGCTCCTGAAGCGGAAGGGCGCAGCGTTCGAAGAGATCGGCGTCGACGGCGACCGCGCGGCGCAGGCGGCGATGGCGGTGCGGGCCAACGGGCGTTCGACGGTGCCGCAGATCTTCGTCGGCGACCGCCATCTCGGCGGCTGCGACGATATCCACGATCTCGACGACGCGGGCGAACTCGACCGGATCTTGGCGGGATAGGCGATGATCAAATACGCGCTCGGCTGCGCCGCGGGTCACGCCTTCGAGAGCTGGTTTCCAGACAGCGCCGCCTACGAGAAGCAGCGCAAGCGCGGTCTGATCGCCTGCCCGGAATGCGCCTCGACCGAGGTGGACAAGGCGATCATGGCCCCCGCCGTCGTCGGGTTCGACCGCGCCGGTCCGCCCGCCCTCGCCGGGCCGCTGCTGGACGAGAAGCGCCGCGAGGTCCGCGCGATGATCGCCGACATGCGCCGCGAAATCGAAGCCAACACCGACGACGTCGGCGCGAATTTTCCCGCCGTCGCGCGGGCGATCCACGCCGGCGACGAGCCGGAGCGGGCGATCCGCGGCCAGGCGAGCCGCGAAGAGGCGCGCGCGCTGATCGAGGAGGGCGTCGGCGTGCTGCCGATCCCGGCGCTGGCCGACGACATGAACTGAGAGTCGCGCGCAGGCCTACTCCGCCTTGACCCGGAACTCCTGCGCCTCCAGCACCGTCGTGCCGATCATCGTGCGCACCGAGACGCGGAACGGCGCCCAGACGCGGTCCGCCTCGATCGGCGCGAGCCAGACTTCGAGGTCCTTGTTCTCGGCCATGAACTTGGTCGTCGGGCGGTCCGGGCTGTGGCCGGAAATGGGGACGTAGCGCGCGGCGCACACCGCCACCGGCCCGTTGTAGCCCTTGGCCTTCGCCGTCCGCTCGCCGACATAGGTGAGGTCGATGTCGAATCGGGTGTAGCCGTCGAAGATCGGGATCTTTCGGTTGCAGGCCTGCTCCGGCGTCATGGCGCCGGACGCGGGCGCCGGGATGACCGCGGCGCCGACCGGATCGACGACGTTCTGCTCGTCGCGCGGGCCGAGCGGCACGCGGTCGGGCTTGTCCTCGAAGGGCGGCGCGATGTCGACGCCGGTGACCGCGTTGCCGGCGAGGGCCATCCGGATCGTCCGGGTCATCTGCGAACTCGCCGCGGTGGTGGCGAAATTGGCCGGCGACACATGGCCGTCGACGATGGCGCCGGCCCCGGTCGAGGCGCCGCGCGCGTTGGCGAACAGGCGCGCGAGGCCGGTCAGCTTGGCGTCGGCGCGAATCGCGTAGCTCGTGGGCGACAGGTTCGCGTCGAGATTGGCCGTGCCGATCGGCAGCCCGACCAGCGAAACCCGGTAGGTCGCGTGCAGGTTGTCGGCCCGGGCGGCGGCGCAGCCGAGCCCCGCCGCCGCAGCGGCTGCGAGGCCGAGGCCCGCTCCCATCGATCGCAGCGTCATCAACCTGGCTCCAGTCCCGAATCGAACGGCGTCCCGAATTCGCGATTAGGCGCAAATTCAGGCGCGATTGCGCCGCCGCGAAGCAAACCGCACGCGAGCAAAAAAGTCAGACGCGCCACGTGTCAAGACCTTGCGGCGACGCCGGACCCGGACATAACATCGGTTATGGTCGAGACGGTCATCTCCATCCGCCGCGCCCGTCTGGGCGACGAAGGCGACATCGCCGAGGTGCACGACGAGGCGTGGCGCGAGGCCTATCGCGGCGTCATCCCCGGGCGCGAGCTCGAGCGGATGATCGCGCGTCGCGGGCCGTCCTGGTGGCGCATGGCGATCTCGCGCAGGACGCCGCTGCTGGTTCTCGAATTTGGCGATCAGGTCGTCGGCTATGTCAGCTACGGCCGCAATCGCGTGCCGGCGCTCGGCTACGGCGGGGAGATCTTCGAACTCTATCTCTCGCCGCAGACCCAGGGCTGCGGCTTCGGTCGGCGGATGTTCGAGGCGGCGCGCAAGGATCTCGAAGGCCACGGCTACGCGACCTTCGTGGTCTGGGCGCTCGCCGACAACGACCGCGCCGTCGGTTTCTACAGTCAACTGGGCGGCCGAATCGTCAGGCGGGCGCATGAGACCTTTGGCGGTCAAGAGCGGGATCGGGTCGCTTTCGGCTTTGGCTGACGGGATTTCGCCCGTATAAGGCGGCTCGCGCCGGACCCCGCGCCACGGGGACGTGCGAATCATCTCGGAGCCACCGCCTTGAACCTCAACGCTGTATCGATCGGCAAGAACGCCCCGCATGACGTCAACGTCGTAATCGAAGTGCCGCTCGGCGGCGAGCCGATCAAGTACGAGATGGACAAGGAGAGCGGCGCGCTCATCGTCGATCGTTTTCTCTATACGCCGATGCGCTATCCCGGGAACTACGGCTTCATTCCGCATACGCTGTCGGGCGACGGCGATCCCTGCGACGTGATCGTCGCCAATACCCGCGCCGTCGCTCCCGGCTGCATCATGGCCTGCAAGGTCATCGGCGTGCTTCTGATGGAAGACGAAGGCGGCAGCGACGAGAAGATCCTCGCCCTGCCGATCGACAAGCTCACGCCGCGCTACTCCGACATCAAGAACTATTCGGATCTCCCCGAGCTCACCCTGCAGCGCGTCGAGCACTTCTTCCTGCACTACAAGGACCTCGAACCGGGCAAGTGGGTCAAGATCATCCGCTGGGGCGACGCCGAGGAAGCGCGCAAGCTCATTCTGGAGGGCGTCGAGCGCGCCAAGGCCGCCAAGGGCTGAAGACGCGCAAGCGCGACCGTCGCCGCCATCTGGAGCGTCCTTCGACAGGCTCAGGACGAGGGCGGCGGCTGGGGCGCGGGCGGCGGCGGGGGCGGGCGCGGCATGCCAGGCTCCGACCTCATCCTGAGCCTGTCGAAGGATGATCCAGCGGGCTCCACCGTCGGCGCCATCTGGAGTGTCCTTCGACAGGCTCAGGACGAGGGCGGCGGCCGGGGCGCGGGCGGCGGCGGGC
>CAMFKX010000159.1 GCA_945957375.1 uncultured Roseiarcus sp.
ACCTACACTTATGCGATCGTCGGCAGCGTCAGATGTGTATAAGAGACAGCGCGATGCCCGTCCCAGACAGCCCGCTCGCCGAGGCCTTCGTCGCCTCGCCTAATTTCGGTGAGCGGCGCGGCCATCGGCGGCCGAACGCGCTGATCCTGCATTATACCGGCATGCCGACGGCGCAGTCCGCGCTGGCGCTGCTGTGCGACCCGGCGGCTGAAGTGTCAGCGCATTATTTCGTGTTCGAAGACGGGCGGGTCGTTCAGCTCGTCGCCGAGGCGGATCGCGCCTGGCACGCGGGCCGCGGCTCGTGGAAGGGCGAATCCGACATGAACTCGGTCTCGATCGGGATCGAGATCGTCAATTCCGGCCACGACGGCGGCCTGCCTGACTTTCCCGACGCGCAGGTCGAGGCGACGATCGCGCTCTGCCGCGACATCTGCGCCCGCCGAGCCATTCCCCCGGAACGCGTCCTCGCCCATTCCGACATCGCGCCGGATCGCAAGCGCGACCCGGGCGAGGCTTTTCCGTGGGGGCTGCTGCATGCGGGCGGCGTCGGCCACTGGGTCGAGCCCGCGCCGCTGTCCGACGGTTCGCTGTTCCGCATCGCGGAGGAAGGCCCGCCGGTGCGGGCGCTGCAGGCGATGCTCGCGCTCTACGGCTACGGCGTCGAGATCACCGGCGTCTACGACGCGCCCACCCGATCCGTGGTCACGGCCTTCCAGCGCCACTTCCGGCCCGCTCGGGTCGACGGCGAAGCGGACGCGTCGACGGTCGCGACGCTGAAGGCGCTGATCGAGGGGCTGTACGACGGGTTCGGCGAGCCCGCCAAGCGCGATCGCCGACCGCGCAATGCATCCGGGCGACCCGACGCTTGACTTGCCATTCCCCGAGCAGGACGTTATTGTAGGCATTATCACTACAAATATGAGGCTGTGATGGAGGAAGCCGTATCAGCGGCGGACGCAAACCGGAGGTTTTCGCTGCTCCTGCGCGGCGTCAGGGAAGGCCGCAGCTATGTCGTGACTAGCCACGGCAAGCCCGTGGCGCGGCTCATTCCCGCAGGCGATCGCGACGCAGGGGCGACGAGCGCCCGTGAGTCGCTGCTGTCGCGTCTTCAAGGGCAGAAGGGCGTGAGCGCCCCGCGATGGACTCGCGACGAACTCTACGACGACGATCGGTGAGAGTCGCTCTCGACACCAACGTGCTCGCATATGCAGAAGGGGTCAACGGAGCCGAGCGGCAAGCCGATGCGCTCGACCTCATTCGTCGCCTGCCGGAGGATGCCGCAGTGGTGCCGGCGCAGGTTCTCGGCGAGCTTTACACCGTTCTGGTCCGCAAGGGCGGAAGGTCGCGCGACGAGGCTCGCGACGCATTCCTAAGCTGGCGCGATGCGTTCGCAGTTGTCGAGACCGCCTCCGCAACGATGGTCGCCGCCGTCGATCTCGCGACCGACCATAGCCTGAGCATCTGGGACGCGGTCATTCTTTCGGCCGCGGCGCAATCGGGTTGCCGCCTGCTTCTGTCCGAAGATCTACAGCACGGATTCACGTGGTCCGGCGTGACGGTGGTCAATCCCTTCGCTTCCCCGCGGCATCCCTTGCTGCAAGCGCTGTTGCGGCGTGATCCGTAGGGCTGGCCACCCCGTGGGTTGGCGCCGCCTCACCCCCTCACCACCGCCTCGTAGGCTTCCCGCACCCGCTTGCGCGCCTCGTCGAGCGCGGCGGCGAAGGCCTCGAAGTCGGGGAAGCCGGCCGCGACCGCGATGCGCCGCTTGACGCCGGCGGCGGCGGTCTTCGGATCGAACGGGCCGGCGACGGCGAGGCGCATGAACTGGGTCGCGTCGGTGTAGAGCCGGTGCGCCTCGATCAGCGTCTCGACATGGCGCGACGGACAAAGCCCCGCCCGGCCGGCCTTGTCGATCGCGCGCCGGGTCGAGACGTCGAGGATCTCGGGCCTGTCGTGGGCGAAGGCGAGGGTCAGGTACTGGGCGACGAACTCGACGTCCATCAGGCCGCCGCGGACGAGCTTCAGGTCCCAGGGGTCGCGGTCACCCTTCTCCTTGGCGATCAGGGCGCGCATGTCGGCCACTTCTCGGGCGACCACGGCCGGATCGCGCTTGCGCGTCAGCGTCGCGCGGATCGCCTTGGTCGCCTCGGCGGCGAGGCTCGGCTCGCCGGCGATCACCCGGGCGCGGGTCAGCGCCATGTGCTCCCACAGCTCGGCCTCGTCGCGCTGGTAGCGGACGAAGGCGGAGAACTGGGTGGCGAGCGGCCCCTTGCGGCCCGACGGCCTGAGGCGCATGTCGACGTTGTAGAGCGTTCCCCGGCGGGTCGGCGCGGTCAGCGCCGCGAGCAGCCGCTGGGTGAAGCGGGTGTAGTAGACGCTCGCCCCGAGCGGCTTCGCCCCGTCCGAATCGCCCGAGTCCGCGGCGAAGTCGTAGATGACGATCAGGTCGAGGTCCGAGGCCGCCGTCATCTCGCGCGAGCCGAGCTTGCCAACCGCGAGCACCACGACCCGCGCGCCGTCGACCACGCCGTGATCGGCGGCGAAATCGGCCTCGACTCGCCTCAGCATCGCGTCGACCAGCGCCGCCGCGAGCGCGCTGTAGGCCTGCCCGGCCCGGTCGGGATCGAGCCGGCCCGACAACAGATTGAGCCCGATCAGGAACATCTCCTCGGCGGCGAAGTCGCGCGCCCGGTCGAGCGCGTCCTCGGTGTTGCGCGCCTGATCGACATAGGCGGCCGCGCGCAGGCGGGTCGCCTCCTCGCTGAAGCTGTCCTCGAAATCGATCGTCCGGTCGGGGTCGATCGCGGCGTCGAGGACATGCGGGCGCGCCGCGATCACTTCGGCCAGCCGCGGCGCGGCGCCGAGCACGTCGCCGAACAGTTCGCGCACCTTGTCGTTGGAGCGCAGGATCGACAGGAGTTCGACCGAAGCGTTCATCCGCGCCATGGCGCCGTCGAACGCCGCCAGCGCCGCGTCCGGGTCGCCGGAGCCGGCGAAGGCTTCGAGCAGCCCGGGAGTGAGCTCCGTCAGCACTTCCCGGGCGCGCGGGCTGCGCACCGCGGCGCGGCGGCCGAAGTGCCAGCCGCGGATCGTCTCCGCCGCCGCCTCCGGCTGGTGGAAGCCGAGGGCGCGCAACGTCGCAAGCGTCTCGGGATCGTCGCTGACCCCGGTGAACACGAGGCTCCCCGACGCGGACGACAGCGTCGGCGCGTTCTCGAACAGGCGCGCGTAGTGCGTTTCGACCCGGGTAAGGTGATAAATGAGGTCGCGGGAAAAGGATTCGAGGCGGCCGTAGCCGCAGAAGCGGGCGAAGCGGGCGAGCTCCGCCCGTTCGAACGGCAGGCGCTGGGTCTGCTCGTCGGCGACCATCTGGAGCCGGTGCTCGACGGTGCGCAGGAAGCCGTAGGCGGCGGTCAGGTCCTTCACCGCCTCCGCCGTCACCCATTTCTCGGCGTAGAGTTCGTGCAGCATGTCGAGCGTGCGCGAGCCGCGCATGCGCGGTCGCCTGCCGCCGAAGATCAGCTGCTGCGTCTGGACGAAGAACTCGACTTCGCGGATTCCGCCGCGCCCGAGCTTCACGTCGTGCCCGGCCACCACCACCCGCTCGTGGCCGCGCACGGCGTGGATCTGCCGCTTCATCGCGTGGATGTCGGCGATCGCGGCGTAGTCGAAGTACTTGCGCCAGATGAACGGGGCGAGATCGGCGAGGAAGCGCCGGCCGAGGTCGAGGTCGCCCGCCGCGGGGCGCGCCTTGATCATCGCGGCGCGCTCCCAATTCTGGCCGAGCGTTTCGTAATAGGCGTAGGCGCTGGCGGTCGAGAGCGCCACCGGGGTCGAGGCCGGATCGGGGCGGAGCCGGAGATCGACCCGGAACACGTAGCCGTCGCAGGTCCGCTCCTGCAGGAGCCGCGTCATCGCCTTGGCGATGCGCACGAACAGCGGCGCCGGCTCGACGCCTTCGGGCAGCGCGGCGGCCGACGCGTCGAACAGCACGATCAGGTCGATGTCGCTGGAATAGTTGAGCTCACGCGCGCCGTGCTTGCCGAGCGCGAGCACGACCACGCCGCAGCCCAAAGCGATGTCGGGCGCCTCGGGATCGAGCGCGAGCCGGCCGGCGCGCGCGCTGTCGCGCAGGAGATGCGCAAGCGCGGCGCCGACCGCGGCGTCGGCGAAGCGCGTCAGCGCCTCGGTCGTCTCGACCACGTCCCAGACGCCGCCGATGTCGGCGAGCGCTATCAGCAGCGCGGATTCGCGCTTGGCCGCGCGCAGCGCGGTCATCAGCGCGCCCTCGTCGCGCGCCGGGGCGGCGAGCGTCGCGATCAGCGCGTCGAGCCCGGTCTTCGGCGGGACGGCGAGGACGCGGGCGAGCCGCGCCGGGTCCTCGGTCACGAGGGTCCAGAGATAGGGAGAGTGGTCGGCGAGACCGAGCAGGACCTCGCGGGTCTTGCCTTGAGCCAGGAGCGGCGCGAGCAGCGCCGCCTCCGGCTCGGCGAGCAGGGCGTCGAGCTTGCGACGCGCGGCGGCGGGAGCCGAAAGACGTGGAGCGGCTGCGAGACGCTCAGCCAGCGATGGGTTCATTGACGCTCCCCGGCGCAGCCGCCGGCGCCGGCAGCGTTGGCGGCGCCGCCTCCGCCGGCAGGATCATGCGCACCCGCAGGCCCGGACGATTGTCCTCGAGTTCGACGCTGCCGCCGTGCATCCGCGCCACCGCGGCGGCGAGCGACAGCCCGAGCCCGGAACCCGGCCGCGAACGCGAACCTTCGAGCCGGACGAAGCGCCCGAGCACGCGCTCCCGGTCCTCGGCCGGAATGCCCGGCCCGCGGTCGGCCACGACGAGTTCGACGCCGTCGCCGAGGCGGCGCGCGGAAATGACGATCGCCGGCCGCACTGCGCGCGCCGGGTCGTCGGTTTCCCCGTATTTCAACGCGTTGTCGACCAGATTGGCGATCGTCTGGCCGATCAGCTCGCGGTTGCCCAGCACGAAGATCGGCCGGTCGATGTCGACCGAGAGCGCCACGCCCTGCTCTTCCGCGAAAGGCTCATAGAGCTCGGCGACGGTGCGGGCGGCCTCGCCGACGTCGAAGGTCGTCTGCCCGTCGACGCCGCTCCCCGCTTCGGCCCGGGCGATCAGCAGGAGGGCGTTGAAGATCTTGATCAGGGCGTCGGATTCCTCGATCGTCTTCTCGAGCGCCGCGCGATAGGCGGCCGGGTCGTCGCCGAAGGCGAGCGCGGCCTCGGCGTGGTTGCGCAGCCGGGTCAGCGGCGTGCGCAGATCGTGGGCGATGTTGTCGGAGACCTCGCGAAGGCCCTGCATCAGCACGCCGATCCGGCCGAGCATGGCGTTGAGGCTGTCGGCCAGGCGGTCAAGTTCGTCGCCCGAACCCGAGACCGGCAGGCGTCCGGTCAGGTCGCCCGCCATGATGCCATGCGCCGAGGTGTTGATGTCGTCGATTCGTTTGAGCACGTTGCGCGCGACGAACAGGGCGCCGAGCGCGGCGAGCGCGGCGAAGAACACCAGCGACATCGCCAGCGCGCGCAGCATCACGCTTTCGATCCGGGCGCGGTCGCCGAGATCGTGGCCGACCAGCAGCAGGAAGCCGGGCGGAAGCTTGTAGATGCGCACCAGCGCCTGGCGCACCCGGTCGCCGGGCCCGTTGGTGCGGTAGTTGACGACGGTGAAGCCGCGCCGCTCGAGAACCTCCAGAGGGATCTGCTCGACATTGCCGGCGAGCGTTTCCCCCGCTGGGTCGGTCAAGAGATAGAGCGCGGCGCCGGGCTGGCGCTTGCGCGCCTCGATCGAGGTGTAGAGTCCGACGAGGCCCTCGTGGTTGAACGCGTCGGTGAGCCCCTTGGCCTCGGCGTCGATCGTCCGGGCGATCTCCTCGTCGACGACCGAAACGACCTGCCAGGCGATGATCGCCAGCACCACGCCGGCGCCGACGGCGCTGACGGCGAGGATCGCCAGGGCCAACCGGAATGCGGTGGCGCGGAAGAGTTTAGCGAGCGCCGTCACGTATCATGTACCCGGCCCCGCGCACGGTGCTGAGCAGCGGCGCATCGAAGTCCCGGTCGATCTTGGCGCGCAATCGCGACATATGGACGTCGATCACGTTGGTCTGGGGGTCGAAATGATAGTCCCAGACATGTTCGAGCAGCATGGTGCGCGTGACCACCTTGCCGGCGTTCTGCATCAGATATTCCAAGAGTCGAAATTCGCGCGGCTGCAGCACGATCTCCTCGCCGCGCCGGGTGACCTTGTGGGACAGCCGGTCGAGGATGAGGTCGCCGACCCGGTACACCGTCTCCTCCGGCGCGCCCGCCGGCCGGCGCCGGGACAGGGCTTCGACCCGGGCGAGCAGTTCAGAGAAGGCGTAGGGCTTCGACAGGTAGTCGTCGCCGCCGGCGCGCAGGCCTTTGACCCGGTCGTCCACTTGGCCGAGCGCGGACAGGATCAGCACCGGCGTCTCGTTCTTCTGGCTGCGCAGGGAGCCGATCAGCGTCAGGCCGTCCATTTTCGGCAGCATCCGGTCGACGATCGCGACGTCATAGCCGCCTTCGAGCGCCATGTCGTATCCGGTCACCCCGTCATGGGCGACGTCGACGACGTAACCCGCCTCTCGGAATGCCTTGAAGAGATAAGCGGCCGCGTCGCGGTCGTCCTCGATGATCAGGATTCGCATGCGACGCAATATAGCGATGTTCGGCGCCAGCGCCACAAACGGGTGCGACGGCAGGTCCCTGGGGGGCTGATTGGGACCTGCCGCCGCGTTGCCGGCGTCGCGCGGGCGGGGATTGTGCGACTGCCGACTGAACGAAAGGGCGCGCTTTCACGCGGGGCCGGGGACGAGCCCCTTATGCCCTTTCGTCCATGGGTTGCCGTCGCACCGCGAACGGGCGGCGCGACGGGACTCACGAGGCTCGTGTCGGGAGGGCGAGAAATCGTTCGCCGTCGTCCGACTTTACGCGGAAAAGAATGCTCTTCTTGCCGTCGCTCTTGGCGGCGTCGATGGCGTCGGCCACCTCCGAAGGTCGGCTGACCGGCTTGCCTCGCACCTCCAATATCACGTCGCCCGGCTTCAAACCGCCGTCCGCCGCCGGACTGTCGGGTTCGACTTCGGCGATCACTACGCCGTCTTCACCGCGATTGGCGCGTAGCGTCAAGCCCAATTTCGCCAGTTCGGAGGCATTGGCGGCCGGCCGCGGATCGGTTTTGGCGGCGCCTTCGGCCGGCATCGTCCCGAGCGTGACCCCGACCGCCATCGGCGCGCCGTTGCGGATCAAAGCCAGCGAAACCGTCTTCTTCGGCCCGATCGCCGCGATGCGCCGGGCGAACTCGTGCGGATCCTTCACCGTCTCGCCGTCGACGGCGGTGACCACGTCGCCGCTCTTCATCCCGGCCGCGTCCGCGGGGGAGTTCTTCTCGACGCCGGCGATCAGCGCGCCGCCCGCGCTCTTGAGCCCGAGACTGTCGGCGATGTCCTCGGTGACGGACTGGATCTGGACGCCGATCCACCCCCGCGTCACGACGCCGTTGGCCTTGAGTTGATCGACGACGCTCCGGACCACCTCGCCGGCGATGGCGAAGCCGATGCCGACGCTGCCGCCCGACGGCGAGAAGATGGCGGTGTTGACGCCGACCACTTCGCCCTGGGCGTTGAAGGTCGGGCCGCCGGAATTGCCGTGGTTCACCGGCGCGTCGATCTGAAGGAAATCATCATAAGGGCCCGCGCCGATGTCGCGGCCGCGCGCCGACACGATGCCCGCGGTGACCGTCCCGCCGAGGCCGAACGGATTGCCGACGGCGATCACCCAGTCGCCGACCCTTGGGCTCTGCGCGGCGAAGGCGACATAAGGATATCCGCTCCCGTCCACCTTCAACAGGGCGAGGTCGGTCTTCTTGTCGACGCCGATCACCTTCGCCGACATCGTCTTGCCGTCGGAGAGGGTGATGCTCACGTCGCTCGCGCGATCCACGACGTGATTATTGGTGACGATGTAGCCGTCGGCCGAGACGAAGAACCCGGACCCTTGGGCCATGCTCGAGCGGCCGGGCGGCGGACCGCCCTCCCCGGGCAAAGCGAAGCGCCGGAAAAACCGATAGAGCGGACTGCTCGGGGGAAAGGCCGGCAGGCCGTCCGGGTTGTCGGCGTCGGCCTCGGCGTCGACGACCTTCACTTTCACCGATACGACCGCCGGGCGCACCCGGTCGACGATGTCGGCGAACGAACCCGGCCCGGCCGCCGCCTGGGGCGCAATCGGCTCGGCCGCGGCTTCGATCGAAGGCGCGCAGACGCCCGCAGCCAAAAGGGCTGCGCAAGCTGCGCCAACGGTGAGCGTCCGTCGGCGCAGGGGAAGAGACCGACCCGCATGCATGATTCGATCTTGACCGCGGGGAGCTATCCCCAGCATGGCCCCGACATGAACGATTGGTAATGTTTACGTCATCTTGAGGAGAGATTTGGTCGCGGCCCCGCGGAAAGATGCCCGCGCGGCCGCTTCCCATCGCCGCAGGCGCCTGTTACCAGCCGCCCCATGTCCTCCTCGGCCGCCGCCGTCCCGCGCAGCACCGCGCCCGCCACGCTGGTCGGCTTCGCAGCCGTCGCGCTGTGGTCGGGGCTCGCCCTCCTGACCGCGATGTCCGGGGAGACGCCGCCGTTCGAACTCGCCGCGCTCACCTTCGCCGTCGGCGGCCTGTGCGGGATCGCCTACGCCGCCGTGCGCGGTCGCCTGTCTGCGCTCCGTCAGCCCTGGCCGGTGTGGGCGGTCGGCGTCGGCGGCCTGTTCGGCTATCACGCGCTCTATTTCGCCGCGCTGCGGCGCGCGCCGCCGGCCGACGCGAGCCTGATCGCCTATCTCTGGCCGCTCCTGATCGTGCTGTTCTCCGCCGCCCTGCCGGGCGAGCGGCTGCAGGCCCGCCACCTGATCGGAGCGGGGCTCGGCTTCGCCGGGGCCGCGACGCTGTTCCTGTCGAAGGGCGTCCATTTCGCCGCCGCGAACCCGACGGCGCTGACCGGCTACGGCCTCGCGCTCGGCTGCGCCTTCGTCTGGTCCGGCTATTCGGTGCTGTCGCGCCGGTTGAAGAGCGCGCCGACCGAAGCGGTCGCCGGCTTCTGCCTCGCCACCGCCGCGCTGGCCGCGCTGTGTCACTTCGCCTTCGAGACGACGGTCGCGCCGGCGGGGACCGGCCAGTGGCTCGCGATTCTCGCCCTCGGCGTCGGGCCGGTGGGGCTCGCCTTCTATGTCTGGGACTTCGGGGTCAAGCACGGCGACATTCGCCTGCTCGGCGTCGCCTCCTACGCCGCGCCGGTGCTGTCGACGCTCATTCTGGTCGCGGCCGGCGTCGCACCCGCGACCGGCGCGCTGGCGCTCGCCTGCGCGCTGATCGTCGCCGGCGCCGTCGTCGCCTCGCGCAACGGCTGACCGACATGCTCGCGATCCTCTTGAACGTGATCGGCCCGGTGGCGGTGGTCGCCTTCGTCGGCTGGCTGTGGGGTCTGGCGAGGCAACCGTTCGACGCCAAGAGCTTCTCGATGGTGGCGACCTATGTCGGCACGCCCTGCCTCGTCGTCGATTCGCTCAGCGTCTCCGGCCTCAAGCTCGACAGCCTCGCCGCGATGGGCCTCGGATCGGCGCTCTGCACCCTGATCGCGCTCGCCGCCGGCTACGCCCTCGTCGTCGCGTCACGCCAGCCGGTTTCGACCTATCTCCCCGCCTCGACCTTCGCCAACACCGGAAACATCGGCCTGCCGCTCGCGCTGTTCGCCTTCGGCGAGGACGGCGTCGCGCTGGCGATCGCCTATTTCGCGGTCCATTCTGTGCTGAACTTCACCATCGGCCAGGCGCTCGCGGCGAGGCGCTTCTCGGCCGTGGCGGTGGTCGCCTCGCCGCTGATCTGGGCGACCGTGGTCGGGGCGACGCTCAGCGTGACCGGCCTGCGCCTGCCGCTCGCGCTCGGCCGCGCGGCGCACATCCTCGGCGGCCTGACGATCCCGATGATGCTGATGGCGCTCGGCTACTCGCTGACCAGCCTGAGGCCGAAGTCGCTCGGCTGGCCGCTCGCATTCTCGGCGCTGCGCCTGTTCGGCGGCTTCGCGATCGGCTGGGGGGTCGCGCTGGCGCTCGGACTCGCCGGCGTGCCGCGCGGGGTGCTGGTGATCGAGAGCGCGATGCCGGTCGCGGTCTACAATTACATGTTCGCCGCGCGCTACAACAACCGGCCCGAGGACGTGGCCGGGCTCGTCGTCCTGTCGACCGCGATGTCGCTGTTCGCGCTGCCGGTCTTCCTGTGGACGCTGATGTGACCCATAAAAGCCGGCCCAAGGGCCGGCTTGCGATCGTCGGCCGCAGCCGGGATTCGACTTTACGCCTCGGTGGAGGCGTTCTTCGGCTTGAGCACCTGACGGCCGCGATACATGCCGGTCTTCATGTCGATGTGGTGCGGACGGCGCAGTTCGCCCGAGTCCTTGTCCTCGACGTAGGTCGGCGCCTTGAGGGCGTCGGCGGAGCGGCGCATGCCGCGGCGGGAGGGCGACGTTTTGCGTCTCGGAACGGCCATTGATACGACTCCAAACAGCGGGCGCGACAAAGTCCTCGCGCGCGGGGAAAAGGGAAGGCCGGCTCATACACATAAAAGTGCGGGAGCGCCAGCCCAGATTTGCGCCTGTCGGCCGGAGGCCGAGCTTGGCCCGGACGGGCGCGCTCAGGCCGCGCCGCGGGTCTCGAACGCGGCGAAGGCGATCGCCTCGCGCGGGCTGCGGTCCGCCCAGAGCACGAACTGGAACGCCTGGAAATAGGTCTCGCAGGCGGACACCGCGGCCTTGACGATCGCGGAGCACTGCGCGTCGCTCGCGGTCGCGCCGCCGGCGAGGCAGATCGAATGGCGGAACATCACCAGGTCCTGGTCGCGCCAGATATCGAAATGGCCGAGCCAGAGCTGCTCGTTGATCAGCTGGATCAGTTCGCCCACCGCCGGACGCTTGCGTGGCGGCGCCTTGAGGTCGAACGAGCAGGCGACGTGCAGCGATTCGAGGTTGGGAATCCAGGTAAAGGCGAGATCGTAATTCGCCCATTCGCCGGCGACCAGGACCGAGAGTTCGTCCTCCGCCGCGCGGTCGAAGGTCCATTCGTTGATCGCGGCCAGCCGCTCCACCACATCGACGGGGTGCTCGGCGCGGTCGTCGGCTGCGGCGGATTCGATCAGGGTCATCAGCAGTCTTTCAGCGCGGAATTCGAAACGCGGCACGCATCGTCGGGAGGCCGCGCGGCCAAGCGCCGCCGCCCCTCGGCCCCCGCCCCGGCTCCGGAGCGGATGGCGCAACCTCGATGATTCGTGAGGAATCGTAAACCGGCCGGATTCCGTCGTCCACAGAATCGGTGAAACGAATCAAGACTCTGCGGAACCTGCGCTGGCCAGTCAGTCCTTTGGCTCGGCGAGCCTGGCCTCGAGCGCGGCGATCCGCGCGGCGAGCTTGTCGTTCTCGTCGCGCGCCTTGACGGCCATCTCGCGCACCGCCTCGAACTCCTCGCGGCTGACGAGATCCATGCCCGCCATCATTCGCTCGAGCTGCGACTTCGCGAAGGTCTGCGCCTCCCGGCGCGCGCCGTCGGCGAGGCCGGCGGCGTCCGTCATCAGACGGGAAATGTCGTCGAAGAAACGATTGCTGGTCTGCGGCATGAAGGGCTCCGGGTCGCGCCTTCGGCCGTCGCGGCCGGGTCGCGCCAGACATGTGGCCCGCGCGACGGCGCGGCGCAAGATGCCCCGCAGCGCGGTTGTCGCGAGCGCTCGCCGAGCGCGGCGCGGCCGGGGTCGACGACCCGGCCCTGTAAGCCGACATCCGTTGGCGCGTTTCGAGCTCAGAACCCCGATCGCTTGACGGAATTCCCTTTTCCCATCGCCTGTTGCAGGATGACGCGGCCGGCCGGCCGCGAAACGCGCGCGGCGAACGAGAACCGGCGCCGAAGCGGAAAGGGATAGGGTCATGTTTGTGTCGAAAGTCGCCGGGGCTGCAGCGATCGCGGCCTTGCTGCTCTTGCCGATCGAGGCGGGGGCGATGGAGTTCGTCGGCGCGCCGGGCCTCTCCAGCGCCGTCGGCGACGACTTGACCCAGATGGTCCGCTACGTCGGCGGCGCCCGGCACGTTCATGCCGGGCATGTCCACGGTCGCCCGGGCTACCACCCGGTCGCTCATCCCGGCTACCGGCCCGGCGTTCATCCGGGCTATCGTCCCGGCGTCCATCCGGGTTATCGCCCCGGCGTCCATCCGGGCTACCGGCCTGGATATCGTCCGGGATATCGGCCGGGGGGCGTCGTGGTCGCGCCGCGCGCGGTCTGGGTCGGCCGGCCCGGCTGGTATCGCTGGGCGC
>CAMFKX010000160.1 GCA_945957375.1 uncultured Roseiarcus sp.
CGTCTACGCCGGCGTCATGGGGCCGATGCACCGCGAGGCCTGCGCGCTGTGGGCGCGCGCGACCGGGGCCGCGCCCGAGAGCGAAGCGACCCGGCTCGCCGTGTTCGCCATGATCGCGCAGATCGTCTACTTCCGCCTCGCCCGCCCGGCCGTGCTGCGTCGCATGGACTGGAGCGCGATCGGACCGACCGAAGCCTCCGCTCTCAAGCGGGTCGTGCTCGCCAATCTCGACGCGGCCCTTGAGCTCGCCCGAAGGACAAGCCCATGATCCTCGAGACGATCTGCGCGATCGCGCTGGTCGCGAAAATCCTGCCGGCCTGCGCTCCCCCATCCAACGCGGCGGTCGGCTATATCGAGGGCGAATATGTCAACATCGCCCCAATCGAGGTCGCCCGGATCGCCAACGAATACGTGCGGCGCGGCGACCGGCTCAAGGCCGGCGACCGGATCGCGACGCTTGAGACGGCCGACGCCGAGATCGCCGTGCGCAACGCCGAAGCGTCGCTGAAGGAGGCCCAGGCGCAGCTCGCCAACATCCTCTACGGCCGCCGCCCGGAGGAGATCGCCGCGGTCGAGGCCGACCTCAAGGCCGCGCAGGTGCAGCAGGACGACGCCCAGCGGACCTTGAGCCGGCGGCGCGACCTCAACGCGCGCGGCTTCGCCTCGCAGGCCGATCTCGATTCGGCGCAGACCGCCTTCGACGTGGCGAGCTCCCGCGCCCGGTCGCTTTCGGCCAATCTGGCGGTCGCGAGGCTTCCCGCCCGCGACGACGAGATCCTGGCCGCGCGCAACAAGGTCGCGCAGGGCCAGGCTGCGCTTGACAACGCGCACTGGCGGCTCGAGCAGCGCCAGCTCGTCGCCCCATCGGCCGGCCATGTCTCCGACATCGTGCGCCGGGTCGGCGACGTCGCCGGGCCGTCGGCCCCGGTGGTGTCGTTCCTGCCCGAGAATGCGGTCAAGGTGAAGGTCTATGTGCCGGAGACCGCGCTCTCGTCGCTCGCGCTCGGCCAGCCGCTGATCGTGCGCTGCGACGGCTGCGAAAAGAACCTGACCGCGGCCGTCACCTACATCGCCCGGGAGCCGGAGTTCACTCCGCCGGTCATCTACTCGCTCGAGAGCCGCCAGACGCTCGTCTATCTGATCGAGGCGCGCGCCGCGGCCGACAAGCCGCTCCGGCTCCAGCCGGGACAGATCGTCGACGTCGAATTGCCGGCGCCGAAATCTTGACCGCCGCGATGAACGTGATCGACGTCGCCAACCTGACCAAACGCTTCGGCGCGGCGACAGTGGTCGACCACATCACGCTGAGAGTCGCGGCTGGCGAGATCGTCGGCTTCCTCGGCCCGAACGGCTCGGGCAAGACCACGACGATCCGCATGATCTGCGGCCTGCTCACCCCGGACGCCGGCGAGGGCCAGGTGCTCGGCCTCGACGTCATCCGCGACAGCCGGCGGATCAAGGCGCAGGTCGGCTACATGACCCAGCGCTTTTCGTTCTACGAGGACCTGACGATCGAGGAGAACCTCTTGTTCGTCGCCCGGCTCTACGACCTCGTCCCGCGCCGCGACACGGTGGCGCGGACGCTGGCCGACCTCGGCCTCACCTCGCGCCGCCACCAGCTCGCCGGAACCCTTTCGGGAGGCTGGAAACAGCGCCTCGCCCTCGCCGCCTGCATCATGCACAGGCCGAAGCTGCTTCTGCTCGACGAACCGACCGCCGGCGTCGACCCGAAGGCTCGGCGCGAGTTCTGGGACGAGATCCACCGCCTCGCCGCCAGCGGCCTCACCGTGCTGGTGTCGACCCATTACATGGACGAAGCCGAGCGCTGCCACCGCATCAGTTACATTTCCTATGGACACATGCTCGCGACCGGCACGGTCGACGAGGTCGTCCGCCTGTCGGGCCTGCACACCTTCGTCCTACGCGCCAACCCGAGCGAAGCGCTGATGAACGCGCTGCTCGACCTGCCGTCGGTGAGCCAGGTCGCCCCGTTCGGCGCGACGCTGCACGTGGTCGGCCTCGACCGGGCGAAGATGGAGTCGGAGCTTGCGGCCTACGCCGCCGCGCACGGCCTCGCGTTCGAGCCGGGAGCGACCAGCCTCGAGGACGTGTTCATCCACTTCATGGGCGACCGCAATGCGCGCCCCCCGGCAGGGACGACATGATCCGGCTCTTCTTCGTCCGGCTTGGCGCGATCCTCGCCAAGGAATTCGTGCAAATGCGGCGCGACCGGGTGACGTTCGCGATGATGCTCGGCGTCCCGCTGCTGCTGCTGATCCTGTTCGGCTACGCCATCAACACCGATCCGAAGCGGCTCGACGCCGCGCTGCTCGCGACCGGGCAGGATCATTATTCCCGCGCGATCGTCTCGGCGCTCGAGGTCAGCAACTACTATCGCTTCGTCGCCCGGCCGCAGACCGACGCCGAGGCGGAGGGGATGATCCAGAGCGGCAAGGTGTCGTTCCTGGTCATCATCCCGAGCGACTTCGCCGCCCGCATCGATCGAGGCGACAAGCCGCAGATCCTGATCGAGGCCGACGCGACCGATCCGGCCGCGGCGAGCAACGCCATCGGCGCGCTCGGACAGCTCGCCGATCGGGCGCTGCTGCGCGAGCAGGGCAAGGAGCGCGAGGCCGCGGAGACCCAGAACCAGCAGCTCTCGATCGTGGTGCACAAGCGCTACAATCCCGACGGGATCTCGCAATATTTCATCGTGCCCGGGTTGCTCGGGGTCATCCTGCAGATGACCATGGTGATGATGACCTCGATCGCGCTCACCCGCGAGATCGAGCGCGGCACGATGGAGAACCTGCTCGCCATGCCGGCGAACGGCTTCGAGATCATGGCCGGCAAGGTGCTGCCGTTCTTCATCGTCGGGGCGGTGCAGGTGACGGTGATCCTGACGGCGGCGAAGGTCTTGTTCCACGTGCCGTTCGTCGGCCATCTCGGCATGCTGCTGCTCGGCGTGCTGATCTTCGTGCTCTCGATGGTGCTGCTCGGCTACACGTTCTCGACGCTGGCGCGCTCGCAGATGCAAGCGATGCAGCTCACCTTCTTCTTCTTCCTGCCCTCGATCCTGATGTCGGGATTCATGTTCCCGTTCCACGGCATGCCGATGTGGGCGCAGGACATCGGCAACCTCCTGCCGATGACCCACTTTCTGCGCGTGGTGCGCGCGGTGATGCTGAAAGGCGCGAACTGGAGCGAGATCGGCGCCGAGTTCGCCGCGCTCGCGGCCTTCGTGCCGGTCTTCATCGTCCTGGCGCTGCTGCGGTTCCGCCGCACGCTCGACTGAGTCGCGTAGAAATTCAGGATTGCGTCAGGCCCAGGGGCCACGAGGCGCCGCCACCCGGCTTTGTCGCCCGGAAACGGCGCTCGCCCCTCGCAAAATCGCCGGAATGGCTCTATAGCGCCTCCGCCGCGTCGCCGGCGATGACCGACGCACGACGCCCAGAGGAGTTCTGATGACAAGACAGTTTCGTGCCCGCCTTCGCTCGACCGCGGCTGCGCTGGCGCTCGGCGCCGGCGCCGTCCTGGCCTTCGCGGGCGCGGCTTCCGCCGACCCCAAAGTCCTGGCGACCGTCGACGGCCAGCCGATAACCGAAGCCGACATCGCGCTCGCCATGTCCGACATCGGCCCCGGACTGCCGCAGAAGCTCGAGGGCGCGGCCCGCCAGAAATACGTGCTCGACTACCTGATCGATCTCAAGCTCGCCGCCAAGAAAGCGCAGGCCCAGAAGCTCGACCAGACCCCGGACTACGCCAAGAAGCTCGCCTATTATCGCGACAAGCTCGCAATGGAGGAGCTGCTCGGCTCGGTCGCCAAGGCCGCGACTACCGAGGAGGCCGAGCGCAAGGCCTACGACGAGGCTGCCAAGGCCGAGCCGCCGCAGGAGGAGATCCACGCCCGCCACATCCTGCTGCCGACCGAGGACGACGCCAAGAAGGCGCTCGCCCGGGTCAAGGGCGGCGAGGACTTCGCCAAGGTCGCCAACGAAATGTCGAAGGACACCGGCGGCGACGGCGGCGACCTCGGCTGGTTCACCAAGGACCGCATGGTCCCGGAATTCTCCGAGGCGGCGTTCAAGCTGAAGAAGGGCGAGATCTCCGACCCGGTGAAGACCCAGTTCGGCTGGCACATCATCCAGGTCGAGGACACCCGCACCAAGAGCTTCCCGCCGTTCGAGCAGCTCAAGGATCAGGCCGCCCGCTACGTCGCCCAGAAGGCGGAGAGCGAGGAAATCGCGACCTTGCACGCCGCCGCGAAGATCCAGTACTTCGACGCCGACGGCAAGCCGGTCGCCGACGCCCCGGGCGCCCCGGCCGGCGCCGGCCCGCAGCCGGCGGCGCCCGCCGCGCCGAAGAACTGACGCCAGTCCGGGAAGCGGGCGCCCGGCCCGCTTCCGTTCCCCCTTCCTGACGGAACCATCCCATGGCTGCTCCCGCCGCGCTGTCTCCGCTCGCGCCGAAGAAATATCCGACCCTGCCGCCGATCGCCGGCGTCCGTTTCGCCACCGCGGCCGCGGGCGTGCGCTACGCCGGACGCACCGACGTGATGATGGCGATCTTCGACGAGCCGGCGGAGGTCGCCGGCGTGTTCACCCGCTCGAAGTGCCCGTCGGCCCCGGTCGACTGGTGCCGCGACAAGCTCAAGGGCGGCAAGGCGCGGGCGCTGGTGGTCAATTCCGGCAACGCCAACGCGTTCACCGGCCACAAGGGAATCGAGGCGGTGCAGCTCGTCGCCGACGCGGTCGCCAAGACGGTCGGCTGCGCGCCCTCCGAGATATTCCTGGCCTCGACCGGCGTGATCGGCGAGCCGCTCGACGGAACCCGGATCGCCCGGGTGCTGGCCGACCTCAAGGGCGCCGCGACGGCGGAGGGCCTGATGGACGCGGCCAAGGCGATCATGACGACCGACACCTATCCCAAGGTCGCGACCGCCTTCGTCCCGCTCGGCGACACGATCGTCACCCTCAGCGGCATCGCCAAGGGCGCGGGCATGATCGCCCCCGACATGGCGACCATGCTTTCCTACGTGTTCACCGACGCGCCGATTGGCGCGGCGGCGCTGCAGGCGATGCTGTCGAAGTCGGTCGAGAAGTCGTTCAACGCCATCACCGTCGACAGCGACACCTCGACCTCGGACACCTTGATGCTGTTCGCCACCGGAGCGGCGAAATCCGCGCCGCGGATCGACGATCCCGCCGACGAGCGGCTCGGGCCGTTCCGCCGCGCGCTCGACAAGCTCCTGCGCTCGCTCGCCCATCAGGTGGTGCGCGACGGCGAGGGCGCGCGCAAGTTCATCGAGGTCGCCGTCGAGGGCGCCGCGACCCGCAAGGCGGCCAAGCGGATCGCCATGTCGATCGCCAATTCGCCGCTGGTCAAGACCGCCGCCGCCGGCGAGGACGCCAACTGGGGCCGGGTGGTGATGGCGGTCGGCAAGGCCGGCGAGAAGGCCGAGCGCGACAAGCTGGAAATCTATTTCGGCAAGATCCGCGTCGCCCGCGAGGGCCTGCGCGACCCCGACTACGACGAGGCGGAGGCTTCCGCCTACATGAAAAAGCCGGAGATCAAGATCACCGTCAAGCTCGGCATCGGCGGCGGCCGGGCGACGGTGTGGACCTGCGACCTGACCAAGGAATACGTGGCGATAAATGGGGACTATCGCTCGTGATCAACCTTCGCGGACCTCATCCTGAGCCTGTCGAAGGCTGCTCCAGAGCGCGCCGGAGACACTTGCGCCGCCTGGCCTTTGGCGACGCTCCTCAGGACGAGGTCCGTGGCGCAGGCGCTCGGCGGCCGTGCTCGTGAAGCTGCTGCTGGTGGTCGCGGCGGCGCTGGTCGACGCCGACAACCGAGTGCTTCTCGCCCAGCGGCCCGAGGGCAAGCAGCTCGCAGGCCTGTGGGAGTTTCCCGGCGGCAAGATAGACGCCGGGGAGCGGCCCGAGGACGCGCTGATCCGGGAGCTGCGCGAGGAGCTCGGCATCACGGTCAAGCCGCCCTGCCTTGCGCCGCTGACCTTCGCCAGCCACGCCTACGACGACTTCCACCTGCTAATGCAGCTCTACGTCTGCCGCCGCTGGGAAGGCCTCGTGCAGCCGCTCGACGGCCAGGCGCTGAAGTGGGTGCGGCCGAACGACCTGCGCGGCTACCCGATGCCGCCAGCCGACGCGCCGCTGATTCCGGCTTTGCAGGATCTGCTTGGGTAGGCGGCCAATCGGCCGCTACGCCGCCTGAAGGGCTTTGAGCGCGGCTTCCGGCTCGCGGTAAAGAATGGTCATGAGCGCTCGCGCCGCCGGGTCGGGGCGAACGCGGTCCTGCTCCCAGTTCCGGATCGTCCCGATCGGTATCCGCAGCATCCTGGCGAAATCGGCCTGGGTCATGCCGAGCCGGCGCCGGACCGCCCTGACGGGAACGACGAGCTCGTAGTGGTCGAGCGGCGCGTCGGGATCCTCATCGTCTTCCATCGCGTGCCGGCGGATGTCCTCATCGGAGGCGGCGGCGATCCGGGCGTGATCGACGATGGCCCTTTCAGATCGAAGATCGTCTAGAGACTTGCGAGTGACTGCCATAGCTGGCGCTCTCTCCTGTTCGCCTTGCGGGCGGAAATGATCCTGCGCGACTGGCCGCGGTCGGTGTAGATGACGACAAGGACGTTGTCGTCGACTCGGCCGATCGCGCGGATGCGGACCTCGCCGTAAAGGCGCCGGGCGTCGACCGCCTCGATTGTCGGGCCGTCGAAAATCCAGGCGGCGTAGTCGAACCCGAAACCGCGCTCGCGCCTATTCCGGTCGCTCTTGGCGTTGTCCCATTCAAATTCCATGCGGTTCTACGCTTGAAGCGTATCGGAAGCAAGGGGCCGAGGCGCATCAATCCTTTTCGTTCCCACCCTTCGCCAGCAGCCGCTCGATCCTCTCGACCAGCCGGTCGAAGTCGATCGGCTTGGTGTCGAAGTCGTCGCACCCTGCCTCGAGCGCCTTCTCGCGCGCGCCGGTGAGCGCGTGCGCGGTCAACGCGATCACCGGAATCGCCCGGGTCGCCGGATCGGCCTTGAGCCGCCGGGTCGCCTCCCAGCCGTCGACGATCGGCAGGTCGAGGTCCATCAGGATCAGGTCGGGCGTCTCGGCCGCGGCCATGGCGCATCCGGCCTCGCCGTCGGCCGCGGTCAGCACTTCGTAGCCGCCGAGCAGCTCGAAACGCATGGTCAGCAGGAAGACGTTGTCGTCGTTGTCCTCCACGTACAGGATGCGCGTCATATGCCGCTCCCCGCCGTATGGGCCTGCCGCGCCGCGCGGACCGCCCGGCGCACGCCGGCCACGAGCTGGGCCGGGTCGAAGTCCTTGGACAGGACCGCCTCCACGCCGGAGTTCAGCCGCTCCCGGTCCGCGGCGGTGAGGTCGAGCGCCGTGATCACGATCACCGGTATGCTCCGCCATTCGGCGCGCTCGCGCAGCGCGGCGAGCAGCTGGAACCCGTCCATTTCCGGCATCATCAGATCGAGCAGGATGACGTCGGGCGCCTCCCGTTCGAGCAGGGCCAGCGCGGTGCGGCCGTTCTCGGCCTCGGTCACCGCCCAGTCCTGCGGCTCGACGAGAGCGCGCACCGCGAGGCGCTGGGCCGGATCGTCCTCGACGACGAGCACGCGCGTGCGCCCCGCCGGCGCCCGGAACGAGGCCAGCAACTCCCCGAGCCGCGCGCGGTCGATCGGCTTGGCGAGATAGCCCGCGGCGCCGAGGGTGGCGCTCTTGTGGCGCTGGTCGGCGATCGTCGCCATGATCACGGGAATGCCGGCGAGAGCCGGATTGCCGCGCAGCGCCGCCAGCACCGTCCATCCGTCGATGTCGGGCATATAGACGTCGAGCGTGATCGCCAGCGGCCGCAGCTCCTCGGCCCGCCTCAGGCCCTCCCGCCCGCCGCCGGCGAAGGCGACCGCAAAACCCGCTTCCCGCAGGTGGTTGGCGATGAGCTCCCGGGCGGTGGGGTCGTCATCGATCACCAGCACGCACTCGGCGTCGTCATGTGCGGACCCGGCCTCCTCCGCCGGCGCCGGCGGTTCCGCCTCGCGCGCCCCGGCGGGCAAACGAACGACGAAGGCCGAGCCCTTGCCGGCCTCGCTGGTGACGGACACCTCGCCGCCCATCATCCGGCAGAGCCTGCGGGTGATGGCGAGGCCGAGCCCCGTGCCGCCGTACTTGCGCGCGGTCGTCTGGTCCGCCTGGGTGAATTCCTGGAACAGCTTCTCCACCTGCTCGGTCGTCATGCCGATGCCGGAATCGATCACGGCGAAGTCGAGCCAGTTGCGGCCGTCGGCGACGGCGGGAACGACGCGCAGCGCGACCTCGCCGTTCTTGGTGAACTTGCAGGCGTTGCTGAGCAGGTTGAGCAGGATCTGCCTCAGCCGGAGCGGATCGGTCTCGATCGGCGGCAGATCGGGGGCGCAGTCGACGGCGAGGCGATCGCCGTTCTGCTCGGCGAGCGGGCGCGCGGTGCCGACCACCTCCTCGACGAGGCGCGCCACGTTCACCGACTCGACGTTCAGCTCTAGTTTCCCGGCCTCGATCTTCGACAGGTCGAGAACCTGGTTGATGAGTTCGAGCAGGTGCTTGCCGGCGCGGAGCACCCGTCGCAGCGGCTCCGCCGCCTTGTCGACGCCGAAGCGCGCCGGGTTGCTCACCAGCATCTCGGTCAGGCCGATGATCGCGTTCAGCGGCGTTCTCAGCTCGTGGCTCATGTTGGCGAGAAAGGCGGACTTGGCCCGATTGGCCGATTCGGCCTGATGCATCGCGTCCTCGAGCTCCTCCTGTCGCCGCTTGAGTTCGGAAATGTCGGTATAGACCACCACCATGCTGCCGTCGGGCGTCTTCTGTTCGCTGACGCGCACCCACGCGTCGCCGTAGCGATATTCCACCGCTCCGGCGGGATCGCGATGGCGGCGGACGCGTTGCGCGACCCAATCGTCGGCCGACAGACCCTGGGTATCGACGACGCCGCGCTCCGCGAGCGCCCTGATGAGGTCGAGAAACGGCGTTCCGGGCCGCGTCAGGTCGTCGACCGAGGGATAGAGCTCGCGGAACCGGCTGTTGCAAAGCACAAGACGGTCGTCGGGGCCGAACAGCGCGAAACCGTCGGAGATCGTCTCGATGCTCGTCGCCATCATTCGCCGCTGCGTCTCGCTTGCCGCCGAGAGTTTGGCGCGTTCGAGGAGGCTGTCGCGGAACAGACCGAGCGTGTGGGCCATCGCGCCGATCTCGTCGGGAGCGGTCGCAGGGATCGGGGCGTCGAGCCTCCCTGCGGTGATATCTTCCATGGCCGAGACCACCGCGTCGAGCGGCCTGACGACCGAGCGCAGGACGACCAGCGACGCCGCGACGCCGATCAGGATCACGAGCGCCACGCCAGAAGCGGCGAAAAAAGTCGTCTGCGCCACCTCCTCCCGGACCTCGGCGCGCGCCTCGGACGCTTCGCGGCTGAGCGCGGCGACGAAGGCGGCGATCTTGGCGTCGATCGCGACGCTGTGCTGGCGCGCCGCCGCCATGAAGGTGTTGCCGAGCACCCGGTGATCGCCGGTGTATTCAGCAACCGCGCGCTGGGCGCTGCTCTCGAACTCGCCCAATTCCAGGCGGACCTGATCCGCCAAGTCCGGCCGCGCCTTTTCGAGCCGCGTGAGCTTCTCCGTCAGCCGCTCCTTGGCGGCGCCGGCGTTGGTCTGCGACAGGCGAAGAGAACTGACGGCGAGGTCGGTCAGCCAGTAACGGTACTCGCCGAAGTCGGACCGGATTTGGCTCGCCAGATCGCTGACCTCGGCGAGTTGCTGGGTGCGCGCGACCAGACGGCCGTTGTGCGCAAGGCGCGAAAGCATGAACGCTGTTCCCCCGGCGAGAACCGCGGTCAGGATCGCCGTGATCAGCAGGACTCGGGCCTTGATGCTCAGGCGCCGCAGCCAGGAGCCAGGATCCTCGCCCCTCATCGGTAGAGGATGATGCTGATGACCCCGCCGAGGTCGCCTTCGGCGCCCCCCTCCTTGGGATAGCCGGTCACGTCGATGTCGCCCTTCGGCCCGCCATGGCAGGCGAGACACGACGACGCGTAGTATTCGGGCGAGGCGGCCCGGAACGCCGGCCGGCCGTTCGCCTCGGCGAGCGCGGAGAACTCGCGCCCCTTCGGCCAGTCAGGCTTCAGGAACCGGTCGGCGATCACCTGCCGTTCCCAACCGTCCGGCTGCGCCTTGAGATTGCGGACGAGGTCGGGCGGCGCCGTCACCTTGACCTCGGCTTCCGCGCCGGCGCGGCGGCTGAACGCCTCGTTGACCAGACGGCCGAACACCGCGGGAATGAAGCCCTTGAAGTCGATTCCCTTCGCATTGATCGTCGCCTGGTTGGCGTCGAACACCTCCTTGATCACGTCCATCTGCGCCTTGAGCAGGCGTCCGCGCTTGCTCGACGGGTCGACCGCGTCGGGGTCCTCGCCGGTGGCGGCCTTGTAGCCCGCCTTGGCCTCGGCGACGGCCTCGTCTCCGGTCAGGCCCTTGTCGCCGCGGTTCGGGTCGTTGATCTCGGTCTGGTGGCTCGAGACCACGGCGCGGCCGGCGCGCAGCATGGCGGCCAGACTCTTCGCGGTGGCGACGTCCTCGTCGCTCTGGCCAAGGCCCGCGCCGGCGCCGGCCAGGCCAACCGCCGCGGCCAGCGCGAGCGACGCCGCCCGCCGCCGCCACGGAGACATCGGAGCCTTCATCCTGTTCTCCCCGCAAAGGTCATGACGCCGGAGGATCCCCGGTCACGTCCGTCGGCTGACGAAAAACGCGTCGAGCACGCGCTCTTCCTTGTTTTCGACGCGATGCGGACCGTCGAGGGCGAACTCGCCGCCGAGCAGTCCGACGGTCGCCGCCGACGCGAACACGCGGTTCGGCTTGCCCGCCGCCTCGATGCGCGCGGCGATGTTCACCGTGTCTCCCCAGACATCGTAGGCATAGCGTCGCGTTCCGACCACGCCCGCCATCAACGGGCCGGAATGAACGCCTACGCGGATCGAGAACGGCGCCGGCAGGCGCGTGTGCAGTCCCTGAGCCGCGGCGACGAATTCGAGCCCGAGACGGATCGCCACGCGCGCGTGGCTGGCGCGCGGCGTCGGAACGCCCACCGCGACCATGTAATTGTCGCCGATGGTCTTGATCTTCTCGACCCCGACGTCATCCGCGATGCGGTCGAACTCGCTGAACAGCCGGTTGAGCGAGCCGACCACCTCGAACGGCCGCATCCGGGCGGTGATCTTGCCGAAGCCGACGATGTCGGCGAACAGCACCGTCGCCTCCGCGTGGTGGTCGGCGATGGTGGTCTCGCCGGCGCCGAGACGAGCCGCGATCTCCGGCGGCAGGACGTTGTGCAGCAGCGTCTCCGTCCGGCGCTTCTCTTGCTCGATGCGCGCGAGGTACTGCGTCTCCATCTCGCGCAGCGAGTGCCGCCTGAGCGCGGACGCGATCCGCGCCCGGAGCACGGCGGGATTGAACGGCTTCGGCAGATAGTCGTCCGCGCCGAGTTCGATGCACTTGGAAATCTTGTCCGAATCCGTGTCGGCGCTGATCATCACGACCGCGACGTCGCGGGTCTCGGGATCGTCCTTGATGATGCGCAGGACCTCGTCGCCGTTCAGGTCCGGCATCATCATGTCGAGCAGGACGAGACTGAACGGGCGCTTGCGCATGTGTGCGAGCGCCTCCTCGCCGCCCGAGGCGAAGGCGACCTGTTCGTGGCCGTCGGCCTCGAGCAGCAGCTCCAGCGTGTAACGGTTGTCCTCGTTGTCGTCGACGACGAGGATCGCGGCCTGGGAGGTCATCACGGCCTCGGCGTCCGGGTGAATCTGAAGGCGCGGGAGTCGAACTTCGGACATGGTGCGGGCGAACCGATCGAGCCAGACCTAGCATCGTCATGACGCAGCGGCCCGTGACGCCGATCACACCGGCGGCTGGTCGACTCGTGAAGCAAGCAAGACTCCCTTTCTCTTCCGGCCATCTTGGCATATTTCCGGGATTGTCGCGCGCCGCCGACGCGGACCGCAACGTCCCCTTAATCGGCCGCCATTACCGTGTCGCCATGTCCGCGCCCGCCGCCGCCGTCCTGCCCGCCGCCCCCGATCTCGCCGCAGCCGTCGGCGCCTGGCTCCGCCACCTCTCGGCGGAGCGGAAATTGTCGGCGCTGACGATCGAGGCCTACGGCCGCGACACGCGGCAGTTTCTCGCCTTCCTCGCCGACCGGCGCGGCGCCGCGCCGTCGATCGGCGATTTCGTCGCCTGCGCCCCGGCCGACCTGCGCGCCTTTCTGGCGCGGCGGAGGGCCGAGGGGATCGAGGGCCGGTCGCTGCAG
>CAMFKX010000161.1 GCA_945957375.1 uncultured Roseiarcus sp.
TCGGCGGCCCGACACAGACAGTCGTGCTCGGTTTCCTGCTCGTCGGCGGCGTGCTTCGTCCGGCGTTTGCGGCGGCGCTGGCGCGTCTGCGGCGTCCCGAAAGCGCGGACGTCTGAACGCACTGGGTCAACGACATAAGGCTGAAGGAGGAATACAATGTTGAATCGTAGAGAACTGGGGATGCTGGGGGCCGGGCTGGTCATGTCGGGTCTGGCGCCGCGCCTTGCGACGGCGAAGGACTCCGGCTTCAAGATCATGATGACCCCGAAATGGACCGGCTTTCCGTATTTCGAGCTGACCGGCGAGGGCGCGAAAGCCGCCGCCAAGGAGCTTGGCGATACGCTGATTTACGCGGGCGCCGACCATGCCGACGTGTCGCTGCAGGTCGAGACGCTGCAGAACTTCGTAAACCAGAAGCCGGACGCGATTATCCTTGCGGCGATCGACCTCAACGCCGTCGCGCCGGTGCTCGAGGACGCCCGCAAGAAGGGCATCGTCGTCGCCACCTACGACGCCGACGCTGCGGTGCCGGCGCGCGACATGTTCGTCAACCAGCTCTCCTATGAGCAGGCCGCGAAGGTCATGCTGGATGCGGCTTTGATCGACGCGCCCGAGGGCGGCGAGATCGCCTTCGTGGCCGCCTCCCCCACCTCGCCAAACCACATGGCGCATATCAAGATCATGACCGAACTGACCAAGACCGATCCGAAGTACCAGGTCTTCAAGGTGGTCGACACCCAGTTCGCCGGGGACGACGACGCGAAGAGCTACGATGTGGCGGTGAACCTGATGCAGGCGCACCCGAACCTGAAAGTGATCATCTCCTCGTCGGCGGTCAGCGCTCCGGCGGCGGCGCGCGCGATCGAGGCGAGCGGCCATGTCGGCAAGGTCTACGCCACCGGCTTCGCCCTCCCCAGCGCCATCAAGCGCTACCTGGAAAACGGCTCGCAGAAGGCGTTCGCCTTCTGGGATCCGTTCGAGCTCGGCTACGTCGCCGCTTATGAAACCCACATGAAACTCGCGGGCAAGTTCGACCCGTCGAAGGTCGGCGCGACGATCGAGGTGCCGAAGGCGAACGCGACATTCACCGCAGGCAAGGACGGCGAGGTCGTCTACGGCAAGCCGTTGATCTTCACCAAGGAAACCGTCGGCAAGTACAACTTCTGACGAAGCGGCGGCGTCCTGTCGCCGCTTGCGCCAGGACGTCGCGACCGCTTCGCGTCTCTCGAGCCGTCAAGGCCGCCGGCTCCATTGATACTGCGGGATTTGTCCGCGTCGAGCGGACGGTCGCCCGTCTGGGGAGAAAAGCAATGATCCGCATGCTTTGGGCGGCCGGCTTCGCGCTCGGCGCGATCTTGACGAGCGCGCCGGCGGCGCTCGCGCAGAGCGACGGTCTCGACCGCAGCGTTCTTCCCATCCCCGAACCGAAGCCCCCGGTCTATACCGAGCTCGACGCGCGCAACGCCACGCCCCCGGCGCGCTTCGAGGTCAAGGCGCCGAAAGACGCGCCGAACGTGCTGATCGTCCTCATCGACGACATGGGGTTCGGCCAGTCGAGCGCATTCGGCGGCCCGATCCACATGCCGACCGTCGAAGCGCTCGCCAACGACGGGCTGCGCTACAACGAGTTCCACACCACCGCGCTCTGCTCGCCGACCCGCGCCGCCCTGCTCACCGGCCGCAACCACCACATGAACAACATGGGCGGCATCACCGAGGTCGCGACCGCCTTTCCCGGCAACACCGGCCAGCGGCCAAACGCGATCGCGCCGCTCGCCGAGACGCTGCGGCTCAACGGCTACGCCACCGCCGCCTTCGGCAAGAGCCACGAGACGGCCGCCTGGGAGGTCAGCGTCTCGGGGCCGACCGACCGCTGGCCGACCCGCTCGGGCTTCGACAAGTTCTACGGCTTCCTCGGCGGCGAAACGAACCAGTGGGACCCTGCGATCTACGAGGACATGACAAGGATTCACCCGACGTTTGCGCCGGGCTATCACTTCATGACCGACATGACCGACCACGCCATCGCGTGGGTTCAGGCGCAGAAGTCGCTGACGCCCGACAAGCCGTTCTTCGTCTACTTCGCCCCCGGCGCCACCCACGCGCCGCACCACGTGCCGAAGGAATGGATCGAGAAGTACAAGGGCAAGTTCGACCAGGGCTGGGACAAGGTCCGCGAGGAGACGCTGGCGCGGCAGAAGGCGCTCGGCGTCGTGCCGCCCGACACCGGGCTCGCGCCGAAGCCGAAGGAGATCAAGGACTGGGCGAGCCTGAGCGCCGACGAGAAGACGCTGTTCGAGCGACAGATGGAGGTGTTCGCCGGCTTCGGCGAATACGCCGACACGGAGATCGGCCGGCTGGTCTCGGCGATCGACGAACTCGGCCAACTCGACAACACGCTCGTCTTCTATGTCGTCGGCGACAACGGCGCCTCGGCCGAGGGCGGGCCCAACGGGATGTTCAACGAGAGCACCTATTTCAACCGCGCGCCCGAGAGCGTGCCCGAGATCCTGAAGCACCTTGACGCGCTCGGGGGCCCGGACACCTATCCGCACTACGCGGCCGGCTGGGCGGTCGCGGGCGACACCCCGTTCACCTGGACGAAGCAGATCGCGTCCAGCTACGGCGGAACGCGCAACGGACTCGTCGTCCACTGGCCGAAAGGGATCCAGGGCAAGAACGAGGTCCGCTCCCAGTGGCATCACGTGATCGACGTCGCCCCGACGGTGCTCGACGCGGCCGGCCTGCCGCAGCCGACCAGCGTCGACGGCACGCCGCAGACCCCGATCCAGGGCGTCAGCATGATGTACAGCTTCAACGACCCGAAGGCGGCCGACCGCCATCGCACGCAATATTTCGAGATCGCCGGCAATCGCGCGATCTACCATGACGGCTGGCTCGCCGGCGCGATCCATCGCGCGCCCTGGGAATACAGTCCGCGTCACTCCCTGAACGAAGACGTCTGGGAGCTTTACGACACCCGCAAGGACTTCAGCCTCACCCATGATCTCGCCGCGGCGAACCCGGACAAGCTCAAGGCGATGCAGGACCTCTTCCTCGAAGAGGCCGTGGTCAACCACGTGCTGCCGATCGACGATCGCACGGTCGAGCGTTTCGACGCCAAGATCGCCGGACGGCCCGATCTCATGGCCGGGCGGACGTCGCTGACGCTCTATCCGGGCATGAGCGTCAACGAGAATTCCTTCATCAACCTGAAGAACGCCTCGCACGCCATCACCGCCGACATCCTCGTGCCGCAAGGCGGGGCGGAGGGCGTTCTGCTCGCGCAAGGCGGAAAGTTCGGCGGCTGGAGCTTCTACGTGAAGGACGGCAAGCCGACCTACCAATACAACTGGCTCGGCCTCCAGCGATACAAGATCGCCGCCGACAAGCCGCTCGCGCCGGGCAAGGCGACGGTGCAGTTCGACTTCGCCTACGACGGCGGCGGCATCGGCAAGGGCGCGACGGGCCGCATTCTGGTCAACGGGCAGAAGGTCGCCGAAGGGCGGATCGACCAGACGCAATGCTGCCTGATCGCGCTCGACGAATCGGCCGACGTCGGGATGCAGACGGGAACACCCGCGAGCGACGACTACCGCACGCCGTTCGCGTTCACCGGGACGATCGACCGCGTCGTCGTCGATCTCGCGCCGCAGCCTGACGCGACGGGTGGCGAGGCGCGCAAGGCCGGGGACGACGCCAGGGCGAAGCGGGCGACCGTCGAGGACTGACCCGGCGCTTCCGCGTCTTTGCGGCGCGGGCCGCTAGGCCGGGTGGTAGCCCTTTTCCCCGATCAGCTTCGCCATCGGGCCGCGAATGTCGCCGGTCTCGCCGACGCGGGCGACGACGGCCGAGAAGTCCCATTTCGGCCGCCAGCCGAGCTCCCGGCGCGCGAGCGCATTGTCGTAGACGCGGTCGATCGAGGCGGCCATGCGCCAGCCCAGCCGGTCGTAGACCGCGCGCCAGCCGGGAGCGCGCTCGGCGGCGACGGCGGCGGCGTCCTCGCGCAACCGCGCCGCGTCCTCGCGCCGGAACGGCGTCGTCGCGCTGATCACATAGAGGCCGAAGCCGATCTCCGGCGCCCGTTCGGACGCCAGCAGATGGGCGTCGACCACGTCCTCGATCGCCACCCGCCGATACAGGAATTCGTTGGCCTTGAGATTGTCGGCGGCGAAGGCCTCCCGCGCCTCCGGGTCGTCGTCCGCCTCCGGGAAGAAGCGTGAGGTTCGCAGCACCACGCACGGCAATCCCTCGTTGCGCCGGAAGAGGCGGCACAGGTCCTCCGCCGCCGTCTTGGTGACGCCGTAGATGTTCTTCGGCGCGGGCGTCACGGTCTCGTCGATCCACGCCGCCGGCGCGCCCGGCGGCGGCTTCAGCGCGTCGCCGAAAGCGCTGGTGGTCGAGGTCATGACGAAGCTCGCCACGCCGGCGCGCTTGGCCTCCTCGAGCAGGATCAGCGTGCCGCGCACGTTGGTCTCGACGAAGGCGTCGCGTTCGTGGGTGTCGACATGCGGCTTGTGCAGCGTCGCCGTGTGCAGGACCGCGCGCACGCCGCGCATCGCCGCGGCGACCACGGTCCGGTCGGCGACCGAGCCGACCACGTCGGTGAACGGCGATGCGACGACGTCGAGCCCCGAGGCGGCCCGCCCCTCGGCGCGCAGCTGGCGCATCAAGGCTTCGCCCAGATGGCCCGAGCTTCCGGTAACGAGAACGGTCATGACGCATCTCCGACTTGACGACGCCCGTCCCGCGCTCGCGCCGTGGCGGAACCGGCGGCTCCGCGCTTATCATGCGACGCGGGGCGGAAGGAACGGGGCGTGGAAAGAACCGGAGCGATCTCGATCGGCGCCCGCCGCGCAGCGCCGAAGGCGGCGATCGTCCTTTCGGCGCTGGCCGCTCTCGGTCTCGCCGGCTGCTCGCCCGTCGTCGAGACCGATCAGGCGCGGCTCTGCCGCATGACCCTGCCCGCTCTGGCGCCGTCGGACGCCGCGCTCGACGTTCTCAGCGAAACCCCGGACCTGGACGGGCGCGGCCTCTACGTCGCCTTCGCCGCCCTTCGACCCGACGGCGGACCGGAGCGCCATCTCGCCCACTGCCGCTTTCGGGCCATCGGCCGGCCGCGCGAATCGCGCGACCTGGTCGGCCTCTCGTTCGACGGCGAAACGCTCGGCGAGGCGCGCCTGTTCGCGCTCGTGCGCTACTGGCTCGCGACGCCGGAAGCGCGCGCCGCCGACCCGGCGCCGCTCGGCGACCTGAGCCGCGCGCAGCCGATGCCGCGACCCGCCGCTTTCGCGGTCCAGATGGCGATCGACGGCCTGCCGCTCGCCGCCGTCTATGCGCTCCTCGCCGCCGCCTATTCGCTGGTCTACGGCCTGATCGGCCGGATCAACTTCGCCTTCGGCGAGCTCGCGGCGGCCGGCGGCTACGCGGCCGCGATGACCGCGCTTGCGCTCGCCGGCCTTCCCCCCGCCCCGCTGCTCGCGGCCGCCTTCGTCCTGGCGGGAGCGGTGGCGCTCGGCTGGGGCTACGCCACGGCGCGCTGCGTCTTCCTGCCGCTGCGAAATGCCCGCGGCCAGCAGACCCTGGTCGCCTCGATCGGCCTTGCGGTGTTCCTCGAGGAGCTGTTGCGCATCGCGCAGGGCGACCGGACCGCCTGGATGACGCCCGTCCTCAATCAGCCGTTCGCGCTCGCCCGCAGCCCCGGCTTCATCGCCGTCGCGAGCCCGATGACCTTGGTGGCGAGCGCGGTCGCGCTCGCCGTCGCGCTCGCCCTCGTCGTCATCTTCCGCTTCACCCGCGCCGGGCGCGAATGGCGCGCCTACGCCGACGATCCGCTCGCCGCCGAGATGCTGGGCGTCAGTCCCGCCGCGACCACGGCGCGCGCCTTCGCCCTCTCCGGGACGCTGGCCGGACTGGCCGGCGCGACCATGACGGCCGCCTTCGGCGCGGTCGGCTACGCGCTGTCGCCGACCCTGACGCTCAAGGCGCTGGCGGCGGCGATCGTCGGCGGCATCGGCTCGCTTCCGGGCGCCTTCCTCGGCGGACTGGTGATCGGCGTCGTGGAGACGGCGTGGTCCGCTGCCTTCCCGATCGACGATCGCGACATCGCCGTCTACGCCCTCCTGATCGTGTTCATCGCCTTGCGGCCGGCGGGGCTGCTCGGATCGCGCGACATTCCCCAGGGCCCCCTGCGACAACCCCGACCTTGACTTGACGCCCGGCCGACCCACATCCTTGCGGCCGTGCTCATGGAGCCGCGCGGCCCCGGAGGATCATCATGTCTCAGTTCATCGCCGCGACGCCGACGCCGGCTCTGCGCGCGGACGCGCTCGCCGGCGTCCGGACGCGGCGCACCTTCGCCGTCTGCCTCGACCTGGTGCTCGTGAGCCTCCTCGTGTTCTTCCTGTGGACCGCTTCGATCGTCCTGACGCTCGGGCTCGCGCTGCTGTTCCTGCCGCCGCTCTGGCCGATCGTCGCCTTCTTCTACAACGGCCTCACGGTCTCCGGCGCCCGCATGGCGACGCCGGGGATGCGCGCGATGGACCTCGAGATGCGGCTGCACGACAGCGGCCAGCGCGTCCCGTTCGTCAACGCCGCGGTCCACGCGCTGCTGTTCTACGTGAGCTGGTTCTTTCCGCCGATCTTCCTCGTGTCGCTGGTCGATTCGGAGAAGCGCTGCCTTCACGACATTCTGGCCGGAGTCGTGGTCGTGAGAAGATTGTGAACCCGGGGCCGGCTTGGCGCGTTCTGTCGGCAATCAAGCGGCCCCATAAGGGGCCCCTGAACGGAGTGGGGAAAGCGTGACCAGGGAAGTGCGGGACGCCCCACAGTTTTATCTGACCGCGCCTTCGCCGTGCCCGTACCTGCCCGGCCAGCAGGAGCGCAAGATCTTCACCCACCTCGTGGGCAAGCGCGCCTCGTCGCTGAACGACCTCCTGACCCAGACCGGCTTCCGCCGCTCGCAGACCATCGCCTACCGGCCGGCCTGCGAGAGTTGCCGCGCCTGCGTCTCGGTGCGGGTGCTGGTCGACGAGTTCCGACCCAACGAGAGCCAGAAGCGGGCGCAGCGCGCCAATGTCGACCTGGTCGGCGCCTTCGTCCCGCCGAAGCCGACCAACGAGCATTTCGCCCTGTTCCGCTCGTATCTCGACGCCCGTCACCCCGAAGGCGGGATGGCCGACATGTCCTCGCTCGACTTCGCGATGATGGTCGAGGACACCCATATCGACACGAACCTCACCGAGTACCGGCTCCGGCGCGCGCCGGACGACACGGTCGGCGCGGGGCCGCTCTACGCCGTCTGCCTGACCGACCGGCTCGCGGACGGATTGTCGCTCGTCTACTCGTTCTACGCGTCGCACCACGCCCGCCGCTCGCTCGGCGCCTTCGTGATCCTTGACCACATCGCCAAGGCGCGCGCGCTCGGTCTGCCGCACGTCTATCTCGGCTACTGGGTCGAGGGCTCGAAGAAGATGGGCTACAAGGCCGCCTATCTGCCGCAGGAGCGCCTCGGGCTGCACGGCTGGAGCCGGATCGAGCGGTAGCTGCGCGCCGACGCTATCCGTCCGACGCCTCTCGATGACTGCGTATGGGGCGACTTTCTTGCGATATTGCTCGACTGGTTCGGTTGTTCGAGCAGCCGACGCCGGAGCATCTGCGGCGCGACCCAAGTCTCCTTCCGCAGCCGAGCGCGGCTGCGGAAGGCGAAGTCAGCGCCCGGCTCCGGCGCTCCGTGGCGCGATCAGGCGGCGTTCGCGGCCCGGCCCCTGCGCCCGCGCAGGAAGCCGACGCCGCCGACGGCGGCGAATCCGAGCGCCATCGTCGCCCAGGTCGCCGGCTCAGGAACGGCTTCGCCGACAGATCCGGTCACTTGAGCGGCGCTGAACTGGCTGAAGTAATAGGATGTCGGAGAGACGGTGTAGTCGCCGGCGCCGATTATGCCTTCGGCGGGCGAAAATGAAACTTGCGGATTGGCGCCGCCGAACGGATTGGCGAACGTCCCTGTCGACAAGAGAGTCGCCGCTCCGCCGTCCGTGCCGACGTAGAGGTCGAATTCGACGCCGCCGGGAACGTTAAAGGCGGTCCCGTCAACCGTCATGCTGATGTAGCCATAGGACAAGAACGACGGCGGCGTCACTGACGAGTTCGTGCCGAGCCAGCTGATCGTTTCACTGTTCCCATTGCCGTCGGAAAGTTGCACGTAGGTGGAGCCCGTGCTGCAGCCGCTCGCGCCCCCGCAAGAGAACACCGATCCGTTGGTATCGTAGGTAAGGGCGGCAGCGGAGCCGGCCGAGAGCGCCGAGATCCCCGCAACCGCCAGAAGAACGTTGAACCTGTTCACGCGTAGACCCTCCCCGTATTTTAGCGCACGGAACGGTATGAAGATTTAGCGACGCCTGTCAACCAGGCTGCGGACGCAGTTTCCTGTCGAAGCACGGAGGCGCCGAGAGCCTTTACAGGCCGCCATTCTCGGCGCTTGCGTCCCGACGGATCCTTGCCCCGCCGCGACAGGCGGCCTATCTACCAGAGCAAGGAGCGGCCCCATGTTCATCCAGACCGAAGCGACCCCCAACCCTGCGACGCTGAAATTCCTGCCCGGCCGGATGGTGATGGCCGAGGGCACGTTCGAGGCGCGCGACCGCGCCGAAGCCGAGCGCTCGCCGCTCGCCAAGGCGCTGATGGAGCTTCCCGGCGTGACCGGCGTCTTCTTCGCCGGCGACTTCATCTCGGTGACCAAGGCGGAAGGCGACTGGCAGCACCTCCGCCCCGCGGTGCTCGGCGTGGTGACCGAGTTCTTCCTGTCCGGAGCGCCGCTCGTCGAAGCCGGCGAAAGCGGCGTCGCGTCCGGCGAGTTTTTCGAAGCGAAGGATTCCGAGACCGTCGAGGCGATCAAGGAGCTGCTCGAGACCCGGGTTCGCCCGGCCGTCGCCGGCGACGGCGGCGACATCGTGTTCAAAGGGTTCAAGGACGGCGTGGTCTATCTCAAGATGAAGGGCGCATGCTCCGGCTGCCCCTCCTCCACGGCGACGCTCCGCCACGGGATTCAGAACCTTCTCAAGCACTTCCTGCCGGACGTTCAGGCTGTGGAGCCGATCGAAGGCTGATCGGCCGGAGGTCGGCCGACCGCGCTCGGCCTCAACCTTGAGCCCGTCGAAGCCTGAACGTCGAGGCTTCGCCAGGCAGGACGGTTGCAATGGGCGACCCCAATCTCCGCGGCGCTTTCTTCAACGCCGCGTTCTTCGGCCTGTGGATCGGCTGGCTGATCCTGTGGTGGATCATGGCCGGGCGGGTGAAGGCCGCGGCTGAAACCGAGAGCGCGGCCTCGCGGCTCGCGCATGTCGGCCCGCTCGCAATCGCCGCCGTGCTCGTCGCCCTGCCCCGGGTTCCGATCCCCCCGCTCGACGCGCGCTTCGTTCCGCTCGCGCTCTGGCCTGCGACGCTCGGCCTTGCGCTCATGGTCGCGGGCGTCGCGGTCTGCGTCTGGGCGCGGTTCACGATCGCCGACAACTGGAGCGGCGACGTCCAGATCAAGCAGGATCACGAACTCGTCGTCGACGGGCCTTATCGATGGGTCCGCCACCCGATCTACAGCGGCCTCCTGCTGATGTTCGCGGGGACTGCGCTTGCGATCGGGGAATGGCGCGGCGTGCTCGCTGTCGCGCTCGCGGCCGCGGCCTTGTGGCGCAAGCTCGGGCTCGAGGAGGCGGTCATGCGTCGACAGTTCGGCCCGGCCTACCAAGCCTACGCCGGGCGCGTGCGCGCGCTGGTCCCGTTCGTCCTGTAGGCGGCCTTCAGCCGACCTGGCCGCGATGGCGCAGGAAGGCGTCGGCGAGGACGCAGGCCGCCATCGCCTCCCCGACCGGGACCGCGCGGATGCCGACGCAGGGGTCGTGGCGCCCCTTGGTGACGATCTCCGTCTCCGCCATCGTCCGGGTGACCGTCAGGCGCGGCTTCAGGATCGACGACGTCGGCTTGACCGCGAAGCGGGCGACGATCGGCTGTCCGGTCGAGATGCCGCCGAGGACCCCGCCGGCGTGGTTCGAGAGGAAGCGCGGCTTGCCGTCGCTGCCGGCGCGCATCTCGTCGGCGTTGTCCTCGCCGGTGAGTTCGGCCGAGGCGAAGCCGTCGCCGATCTCCACCCCCTTGACCGCGTTGATGCTCATCAGCGCGCTGGCGAGCTCCGCGTCGAGCTTGCCGTAGATCGGCGCGCCCCAGCCGGCCGGCGCCCCTTCGGCCACCACTTCGACCACGGCGCCGATCGACGAGCCCGCCTTGCGGACGGCGTCGAGATAGTCGGCGAAGCGTCCCGCGGCCTCCGCGTCGGGGCAGAAGAACGGATTGCGCGCCACCTCGTCCCAATCCCATTTCGCGCGATCGATCTTGAGGGCGCCGATCTGCACCAGCGCGCCGCGGATCGTGACGCCCGGGATGATCTTGCGGGCGATCGCGCCCGCCGCGACCCGCGCCGCCGTCTCGCGCGCCGACGAGCGGCCGCCGCCGCGATAGTCGCGCACGCCGTATTTCGCGTCATAGGCGTAGTCGGCGTGACCCGGACGGTACTTGCCCATGATCTCGCCGTAGTCCTTCGAGCGCTGGTCGACATTCTCGATGACGATGGCGATCGGCGTCCCCGTCGTCACCTGACGGCCGGTCGCGTCGTCGGTCATGACGCCCGACAGGATGCGCGCCTCGTCCGGCTCGCGCCGCTGGGTGGTGAAGCGCGAGGTCCCCGGCCGACGGCGGTCGAGCTCGGCCTGGATGTCGGCGGCCTCGAGCGGCAGGCGCGGCGGACAGCCGTCGACGACGCAGCCGATCCCCGCCCCGTGGCTCTCGCCGAAGGTGGTGACGCGGAAAAGGTGTCCGAACGTGTTGTGCGACATGGTCCGCTCCATAGCGGGCGGCTTCGGCGCAGGTCAAACGCGACGCCGCGGCGTCCCGGCCTCGCGGCTCCAGCCTTGTAACAACTCCGGCGCCGGCGGCGAAAGCCTGACGAGCCCCGTCGGCTCGAAAGGGAGACCCCATGATGAAAACATTCGCCGCCGCAACGCTCGCCGCCGCGCTGGCGCTCTCGCCGGTCCTGGCGTTCGCGCAAGCCGATACCGCCATGCCGGACAAGGGCATGAGCGACAAGGCGATGGCGCCGAAGAAGACGATGACCAAGTCTCATCACGCCCACAAGAAGCCGATGACGAAGCCGACGATGGAAGCGCAGCCGAAGATGTAGGCCGTCCGGCTCGACCCTGCTCCTCCGGCCGGGCCTCGCCGGCCGGAGGGCCTTCGGCCGAGCGCGCCCGTTCATCGTCAATTCATCCACAGCCGCGCACCTTTCTCCGGTGGACCCTTGGGCCAACGCGCCCGTAACCGAGAGAGAGGACACGCAATGTTCAAGACAATCGCCGTCGTCGGCCTCGGCGCCGCTCTCGCTCTTTCGCCCCTCGCCGCCCTCGCCCAGGCCGAGACGCCCGCGACGCCCGCCGCGCCGCAGGCTCAGACCAATTCCGCCGCCAGCCCGGACATGTCGCCAAAGGCGAAGAAGCCGATGAAGCATCACACGGCGACCAACAGCAAGATGAAGCACACCGCCAAGAAGACGACGCCGAAGACGCCCGCCCCCATGACGCCGACGGCGCCCGCCGAAGCGCCCAAGAGCTGATCGCACAACCCGCCCCGTCCCCCGACGGGGCGGCCTCTGCCGCAGGCTTTCGCCGACGTCGACCCCGTGCCATGCTGAGCGGCAGATTTGGGGGACGCCTTGGCCACAGCGGAATTCTGGTACGAATTCGCCAGCACCTACTCCTATCCCGCCGCCATGCGGGTCGCCGACCTCGCCGCGGCCCGCGGCGTGACGCTGGTCTGGCGGCCGTTCCTGCTCGGGCCGATCTTCGCGGCGCAGGGCTGGCGCGACTCGCCGTTCAACCTCTTTCCGGTCAAGGGTCGGTACATGTGGCGCGATCTCGAGCGAATTTGCGCCGCGCGCGGCTTGCCGTTCCGCCGGCCCGACCCGTTTCCGCAGAACACGCTGCTCGCCGCGCGCGTCGCGCTCGCGCTCGAAGGCGACGCGCGGGCGGCGTTCACGCGAACGGTCTACGCCGCGGAATTCGGCGAAGGCCTGGGGATCGCCGACCGCGACCGGGTCGCCGGGCTGATCGCGGCGCTCGGGCTCGACCCGGAGGCGACCGTCGCCGCCGCCGAGAGCGACGCGAACAAGGCGAAGCTCAAGTCGGAATGCGCCCGCGCCCTCGAACTCGGAATTTTCGGCGCGCCGAGCCTCGTGACCGGCGACGGCGAACTGTTCTGGGGCTGTCTCTTATACACATCTGACGCTGCCGACGATCGCAGAAGTGTAGTTCTGGG
>CAMFKX010000162.1 GCA_945957375.1 uncultured Roseiarcus sp.
GATCGGCGACGAGGGCGGCTCGGACGGCGGTCATGACGGTGTCCCGGGTTGGCTGGAACAAATCATGAACAAGAGATAGGGCGAGCAAGCCGCCGCGTCAAGACTCCCCGGCGCACAGCCAGGCGTCGGCGACGAAACCCGAACCCGGCGCCATGCGTTTCCCGCCGGCGAGGAGGGCCAGCGACCGCCGCCATGACCAAGAGCGCCGCGAATCAAGCGACCGCCCCGGCGCCCGAGGATTCCACGCTCGCCGCGTTCCTCGATTCGTCGCGCGAGGGGCGGCGGCTGTTCGCCGAGGGCTGGGGGACGTTCCTGCTGGTCCTTGTCGCCTGCGGCGCCGCGATGACCGCGGAGAGAACCGGCGCGCTCGGTCCGGCGGCGGCCGCGGCGGCGCCCGGCCTGACGGTGATGGTCGCGATCTATGTCCTCGGCGCGGTCGGCGGCGCCCATCTCAACCCGGCGGTGACGCTCGCCTTCGCGCTGCGCGGCAATTTTCCCTGGTCGCGCGCGCCGGGCTACGTGCTCGCCCAGTTCGCCGGGGCCTTGTGCGCCGTCCTCCTGCTGCGGACGGCGATCGGCGACGTCGCCGACCTCGGCGCGACCAAGCCCGGCCCGGGGACGAACGGCGCCAGCGCGCTGGCGGTGGAGATCGTGCTGACCGCCGGCCTCGTCAACACGATCCTCGCGACCGCGTCCGGCGCTCGCAACGTCGGCGCGAACGCCGCGATCGCCGTCGGCGCCTGGATCGTCGTCGCGGGGCTGTGGGCTGCGCCAATCAGCGGCGCCTCGATGAACCCGGCCCGCTCTCTCGCCCCCGACCTCGTACGCGGCGACCTCTCGACGGCGGCGATCTATCTGGTCGGTCCGCTGGTCGGCGCCCTGGTCGGCGTCGCCATCGAATGGATCCTCAAGGGGCCGCCGTCGCGCGAGGGGTCGCGCGCGGCGCAGGGCGAGGACCGCGGCTGAGCCGCGTGCTATGACGGCGCTGAACCGGAGGAGGCGAACCATGCGCAAACGGAAACTCGGCGCGAGCGGCCCTGCGGTCGGCGAGATCGGCCTCGGCTGCATGGGCATGTCGGACTTCTACGGGCCGGCGGACCGGACGGAGAGCATCGCGACGATCCACGCCGCGCTCGAATCGGGCGCCACCCTGATCGACACCGGCGACTTCTACGGCCAGGGCCACAACGAGATGCTGATCGCCGAGGCGCTGAAGGGGCGCGCCCGGGACAGCTACGTGCTGAGCGTCAAATTCGGCGCGCTGCGCGACCCGGCGATGAATTTCGTCGGCTACGACGCGCGCCCCGAGGCGGTGAAGAATTTCCTCACCTATTCGCTCAAGCGCCTCGGCGTCGACCATCTCGACATCTACCGCCCGGCGCGGCTCGATCCGGCCGTGCCGATCGAGGACACGATCGGCGCGATCGCCGACATGGCGAAGGCGGGATACGTGCGCGCGATCGGCCTCTCGGAAGTCAACGCCGCGACCATTCGGCGCGCGGCTGCGGTCCATCCGATCTGCGACCTCCAGATCGAATATTCGCTGATCGTGCGGATGATCGAGGCCGACATCCTGCCCGCCTGCCGCGAACTGGGCGTTGGGATCACCGCCTATGGCGTGCTCGCGCGCGGGCTGATCTCCGGCCACTGGAGCCGCGAACGGTCGAGCCGGGATTTCCGCACGGCCTCGTCGCGCTTCGTCGGCGAGGCGCTCGACCACAATCTTGCGCTGGTCGAGGCGCTGCGTCGCGTCGCCGAGGCGAAGGGCGCGAGCGTCGCGGCGACCGCGGTCGCCTGGGTGCTGGCGCAGGGGCCCGACGTCGTGCCGCTGGTCGGCGCGCGCAAGCGGACGCAATGGGCCGAATCGAGCGCCGCCGAGCGCCTGACGCTGACCGCGGCCGACCTCGCCGCGATCGAGGCCGCCGTGCCGAAGGGCGCGGCGAAGGGCGAGCGCTATCCGGCCCCGGCGATGGCGCATCTCGACAGCGAGAAGCGCGGGTAGAGTTTTCGCCAACCCCCGCCGCCTCCGCGAGTCGCCGGCGGCTCCAGGCCAGGGACCGGGTCTACGTCGACGTCTTGAATTCGAACGGGCTGATCCCGGCCAGGCGCTTGAAGGCGCGACGGAAACTGCGGGCGTCGGAATAGCCGAGGCGCTCGGCGGTTTCGTCGACCGTCTCGCCCGAGAGCAACAGCGCCTTGGCGGTCTCGAGCCGGCTCGCGCCGGCGACATCGGAAAACCTTGCGCCCTCGCGCGCCAAGAGACGGTCCAGGGAGCGCTCGCTGACGCCAAGCTTTCGGGAAACCTCCTGTCGGCCGACGAGCCTTCCTTCGACCGAGACGATCCGGCGAACCTGACGGCTCGCGTCGGGAGAGGAGAACCGGGGCAGCTCCAGCTCGGCCGCCTTGCGCCAATGCGCCGCCGCGACCGCGTCGGGAAAGCGCAACGGCTTGAGCAGCGTCTCCGTGCGATAGACCAGGCGGCTGCGTTCGGCCGGCGCGACGATCGGGCATCCGATCGCAAGCGCCATGGCGCCGCGGATCGGCCCCGGCAGGGCGCCTTCCAGTTCGAGCCGCAGCGGACGGGCGTCGTCGCAAGGCAACTGCTCGGCCGCGCCGGCGATCGTCGCCAGATGGTCGACCTTCCAGAACGGCGTCAATTCGTGGCCCCCGAAGAGATCGGACGCGACGATCGCCGTTTCCTCGCCTCCCAATTCCCATTCCAGCACCTGAACCGAGCCGGCGAGCGAGGCGAACTCCAGGAGGAAGCGCAGCGCGGCGCCGACCGTCGGCTGCACCAGCATGCCGAGCCCCACGACGCCCAGAAACGCAAGCGACTTCCGTCGCGCGTAATCGACGGCGAACATTTCGCCGAGGCGCCGGCGCGCCCGCAGGAAGGCTTCGTGACAGTCGGCGTAAGCCAGCATCTGTCCGGGGACGACGGCGCTTGCTTCCTCGAACGCGACGAACGGAAACATCTCCCGCCTGTCCCATCCCCGTTCGAACGAGAGGGCGATCAGGGGAGACAGAGCCCGCACCGGCACGATCTTGTCGCGGGGTTCGGGCCTTCGCCGCCGGCCCGAGCTGTCATGCGGCATGGCGAAAAAAGTCCCCCTCCTGACCGAAGACGTCCTTGGCGACGCGCTTGGCAAATCCTAATGGCATCGGTGAAGATCCGGGAAGCCCGCAACCGGTGTGTGGCGTCGCGACGACCATCGGCTGGCGGCCCCAAGTCGGCTGGGGACCTTAGTGCTGTCGGCCGGTGTGGGACAAGGTCCGTCGCCATCCCGCCTGCCGGGGGCGCGCGCGGGCGGACGGCCTGGACGGAACCCTTGGGGCGGCGCCCCCGCTCCAGCGGTCCGCTCCATCCTCGTGAGGCGTTCAACGTTAGGAGAAGGAACACATGACGATTTCACGACGTGCGGCGACCGCCGCGCTCGGCGCGCTGGCCGCGGCGCCGGCCTTCGCCGCCGCCCGCGCGGAAGGTCTGATGGAAGGACTCGTCGGCGACGTCGAGGATTTGACCGCCGCCTCGGAGGCCTATGTCTACGGCTATCCGCTGGTGACGATGGAGATGACCCGGCGGGTCATGACCAACGCCCCGGCGCCCGAGGCGAGGCGCGCGCCGATGGGGCAGTTCGTGCGCATGCGCTCCTATCCCGACGCCAGCTTCCGCGACGTGACGGCGCCGAACGCCGACACGCTCTACACCACCACCTGGATCGACGTCGGCGCCGAGCCGTGGGTGCTCAGCATCCCCGACATGAAGGGCCGCTACTTCCTGTTCCCGATGCTCGACGGCTGGACCGACGTGTTCCAGGTTCCCGGCTCGCGGACGACGGGAACGGGCGCGCAGACCTACGCCATCACCGGACCCGGCTGGACCGGAACGCTGCCGGCGGGCGTGGTCGAGTACAAGTCGCCGACGTCGATCGTCTGGATCCTCGGCCGCATCTACTGCACCGGCACGCCGGAGGATTACGCGGCCGTGCATGCGCTGCAGGACGCGTGCAAGATCGTTCCGCTCAGCGCCTTCGGCAAGGACTGGACCCCGCCGGCTGGCAAGGTCGACCCCGCGATCGACATGAAGACGGCGGTGCGCGACCAGGTCAACGCGTTGAGCGGCGTCGAGTATTTCAAGCTGCTCGCGGAGCTGCTCAAGGCCAACCCGCCGGCCGCAGCCGATGCGCCGATGCTGCCGAAGCTCGCCGCGATCGGCATCGTCCCGGGCAAGGATTTCGACCCTTCCGCGGCCGACCCGGCCGTGCTCAACCGCGTGCCGAAGGTCAGCTTCGACCGGATCATGCTGCATTTCCTGACCGGCGGCGATTTCAAGCGGGTCAACGGCTGGCTCTACAGCACGCATATGGGCCAGTACGGAACCGACTATTTCCAGCGCGCGCTGGTCACCGCGATCGGCCTCGGCGCGAACCGCCCGGAGGACGCCATCTACCCGATGTCGAAGAAGTCGGGCCCCGGCCTTTTCGCCCGCGCCTACGACGGCGCCAACAAGTACGTCATGCGCTTTCCCAAAGGGCAGACGCCGCCGGCCAAGGGCTTCTGGTCGCTCACGATGTACGACGAGGGCTTTTTCTTCGTCGCCAACCCGATCAACCGCTACTCGCTCAGCGAACGGCAGAACCTGAAGGCCAATGCGGACGGCTCGATCGATCTCCTGATCCAGCACGAGTCGCCGGGCGCGGACAAGGAATCGAACTGGCTGCCGGCGCCGGCGGGCAAGTTCCAGCTCATGCTGCGCCTCTACTGGCCGAACCCGGAGCCGCCGACGATTCTCGACGGAAGCTGGGTGATTCCGCCGGTCACGGTCGCGAAGTGAATCGGCGCGCCGCGGCGCGCGCACAGCTCAATCCAACCACGAGGTCTCAACCATGAAGAAACTGCTGCCCATCGTCCTCGCCTCGCTCGCCTTCGCAGGCGTCGCCAAGGCGGATCCGGTCGATCTCTCCACCTACGCCGACGCGAACGGCTTCATCGACGTGCAGAAGCTGACCTGCGCGCAGCTCGCCAACACCTACCAGGAGGACGCCAACGCGCTGACGAGCTGGTACAGCGGCTGGTATAACGGCCTCGCGCACAAGCATTTCATGGATTTCAAGAAGGGTCGGGAGACCGAGCACCTCGTGATCCAGCATTGCAAGGCGCACCCGGACGAGAAGATCATTCACGCCATCGCGACCGTGCTGAAGGAAGAGCGCGCCGAAGGCATAATGAACGAGAAGTGAGGGGGGCGACGATGACCTTGGATTGGAAGGCGGCGCTCGGCGCCGCGATCGGTCTCGCGGCCGGAATCGCTCTCGCGCCCGCCTCCGCAGGCGAAGCGACGTTCCTCTGCAACGCGCCCGCAGGGCATGTCTGCCAGTTCCAGATCAACACCGGCGCCGGCCCGATCGCCTTCGCGCTGCCCGCGCAGGCGAAGAAGCGGGTCGACGGCGTGACCCCGCACGCCGACACGTACTGCGTCTGCGACCCCGGCCCGATCACGCCCGACTGCAAGGCGCCGCAGCTCAATCACTGGTGCATGGGCCAGTGGATGGCCGTCGACCCCGGGCTCAACTCCGAGAACGACGCCGGCCGCAACGCCTTCGCGGCCGCGAAGCCGCTTGAGCGCTGAGACGAAAAACTTCGCCACGAAGGGCGCGAAGGAACAGTGGTTCTTTGTGTCCTTCGTGGTCAATTGCTGAAGGAGAAACACAATGCGCCTGCCGCGCCTGCTCATGATCGTCGGGGCGGCGCTCGCCTCCTGCTGCGCGGAACCGGCGCTCGCGTCGGACGAGAGCGACGTGATGGCCGTCGTCAAGGCCTATCTGGCCGACATGAACAACGGGAACGTCGCGGACTTCACCAAGCGCTGCGCGCCGCAAGCCGTCATCCTCGACGATTTCCCGCCGCATGTCTGGCAGGGCGCGAACGCCTGCACGGAATGGCTGAACGCGCTCGTGGCCTATGACGCGAAGACGGGCGTCGCGCCGGAAGCGTTGACGATCGGCGCTCCGCGCCGCCTCAGCGTGGACGGAGACCACGCCTACGCCGTGCTTCCTGCGGGCTACAAATACACGCTGCAGGGCAAGCCGGTCGACGAGACCCATTCGGTCTGGACGATCGCGCTTCAGAAGATGGCCGACGGCTGGCGCGTCACCGGGTGGGCCTGGGCGCAGGGCGAGTAGGGAGATTTCGCCGCCGGACGCCGCCATTCACGGTCAAGTTCCGACGACGCCAGCTTCTCCCGCGGTCAATAGAGACTGCAACTCCGCGCCGCCCGCCATGAGCTCGATCACCTCGCCGATCGACTTCTCGCCCTTGTCGAAGCTTGCGAGCATTTCGCCGCGCCGCAGCACCATGAACCGATCGCCCGCGGCGTAAGCGTGATAGGCGTTGTGGGTGATGAACAGCACGGCGACGCCGCGCGTCCGCACCTTTTCGATGAGCCTCAGAACCGTCGCGGATTCGCGCACGCCGAGCGCCGCCGTGGGTTCGTCGAGAACCAGCAGTCGCGCGCCGAAATGCACCGCGCGTCCGATCGCCAACGCCTGGCGTTCGCCGCCCGACAGGGTGCCGACCAATTGGTCGCCGTCCGCGACGCGGCTGATGCCGAGTTCGCGCAGGGTCTGCAAGGCGAGCGTGGCCGCTTTCTCCTTGTCGAAGCGGCGAAAAAGGCCGCGGCCCGTTGTCGGCTCGGCGCCCAGCACGAAATTGCGCGCGACGCTCATCAACGGCAGCGTGCCGACTTCCTGATAGACGGTGGCGATGCCGTATTCGCGCGCGGCGCGCGGCGAGCGAAAATGGACGGTCCGGCCGTCGACCAGGATTTCGCCTTCGGAAGGCGCCTCCACGCCCGTCAGGAGCTTGATCAGCGTCGACTTGCCCGCGCCGTTCTCGCCGAGCAGACAGAAGACTTCCCCTGGGCGCAGCGCCAGCGAAAGGTTGGCGACCGCAGTCACGCCGACGAAACGCTTGGTGACGTTGCGCAGCTCGATGATGGGTTCTGTCATCGTCAGGCCCTTCCCATCGCCCATTCGCGCAACCGGTGGTTGGCGAGCACGGCGAGCAGCAGCAGAAGGCCGATGAACAATTCGGTCATGTCGGCGTTCCAGCCGAGGAAGAACACGCCCAACGAAACGATGCCGTAGGTGAGCGCCCCGAAAATGATGCCGATCGGCGATCCGTAGCCGCCCGTCAGCAGCACGCCGCCGATCACCGCGGCGGCGATGCCGGTGAACACATATTGCGAACCGAGCGTTATGTTGCCGTTCTTGAAGCTGAGGGTCTCGATGACGCCCGCGAGCGCGCCGCCGAGCGAGGCGCAGACGAACAGGATCACCTTCACCCGCTCGACCGGCACGCCGGCGAGGCGCGCCGTCTGCGCGTTGCCTCCCGTCGCGTAGACCCAGTTTCCGAAAACGGTGTTCTGCATCACGTAGCTCGCCAGCGCCGTGACAAGGATCCAGTGCACGATCGAGACGTGGAACTGTTGATAGTTGGAGGCGAACACCCACTCGGCGAGCCCCGACGGCGTCGCCGAAAGGCTGGTGGAGCCGGTCAGCAGGATGGAGAGGCCGAGCATGCCGCCGGTGATCATCATCATGGTCGCCAGCGTGACGATGAACGACGGCAATTTCGTGCGGGTGACGATGAGGCCGTTGGCGAGCCCGACCAGCGTCGCGAACAGGGCGGACACGGCCACGCCGATCCAGGGCGACACTTCGTAATAGCCGGTGCAGATCGCGACGATCATCGACGTGCCGCCGACCACCGACCCGATCGAGAGATCGAATTCGCCGGCGATCATCAGCAGCCCGATGGGCGCGGCGACGATGCCGAGTTCGGAGGCGGTTGCGAGCCAGTTGGCGACGCCGAGCGGCGAGAGAAACCCGTTGCCGCCCGCCATGATCGCGAAGAAGGCGAAGCAGAGCAGCGCCGCAAGCGCGCCGCCGGCCTCCGGCCGGCGCAGCAGGCTGGTCAGCGGATTGGACCGCCGGGAGATCGTCCCGGCGGATGCGTTTTGCGGGCCCTTCAGCTTCGCCACGAGACGTTTCGCTTTCTCATGAGGGGTGAGAAGGGTTGAGCCGACGCCGGAGTTACTTGGAGCCGATCACGTTGGGATATTTGTCGAACACCATCGAGATCTTGTCGATGTTGGACTTGTCGACCACGCTCGGGCCGGTGGAGACGACGCCGACCGGCGCGAGACCGAACTTGGCGTAGTGATAGGCGAACAGCACGCCGTAGTAGCCGTCGAGGTAAGGCTGCTCGTTGATCAGGAACAGCAGCTTGCCGTCCTTGATCTGCTGCAGCGCGACCTTGGAGACCTCCATCGTGCCGACGAGCACCTTGCCGGTGAGTTGCGCGGCGTCGACCGCCGCGGTCGCGGCCGTGCCGACGGCGGCGTTTTCGGTGAAGACCCCGGTCACGTCCTTGTGCGACTGCATATACGCGCCGATGTCCCTCGACACCTTCCCCTGGTCGGTGGAATCCGCGGTCGGCAATTCGAGATTGGCGGAGGTCGCGCCGAGCTCCTTGGCCTTGCCCGCGAGGCCCTTGCAGATCGCCTGCAGATAGGGATTGCCGGGCACGTTGATGACGCACAGGATGTTCTTCGCGCCCGCCGCCACCAGGCGTTCCGCCGCCACGACGCCGACCTCGGGACCCTGCTGGCCGACGAAGCCGAAGGCGCCGTCGGCCTTCCACTGGTCCTGTCCGGACTGGTTGACATAGACCGGAATGCCGGCCGCGACCGCCTGCTTGATGAGCGGATCGACGACGCCCGTGATGAAGTCGCCGACGACGATCGCGTCCGGCTTCTGGGCGATGGCCGCCTGCATGGTGCGCGCCGAGGAAGCCTCGATGTCGGCTTCGTCGATCGGGATGTAGTTGAGCTTGACGCCGAGCGCCTTCGCGGCGTCCTGCGCGCCCTGATAGAGCGGCGGGAAGAACGAATCGTTCAGCGGCCCGGAGACGAAGGCGATGGAAATGGGCTTGTCGTCGGCGGTCGCCGGCAGGGGCGCCATCGACAGCAGCGCGGCGGCGGCGGCCGTGGCGGCGAGCGCGCGGTTGAGGGTTCGCTTACCCAGGCTTTGCACGAAGGCGGTCATGATGGTTCCTCCCGATGTCGAAGTTGGAGACGTCAGCACCGCGTTTTCGCGGCTTGTCGGACAAGATAGGATTGACTTTTGACTTCCGAGCGGTACTTATGGCGCGTCTTATCAACTACCAATCGAGAATTTTGCATATTCCTCCGACAACGTCAATGGACGGGATTGTTCAGGTAGGGGAAAGCGCGGCGCCGGGTCCAAGGCCAAGCGAAAGAGGCGAAGAGAATGGCATTGCTCCTGGATCGGCGTCCGGACGGACGCGGCGACGGCATCATCGCCACCGATCTCGCCCTGAAGACGTCCGAGGTGAAAGCCCTGCTTGGACCCGACGAGGTCGAGGGATCGTTCGACATCGCCAAGGCGCGCAGCTGGCTCGACAATTTCGCCCAGAAGATCAACGCGCAGGCACCGGCCGACGGCGTCCGCTCTCATGACGAGACGGTGCGGCTGCAGGGCGGGTCGATCGTCAACCGGATCTACAACGCCCAGGTCGAGGACCTCGTCGTGCTGTTCGTGCACGGCGGCGGCTGGGTGATCGGCAGCCTCGATTCCCACGACGTCCTCGCGCGCTGGATCGCTGCCCAGACTGGCGCGAAGGTGATTTCGATCGGCTACGGGCTCGCCCCCGAGCATCCCTTCCCGCAGGCGATCGAACAATGTTCGGAGGTGTTTCGCGCCACGATCGACGGCCTGCGCGCGTCGCAGGCGCGGGTCTTCGTCGCCGGCGACTCCGCCGGCGCGAACATCGCCGCCATGAGCCTATTGCGGCTGGAGCCTGCCCAGCGGCGGAAAGTCGCCGGATTCGCCTCGATCTACGGCGCCTACAGCCCGGAGATGAACCTCTCCTCGCACCGCCTCTACGGCGACGGCCGCTATGGCCTGTCCGAGGCGCAGATGCGCTGGTTCTGGAACCTCTACGCGCCCCATCTCTCGGCCTCCGACCGCGAGAAGCTCACGCCCATTTCCGCCGATCTCGCGGATTTCCCGCCGACGCTGTGCATCGGCGCCGAATGCGACCTGCTGCTCGACGACACGCTCGCCTTCTACAGCCGCCTCGCCGGCTCGAGCGTCGACGTGACGCTCTCCCTGTGGCCCAACCTGCCGCACGGCTGCCTGCATTTCGTCGGTCTGGTGGAAAGCGTGACGCAGGCGGCGGGCTCGATTGTCCAGTTTATCGAAAACAGAATCCGCATTCCTCAGACAACGCGGCCGAAAGGCGACGGCCCCGGGGCGCAGATCAGCGCCCGCGCCGGCGGGCGCTCCGCCGAGGCGGGCGGCGACCGCAACCTGATCGACGTCGAGCCTCTGTTCGTCACCAGCCGATCCCGCAGCCACGGCTCGCTCGCCCACACGATCGCGACCGCGATCATCAAGGGCGAGATGTCGCCGGGCGAACTGTTGCCGAACGAGGAGAAGGCGAGCGCATCCTTCGGCGTCTCGCGCAGCGCCTATCGCGAGGCGATGCGCACCCTCGCCGCCAAGGGGCTCGTGGTCGCGCTTCCGAAAGTCGGCACCCGCATCGCGCCGCGCTCGGCCTGGCAATTGCTGGACCCCGACGTCCTCGGCTGGCATTTCGAGGCCGAGCCCAGCGAACCCTTCGTGCGCGACCTTTTCGAGCTGCGAAACGCAGTGCAGCCGACCGCCGCCATCCTCGCCGCCCAGCGCAGGGACGACTCGGACGTTTCGAATCTCGCCGACGCGCTGGCGCGCATGGCGCGCTCGGGCCCCAACAGCGGCGGCTGGCTCAACGCCATCGTGAGCTTTCACAAGGGCGTGCTTTCGGCGACCAAGAACGAGGCGATCGCCTCGCTGACCCCGGCGATCAGCGCGAGCATCCGGTGGTCGATGAAACTCCAGATGTCGCTGCCGTCGTTGAAGCTGGTGCGCGATCCCGTCGCGGATCACGCGAGGGTGTTCGAGACGATCGCGGCCCAGAATACCCGCGAAGCCGGCCACGCGATGGCGTCGCTCATCGACGCGGCGCTGGTCGATACGCTGGAGAATCTGAGGCGCTTCCGCCAGGCGTGAGCGCCCTTCCCCAGCCCGCGGCTCGGGAAGGCAGCCGAAGGCCGGATGGGGTGGGGACAGCGGGCCTCTTGCGATCCCCGGTGCGTCGCGACGGTCAGGCAGTCCTTGCGCTCTCGCCAGCCGGAAGACAGGGCAAGCCGCGTCGCTACAGCGTCGCGTTCGGTGGTGAGGACCGGTCTCTCCTTCCATTCACAGTTAATTGTCGGTTGGATCTTTTGGAGCCGATATCAAGAGTGTCTCAACCTCGTCTCGATGTCGCGCGACTTTAAGCTCAAGTTGTTCGTTTTTTTCTATCAAATCGCCAATTTTCTGTTGCCGCTCTTGGAAATCATCTGGATGACCGTCTTTCTCTGTCGGTATTACCTTCCTCGTGTAACTAACACTCACACGGGCTCCATTTGTAATATCTTCAATCAAAAGATTAGCTGAGACTTCAAGACCACTCGCAGTCTCGCCGTCAACGGCATTGCCATTGATTCCAGCAAGAAAAGTCTTTACTAGATCGCTAGAGTTCTTTGCATAAATATCATTGATACTATGTTTTACTCCCACGTCAATTCCACTCTCCCTAAGATTTCTTAGGGCATGCAGTGTGCTAAGTGTTTTTTCCACGGCTTCCAGTACGAGATTATAGAACGACAGCACCACTGGGAGTACTTCTTGTGCTGTTGACAACCAAATAGTGAGATCTGTAGTCGACACGTAATCGATTGTTAACGTTTGGGTCGACTTCCCTGCTGCCCGCATAACAAGGCTGAGTGCGTTATTCCAACGCTTGAGCAGGGCAGATGTTGCGTCCAAGCTACGCTTGTAGTTATCGACCGTAAAACTGAGCTGAATATTCGCCTTCGCGTCGTCATAAGTCAGAGGTACGATGTTAAAATTCGCGCAAGTCCCTAGGAAATTGCTCAAAGCAGCGCGAGCACTTTGGTACAAAGCTTGGTCAACTGCAAGTTCTCCTGATGCAACTGCAGCGTTCGGGTTCGCCGGCACCAACGCTAAGAACATCTTGCTCAGCCTCTCCGGCGAAACGGGAGCAAACGAGCTGTTGCTAAAAAGTACTTTGTATCTCTCAGGCAACCGTGCGTACTTGCTCTGAGAACGCATAGCCTCTGCCTGTTCCCAAACTACCAGTCTTATACCATCGGTCATGATTCCTGACCGATATGGGCCCAGTCGCGCAGACCGATT
>CAMFKX010000163.1 GCA_945957375.1 uncultured Roseiarcus sp.
CGGTCGGATTCAGGCGAAACTCACGTCAGACGGCATGCCACTTGGGGAATGTATGATAAAGGGCGCGCCCCCGGAGACCCTCTTTGCCCGAAACGACCGTTCTCGACGCCGCCCGACGCGCCGCGCCGAATGAAAGCAGCGCCCCCCGTGCGTTCGTCAAGTCGTTCGGCTGCCAGATGAACGTGTACGATTCGCAGCGGATGGCGGACCTTGCTGCGGGCGAGGGCTATCGCGAGGCCGCCGGCCCCGAGGATGCCGACCTGATCGTCCTCAACACCTGTCACATTCGCGAGCGGGCGTCGGAAAAGATCTATTCCGAACTCGGCAAGCTGCGCGAACTGAAGGAGGAGCGCAGCCGCGCCGGCCGCAGGACGACGCTGGTGGTCGCCGGCTGTCTCGCCCAGGCGGAGGGCGGCGAAATCCTGCGCCGCCAGCCGGCGGTGGACGTCGTCGTCGGACCGCAGAGCTACCATCGCCTGCCCGAGTTGCTGCGCGAGGCGGAGGCGCGCCCGGGCGTGGTCGACACCGACTTTCCGGCCGAGGACAAATTTTCCCGCCTGCCGGCGAGTGCGCCCGAGGCGGTCGCCAGGCGCGGAGTGGCGGCCTTCGTGACCGTGCAGGAAGGCTGCGACAAGTTCTGCTCGTTCTGCGTCGTGCCCTACACCCGCGGGGCGGAGTCCTCCCGTCCGGTCTCGGCGATTCTTTCCGAAATCGAACATCTCGCCCGCTCCGGCGTTCGTGAGATCATGTTGATCGGGCAGAACGTCAACGCCTATCACGGCGCCGACCGGCAGGGCCGCCCCGTCGGCCTGGCGCCCCTGATCGCGGCCGCGGCCGCGGTCCCCGGCATTCTCCGCCTGCGTTACGCGACTTCGCACCCGAACGACATGGATGACGAGCTGATCGCCGCGCACGGCCGCCTCGAGGCGCTGACGCCCTATCTCCACCTCCCGGTCCAGTCCGGCTCCGACCGCGTCCTCGCCTCGATGAACCGCCGTCATCGCGTCGCGGACTACATCAACGTGGTCGACCGCGTGCGCGCCGTGCGGCCCGACATCGCGCTGTCCTCCGACTTCATCGTGGGCTACCCGGGCGAGACCGACGCCGAGTTCCAGGCGACGCTCGACCTCGTGCGCGAAGTCGGGTTCGCTTCGTCCTACGCCTTCAAATATTCCGCCCGACCGGGCACGCCGGCCGCCGAGATGGCGGGTCAGGTCGACGAGCCCGTTAAGGCCGAGCGTCTCGGCGCCTTGCAGGCGTTGCTCGAGGAACAGCGTCAGGCTTTCAACCGCGCCTGCGTCGGACGACGGCTGGCGGTCCTGTTCGAGAAGCCGGGACGCCACGAGGGACAGATCATCGGACGGTCGCCCTATATGCAGGCGGTGTTTGCCGAAGGGCCCGCATCCCGGATCGGCGAAATCGCCGAGGTCGAGATCGTCGGACTCAGCGCGAATTCGCTGCGTGGCCGTATCGTCTCGCCAACGTCGTGAAAACAGGATTTGATTGCACGTGCAGGATGATTCGAATCGGGAACCAGACGAGAGGGAGAGCGTCGATTTGAAGCCACAGGATCCGTCGCCATCGCGCCTTGCAGCCGTCGCGCCCACGCCGAATCCGACGCTTCGAGAATCGAAGCCCGCCGAAATCTCGATCGCCTTTCCCGACAACGCCGCCGCGTCCGTGGTGTTCGGCCATTACGACCAGAATATCGCGCGCATCGAGCGGTCGCTCGGCGTCTCCGCCTACGCCAACGGCAATCAGGTGGTGATCAAGGGACCGAAGGCCGCCAGCGAACAGGCGCGCCGCGTGTTCGAAATGCTTTACGAGCGGGTCAAGATGGGACAACAGGCGGGCGAAGGCGACGTTGAGGGCGCCATCGCCGAGAGCGCCTATCAGGGCCTGCTGTTTCCGGGCGACGAGGCGGTGCGCGACGGATTCGGCTCCGTTAAGACCCGCAAGCGCGGCGCCGTGCGGGCGCGCAACGCCGCGCAGGACCGCTATCTCGCCGCCCTGCGCAAATTCGAGCTCGTGTTCGCCGAGGGACCGGCCGGAACCGGCAAGACCTGGCTCGCGGTCGGCCACGCCGTGTCGCTGCTCGAACAGGGGCTGGTCGAGCGCCTGGTCCTGTCGCGCCCCGCGGTCGAGGCCGGCGAGCGGCTCGGCTTCCTGCCCGGCGACATGAAGGAGAAGGTGGACCCCTATCTTCGCCCGATCTACGACGCGCTCTATGATTTCATGGACGCCCGCATGGTCGAGCGCGGCATTCAGACGGGTATGATCGAGATCGCCCCGCTCGCCTTCATGCGCGGGCGCACGTTGTCGAAGGCGGCCGTGCTGCTCGACGAAGCGCAGAACGCCACCGCGATGCAGATGAAGATGTTCCTGACCCGTCTCGGCGAAGGCTCGCGCATGATGGTCAATGGCGATCCGACCCAGACGGATCTCGCGCCCGGGCAGAAGTCGGGTCTCGGCGAGGCGATCCGCCTGCTGTCGGCGAACCCGCGGATCGGGCATGTTCGCTTCGCTCACGGCGACGTGGTGCGCCACGATCTCGTCCGCCAGATCGTCGAGGCCTACGAGCGCGCCGGACAGGAAGGACGCCCCGCATCGGCGCCATGAAGGTTTCCCTGGCCATCAGCGCGCCGTCGTCCCTCTGGCGAAAGGCGCCGCGCGCGCGCTCGCTCGCCCGCGAGACCATCGCCGCCTGCGTCGCCGAATGCGGCCTCGCGGCGCGCGAGGGCGTCGAGGTGAGCCTGCTGCTGGCGGACGACGCCGAGGTGCGGGCGCTCAACGCGCGGTGGCGCGGGCAGGACAAGCCGACCAACGTCCTGTCGTTTCCCGCAGCGCCGCCCGAACGGCTTCGGGAGGCTGCGACGCTCGGCGACATTGCGCTCGCGTTCGAAACCGTGAGCCGGGAGGCGGAAGCGGCGGGCATCCCGATCGCCGATCACTACCGCCACCTCGTGGCGCATGGATTTTTGCACCTGATCGGTTACGATCATCAGACCGACGAAGAGGCTGAGCGCATGGAAGCGCTCGAGACGAGGATCATGGCGCGTCTTGGGGTCGCAGACCCTTATACTGACAGAGCCGTCGCGGAATGAGCGAAGCGACGAACGACGAACGCGGCGAGACGGCTTCGCGCATTCCGCCCGCGCGGGAGCCGGCGGGGCTGTTCGAGCGGCTGCGGGGGCTGTTCGGCATCGCCCAGGCCTCGGTCCGCGACGACATCGAGGACGCAATCGACGAAAGCGCGAGCGCCGAGTTCACCCCTCAGGAACGCGCCATCCTCAAGAACGTGCTGGCGCTGCACGACGTCCGGGTGGCCGACGTGATGGTGCCGCGCGCCGACATCGTGTCGATCTCGCTGGACCGGACCTTGCGCGAGGTGCTGGACCTGTTCCGCACCGCGGGCCATTCCCGGCTGCCGGTCTACGCCGAAACGCTCGACGACCCGCGCGGCATGATCCACATCCGCGATCTCCTGGTCTTTCTCGCCTCCGATCCGCGCTTCGGGCTGACCGACAAACCCGGGCCGCAACCGGACAGCGGCGACGGCGCGAGGGGCCTGGAGATGACGCTCTCGGACGCGAGCATTCTTCGACCGGTGCTCTATGCGCCGCCGTCGATGCCCGCGCTCGACCTCCTCCTGCGCATGCAGATGTCGCGGACCCATATGGCGCTTGTGATCGACGAATACGGCGGTACGGACGGCCTCGTCTCGATCGAGGACGTGGTCGAATCGATCGTCGGCGACATCGAGGACGAGCACGACGAGACCGAGACGCCGATTCACAATGCGGGCGACGGCGTGTTCATCGTCGAGGCGCGCGCCTCCCTGGAAGAGGTTTCCGAAGCGCTCGGGTTCGAGTTCGGCGAACTCGCCGACGCGGAGGAAGTGGACACGATCGGCGGGCTTGTCACGGCTTCAGCCGGGCGAGTGCCGAGCCGAGGCGAAATCCTCCGCGGGCCGGGCGAGTTCGAGTACGAAATCCTCGACGCCGACCCGCGCCGGGTCAAGCGCCTCAAGATCTCGCCGCTCGCGGCCCGTGCGCCCGACGCGGAGCCTGCGTCGAACGCTCCCGGACACGGCGACGGCGAACAGGCCTGAATGACAGCGCCGCCCGCCCCGGGCGACAGGGACGACGAGTCTTTGGCGGCGCGCTTTCCGGGTCGAGGGATCGAGCTCCGTTCGGCGGCTGCGGTCGTGCGGCCGCCCTCGCTCGGGCGGCGCCTCGCGGCTCTGCCGCAGCGCATCGCCGCCGCTCGCGGGTGGCGAAGGCGGGCGATCGCGTTGATTTGCGGCGCGGCGGGCGCGGCCGCGATGCCGCCGTTCGACGTCTTTCCCGCAATCGCCGCGCCAATGACCGTCGCCGTCTGGCTGATTGACGGCGCCGATGACCCGGCCAGGACGGGACGCGACCGCCTGTGGGCCGCTTTCGGCGCCGGGTGGTGGCTGGGGCTCGGCTACTTCCTCGCCGGCCTCTGGTGGATCGGGGCCGCCTGCCTCGTCGACGGCCTCACCTTTCTCTGGGCGCTGCCGCTCGCGGTGCTTGCGCTGCCGATCGCGCTCGCGGTCTTCCCCGGTCTCGGCTTCGCGCTCGCCGCGCGCCTCTGGTCGCCCGGACCGTTGCGGATCTTCGCGCTAGCGTTCGGCCTCGGCGTCGCCGAATGGGCGCGCGGCTTGCTGTTCACCGGCTTTCCCTGGAACGACCTCGGCATGACGCTCGGCGCGATCCCGCCGCTCGCCCAGATCGCCTCGCTGATCGGCCTGCACGGCCTGACGTTTCTCGCGGTCGCCGTGTTCAGCGCGCCCGCCGCCCTGTGGAGCCCCCGGCCCCGCGACGCCTCCGCGGCCGCTCCGATCGTCGCCGCCCTGGCGCTCCTCGGGATCGCGGCCTACGGCGTTGTTCGGCTGGCCGCCCCGCCGAGCCCCACGGTCCCCGGGGTCAAGTTGCGCCTGATGCAGCCAAACGTCGCCCAGGGTCCGTCGTTCGCGCCGGAGCACAAGGACGCGATCCTGCGGCGCTATCTCGACTTGTCGGCCCGCGACGGGAGCCTGGCTCGGGATGGCGTCGGCGTCACCCACCTCATCTGGCCGGAGTCGGCGTTCCCGTTCATCCTGTCGCGCGACCCTCAGGCGCTCGACGACATCGCCTCGCTGGTCGGTCCCCGCGGCCTGTTGATTACCGGCGCGGCCCGGGTCGAGACGGCGGCCGGACGCGACCCGAACTATTTCAATTCGGTCGAACTCGTCGGCGGCGACGGCCTCCGGCGCGAACGCTACGACAAGCAGCATCTCGTGCCGTTCGGCGAATACGTGCCGTTCGCGACCCTGCTCGAAGCGACCGGAATCACCCAGTTCGTCCAGACGCCGGGCGGCTTCACCGCCGGTTCCGGCCCGCGCAGGCTGGAGGTTCCTGGTCTCCCAGCCGCGACCCCGCTGATCTGCTACGAGGCGGTCTTCCCGACCGAGATCGGCGACGCGTTCTCGCGTGCCGCCCGTCCGGGCTGGCTGCTCAACCTGACCGACGACGCGTGGTTCGGCGCGACCCCCGGTCCTTACCAGCATTATGCGCAGGCGCGCCTCCGGGCGATCGAGCTCGGCCTTCCGCTCGTGCGCGCGGCAAACTCGGGCATATCGGCCGTCGTCGACGGCTACGGGCGGGAAATCGTCAGCGCCCCGCTCGGGGTCGAGGCGGCGCTCGACGCCGACCTGCCCGAGGCGCTTCCGCCGACCTGGCAATCCCAGTTCGGCTCGCTCACCGCCGCAGCGCTCGGCATCGCCTTTCTTGTGGCGGCTCTTCTCGGAAGATATCGCCGTTAGACCGTCCGCGCGGTTGCATTTCGGTTGCACATCCGGACAGTTGCGCGTCCTGCGTGTATGCCGTACCGTTCATTAGCGAAATTGAGCCCGATCGTCCTTGGGGCGACGGGGCGGGAATCGAGCCGGTGGAACGCTCTGCCAACAGCATCGATGCAAGGATCGGCGCCCGATTGCGCGCGCGCCGCGAGGCGCTGGAAATGAGTCAGACCCGACTCGGCGAGTTGGTCGGCGTGACGTTTCAGCAGATCCAGAAGTACGAGAAGGGTGCGAACCGGATCAGCGCGGCCCGGATGCAGCAGCTGGCCGAAGCCCTCGAGGTCGGCCTCGAGTATTTCTACGCCAAAGGACTTGCCGGACGGGCTGTCGCGGGATTCGCCGAGGCTGCGCCGCAAGGCTTCCCGGCAGCGGTCGCGTCGGCGCGGTCGGAAGGCCTGAAGCTCAACCGCGCGTTCGCGCGCATTCGCGACCCGAAGGTTCGCGCAAGCGTCATCGCGCTCGTGGAATCCTTGGCGGCCTCCGACGCGGACGCGATCGGCGGAGAGCATGTTCGTTAAAAAGAACGAATTCGCGCTAAATGGCTTGACGTATCGAACGACCGCTGTCACAAGCGGCGCCGGTTCGACCGTCGAAACAGCGCATGGTCGAAATGTGGCTGGCTTGTCAGGAGATCGTCGATATGGCTCGCGCGAATTACGAGTTCACCAGTGAATCCGTGTCGGAAGGGCATCCCGACAAGGTATGCGACCGGATTTCCGATGAAGTCGTCGACCTGTTCTTCCGCGAGGGCGCAAAGGCGGGCCTCGACCCGTACCAGATCCGCGTCGCGTGCGAGACGCTCGCCACCACCAACCGCGTGGTGATCGCCGGCGAAGTGCGCGGCCCCAGCATCTCGAAGGAGCGGATCATCGAGACTGCGCGCGCGGCGATCAAGGACATCGGCTACGAGCAGGAAGGCTTTCACTGGCGCGACGCCAATGTCGAAGTCCTGCTGCACGCCCAGTCGGCTGACATCGCCCAGGGCGTCGACGCCGCCGGCAACAAGGACGAGGGCGCGGGCGACCAGGGCATCATGTTCGGCTACGCCTGCCGGGAGACCCCGGAGCTGATGCCAGCGCCGCTCTATTACGCCCACAAGATTCTGCGCGAGATCTCGCTCGCCCGCCACGCCGGCAAGGAGAAGACGCTCGGCCCCGACGCCAAGAGCCAGGTGACCGTGCGCTACCACAACGGCAAGCCGGTCGAGGCGACCCAGATCGTCGTGTCGCACCAGCATGTCGTCGAGTCGCTGACGTCCGAGGACGTCGCCAAGCTCGTCCGTCCCTATGTCGAGGCGGCCCTGCCGGCCGGCTGGATCACCGCCAACACGGTGTGGCACATCAACCCGACCGGCAAGTTCTACATCGGCGGCCCCGACGGCGATTGCGGCCTCACCGGGCGCAAGATCATCGTCGACACCTACGGCGGCGCGGCGCCCCACGGCGGCGGCGCCTTCTCGGGCAAGGACCCGACCAAGGTCGATCGTTCCGCGGCTTACGCCGCGCGCTATCTCGCCAAGAATGTGATCGCCGCCGGCCTCGCCGACCGCTGCACCCTTCAGCTCTCCTACGCCATCGGCGTCGCCCGTCCGCTGTCGATCTACGCCGACCTGCACGGCACCGGCCAGATCGACGAGGGCAAGCTCGAGAAGGCGCTCGGCGAGATCATGAACCTGTCGCCCCGCGGCATCCGCGAGCACCTCAAGCTCAACCACCCGATCTACGCCCGCACCTCCTCCTACGGCCACTTCGGCCGCGCGCCGGAGGCTGACGGCGGCTTCTCGTGGGAGAAGACCGACATCGCCAACACGCTGCGCAAGCTGGCCTGAGGCGCTCAAGACCGGGGCCATGTCGGCAGGCGAGGGCGAAAGCGACCCGCGGCGGCGCATCCTTTACGGGCGCAGCCGCGGCAAGGCTCTGCGCGCAGGACACGCGCGCCTCGTCGCCGAGAACCTGCCCAGGCTCGAATTCGAGCCCGGAGCGTCGGATCTCAGGACGCTCTTTCCCTTCGCGCCGCGTGAATTCTGGCTGGAGGTCGGTTTCGGCGCCGGGGAGCACCTGATCGATCAGGCCAAGGCCAATCCCGACGTCGGGCTGATCGGCTGCGAGCCTTTCCTGAACGGCGTCGCAGTCGCGCTGGCGGGTATCGAACGCGAGCAACTGACCAACGTCAGGCTGCGGCGTGGCGACGCACAGGCGCTGATCGAGGCCGCGCCAGACGGATTCTTCTCCCGGATCTTCATCCTGTACCCGGACCCCTGGCCGAAAAGACGCCACAACAGGCGGCGCATCATCTCCGAGCAAATGGTTGAAGCGCTTGCGCGGATCGTGAAGCCTGGCGGCGAGGTCCGATTCGCTACCGACATCGACGATTACGCCGGCTGGACGCTTGCGCGCTTCCTCCCGTCGCCGATGTTTCGCTGGATCGCGACGGGGGCGGCGGATTGGCGCACCCACTGGCCTCAATGGCGTCCGACGCGCTATGAAGAAAAGGCCCACAAGGCTGGCCGGGCGTCCGTTTACCTTACTTTCGTCAGATTGTGAGAAGGTTGGCAGGCGCGCAACTCCGCTCTTCGAGACGGAGTCGGCCAAGAGAGGCGGCGCGTCGAAGGGTTGGCTATGTCGGATAGCGTAGATCGTCGGACGGTACTCAAGGGCGTCGCCGCATCGGCCGCGGCCGTCAATCCGGTCATGGAGGCGCTCGCGGCGGAGCCGGACGGGCTGCGCTTCGCAGCGCCAGTCCCCTTCTCCTACGAGCTGTTCAAGCAGCAGGCGCGCGAGCGCGCGCATCGCCCGTACGAGCCGCCGGCGCGGCCCCTGCCCGAGGTGCTGCAGAAGATCAACTACGAGGAATGGGGCAAGATCAAGTTCCGCGACGCCTACGCGCTGTTCGCCGACGGACCCGGCCCCTTCCCGATCACCTTCTTCCATCTGGGACTGTTCTTCCAGAAAGCGGTCGGCATGCACCTGGTCGAGGGCGACCACGCGCGCAAGATCATCTACGAGCAGACCTATTTCGAGATGCCGGCCAACTCGCCGGCGCACGAGCTGCCCGCCGGCGCGGGCTTCGCCGGCCTGCGCATCCAGGAGCCGCGCGGCGGCGAACTCGACTGGCACAAGAACGATTGGGTCGCCTTCCTCGGCGCCGCCTATTTCCGCTCGATCGGCGAATTGCGTCAGTACGGCCTCTCCGCCCGCGGCGTCGCCCTCGACGTCGCGGTCGCCGACCGGCCCGAGGAGTTTCCAGACTTCACCGAGTTTTACATCGACTCCGCCGCCCGTGACGAGACGCTGACCCTCTATGCGCTGATGGAAGGCCCGTCGATCGTCGGCGCCTACCGCTTCCTGATGACGCGCGGCAAGGGCGTGATCATGGACATCCAGGCGAACCTGTTCGTCCGCCAGCAGGTGTCGCGCTTCGGCATCGCCCCCTGCACCTCGATGTACTGGTTCTCCGAGACCAAGAAAGAGACGGCGATCGACTGGCGCCCGGAGGTGCATGATTCCGACGGCCTCGAGATGTGGTCCGGCAACGGCGAGCGCCTGTGGCGCGCGCTCAACAACCCGCCGCGAATCATGCTGTCCTCGTTCATGGACGACAATCCGCGCGGGTTCGGCCTGATGCAGCGCGACCGGCTGTTCGACCATTATCTCGACGGCGTCAATTACGACCGGCGTCCCAGCCTGTGGGTCGAGCCGTTGCCGGGGCCGGACGGGCAGGGCTGGGGCAAAGGCTCGATCCAGCTCTGCGAGATCCCGACCGACGACGAGATCCACGACAACGTGGTGGCGATGTGGGTGCCGGCCCAGCCGGTGCCGCCCGGCGCGGAGCTGCACCTCAACTACAAGCTCTACTGGCTCGCCGAGCAGCCCTTCCCCTCGACCTTGGGGCGCGTAGTTGCGACCCGGCTCGGCCGCGGCGGCCAGCCCGGCCTGCCGCGGCCCGCGGGCGTGCGGAAGTTTATGGTCGAGTTCCTCGGCGGCCCGCTGGCGACGCTGCCCTATGGGGTCAAGCCGGAACTGGTGGTTTCGGCCTCGCGCGGAACGTTCGGCAATTATCAGCTGGTCGAGGCGGTGCCGGACGGCGTGCCGGGCCATTGGCGCGCCCAGTTCGACCTGCTGGCCGAGGGCCCCGATCCGGTCGAGATGCGCGCCTTCCTCAAGTCGGGCGACCAGCCGATGACGGAGACGTGGCTGTTTCAGTACCACCCGTTCTGACTGGTCCCCAACGCATCGCAGCATGCTAAAGCATTGATTTTTCAGGGAGGCGGGCCGGGTCGAGTGGGGCCGAGTGCAGTCTAGTGATGCTTATGGTACATGCCGTTTGTAAGTGACTTTGGGTTGCGCAAACGGAGCAAAGTAAGTGAAGGACCTCACAGCCAAGCAGGTGGAGAAGCTGCTGACCAAGGACGGCCGCCACCGGGTCGCCAAGCACCTGTACATCCATGTAAATGGCAGCAATCGCCGCTATCTCGTGCGGTTCCAGAACCCCGCAACCGGCAAGCCGTCCGAGGCCGCCGCAGGCGACGCCATGACGACATCCTTGGACGCGGCCAAGGACAAGCGCGACACGATCATGAAGCTGGTCGCCCAAGGGGTCAGCCCTTCGGCGGCGAAGCGCGGCAAGGCCCCCGGCGACGCGGGGCTGACGTTCGAACAGGCGGCCGAGGAATACGCCCGGCTGAAGGACGATTGGGGATCGCACCACAGGGAGGCGTTTCTTCGCTATGCCAAACAAGCCGCCTTCGCTGGGCTGCCGGTGGCCTCGATCACGGCCGCTGACGTGACCGCCGCGATCAAGCCGAAGTGGTCAACCGCGCCCGTCGCGGCGAAGCATTGCCTGATGGCGTGGCGGGGAGTCTTCGACATGGTGCGGGGCCGCGAGTTGCGCATCGACAATCCCGCCGAATGGGCTGTTCAGAAGTGGCACTTGGCAAAGCGAAAGCACGTGACAGTCCACCACCCGGCCGTGGCCCATGCCGACATGCCCGCCTTCATCAAGGCGCTGCGCGAACTTCAGGCCAAGCACCTCCCGGCGCTCGCGCTCGAATTGCTCATCCTGACGGGCGTCAGGTCGGGCGAATTGCTCGGCGCGACGTGGTCCGAGGTCGATTTCGACGCGAAGCTATGGAAAATCCCCGGCGACCGCATGAAGGGCGGAATTGATCACGCAGTTCCCTTGTCCCAACGCGCCGTCGAAATTCTGAAGGCTCAGCACGCCGTCAAGGTGTCGGAATTCGTGTGGCAATCGCCCGTGAAAAAGGGGCCGCTCGCCGAAGGGGCCATGTTCCACTTCCTTCGGTGGAATATGGGCAAGAAGGGCGTCACCGTTCACGGGTTTCGCAGCACTCTGCGCGACTGGTTGCACTCTGAAACTGATTGTCCATTCGAAGTTGGGGAGAATATTTTATCCCACGTCATCGGCAATGAGGCGACGCGGGCCTATCTCCGCACGGCGGCGACCGGCAAGGCGAGGGTGTACCTTGACCGCTGGTCGGCATTCATCAGCGGCGAGGCGACGCCGGGGGGTAACGTGCTGCCGTTCAGCACGGCGGCCGTACAGGCGGCAAGCTGAGGCAGGCCGCCCCCTTGACGTGGCGTAACGGTAAGTGCAAAGGGTTTGCATTGCAGTTACCGTTACAGGCGAAGTCATGCGACCCTATGCACCACGAGGCAAGCCCGGCGAGGGTGAAGGCACGCGATCTTTGGCGTATCACAAACGAATTGCGCAGCGTAATCACCCGGTACTCGCAGAGTTGAAATACAGGCGTGACGCGGCGTTTATTGCGAAATTGGCCAAATACGCCACAGATGAGGAGCTTGACCGGCTCGCGACCCTGTCGAATGTGGCTGACACAAAAGAGCGTTGCATGGGGTATTCGCCGCTTCAACGTGAATTGTACACTCTCGGGGCGAAATACGAATGGGCGCAATGCTACTTGCCCCTCCCGAAACTGAACGTTGTTTGCGCGGCCTGTGGGGGCGACTTCAAGGCCGACCGCGTGACGCGCCGCTTTTGTTCGGCCGCCTGTCGACAGGCGTCGTTCCGGCAGCGTCGGCACAATCACCCTGTTTGACGGCGAGGGTAGTTTTCGAAAACCACCCTACCCGACGCCCCGGCGGCAGTCTCGACGACTTGGCGTCACCCGTTTTGAGTTATGCTATCGGCCAGTAAACGCTTGACGACGCACGGTAATTCGACCCGGCGTCATGACGGGTCGGCGAGCGGCAATTACTTTTCGCTTACTTTTCGCCCTCAGCGGGCCGATTCTGCCACCGTTCGCTCGAATTCCAACACGTCCTTGGCGAACGCGGCGGCGTCGAACAGATGGCCCTTGGCGATTTTCTCGGCCTCGGCCGCCGACAGGGCGTCGTCAAAAGAGCCCGTGGTCAGCACGATACGGCGCAGGGCTTCGGTGCGCGCCATCCAGTTTCTTGCCAGCGTGTAGC
>CAMFKX010000164.1 GCA_945957375.1 uncultured Roseiarcus sp.
GGTCGGCGCGGCGGCGGCCGGCGGCGTCGCCGCGGCCTGCTTGGTCTGGGTGCTGTAGGGGTCGGCGAAGGGATTGCTGCTGGTCTCGAACCGCGACGCCTCCGAGCAGCCCGCGAGCCAGATCAGGGCCAACCCGGTCACGGCGAGGCGCGACATGGCCCGACCTTCCAGAAGCGTTACGCGATCACTCATTTTGCCTGAACCCGTCGTTAACGCGGCCGAAGACTTGGTCACTGTGAATCATTCGAGTTAAGACAAGGTTTAAGATGAATCCCTTATGACCGGCGAAGTCGTCGCCGAAGCATTCGCGGCCGCCGCCCGCGCGCCCTCCGGGTCACAGGGCACGGGCGAGCCCGTGATCGAGCGGCCGCAGGCCCCGGGTTCGTCCGAAATCGACGATCCGGACCGGGCCTTCGTCGCCGAGCGTCAGACGGACGAGCCGCTGCTCCGCCCGCCCCGGGCCGGCCAGCGCCGCGACCATGGCCCCCTTGGGCGCGAGCCGGTCGAGGAACGCCCGCGCCGGCGGCGTGACGATGCCGTGGGCGATCACCTTGTCGAACGTCCGGTCGCCGAGGTTCGCCGCGAACCCGTCCGCCCACACGATCTCGACATGGGCGAGGCCGAACGCCTGGACCCGCGCCGACGCTTCCACCGCGAGCGTCTGATAGCGCTCGACCGACACGACCTCCCGGGCGAACTGGGCGAGCAGAGCGGTGCAATAGCCGGTTCCGGTCCCGATCTCGCACACGGCGTCGCTCGGACGCAGGTCGAGCGCGGCGATCATCGCCGCCACCACCGAAGGCGGCGGCGAGGTCTGGCCGCAGCCGATCGGAAGCGCGATGTCCCGCCCGGCGATGTCGGCGAAGCGCTGCGGCATGAACAGCGCGCGCGGCACCCGCTCGAGCGCGCGCAGGAGATCGAGGTTCTCGATTCCCCGGGCGCGCATCGCCAGGGTGAACTGGGCGCGCTCCTCGGCTTCCGTCGCGCTCAAGCCGTCTCCTCACTTGGGAGGCGTCCTCAACGAATCGCGAACGCCTTTTCCAATCTTAGCCGGGATTCGTCGTCGGTGAGATCAAGCCGCAGCGGCGTCACGGAAATCTTGTTCTCCGCCAGCGCCGCGAGGTCGGTGCCGTCGTCGAAGCGGATGTCGGCGCGCTGGAACATCAGCCAGAAGTAGGGGAAGCCGCGGCCGTCGCGGCGCTGTTCGACGCGCATCAGCTCGGCGTTGCGCCGCCCCTGGCGAGCGAAGGCGACGCCCTTGACGTCGTCGGCGGGACAGGCGGGAAAGTTGACGTTGACGAGGCCGCCCGGTTGGATGCCGGCGGCGAGAATCTTTCGGATGAGCGGAGCCGCGTGCTGTTCGGTCGAATCCCATTCGATCGTCGGACGGCCATGAACCCCGGCATAGGCCTGCGACAGCGCGATCGCCGGGATGCCGAGCATCGCCCCCTCCATCGCGCCCGCGATGGTGCCCGAATAGGTCACGTCTTCCGCGACGTTCTGGCCGCGGTTGATCCCCGACAGCACCAGATCGGGCCGCTTGTCGGCCATGATCATGCGCACGCCCATGATGACGCAGTCGGTCGGCGTGCCCTTGACCGCGTAATGGCGTGAGCTGATCTCGCGCAGCCGCAACGGATCGCTGAGCGAGAGCGAGTGCGCGACGCCGGACTGGTCGGTCTCGGGCGCCACCACGAACACGTCGTCCGACAATTCCCGGGCGATCGCTTCGAGCACCGCGAGGCCCGGGGCGTGGATGCCGTCATCGTTGGTCAGAAGGATTCGCATGAAGCCCGCCTTTCCCGGCGGTCATACGCCGATGGGTCCGGCGGCGGCAAGCGACCGGACGGCTTTCACTGCGGCAGCGGGTCGAGCTGAGGCCAGCCGTCCATGGACCAGCGAAGCGGCGCGAAGGCCAGCTTGGACTGGCCGGCGTCGTCGCCGTCGTAATAGTGGTAGACGAGCCGCTCGCCCTTCGCCGTCCGGACCGCCTCCTGGCCGCCGGGCCCGATGAAACGGCCGGTCGTCGCGAGCAACAGCGAGCCCCCACCGTCGAGCATCGCCTTGCCGTCGCGATCGACGTACGGCCCCTCGATCCGCTCCGCGCGCCCGACCCGGATGGCGTAGGTGGAGGCGACGCCCTTGCAGCACTGGTCGAAGCTGACGAAGAGGAAGAACCGCCCGTCGTGCTCGAGGATCGAGGCGGCCTCGACCGCCCCGCCGTGGCGGCTCGCGAGCGAAACCATCGGCGCGTCGTCCCGGATCAGCTTGCCGGTCGCCGGATCGAGTTCGCGCAGCTTGATCCCGGACCAATACGAACCGAAGGCGAGGAAGGCGCGGCCGTCGGCGAGGTCGATCCGGAACGGGTCGATAGCGTTGAAGTCGTCGTTCGGGTCCGACTTGAGCACGAGGCCGCGATCGCGCCAGCCGGCCGCCGGAGCCCCGACGTCGAAGGCTTCGTTGGTCATCAGCCCGATCGCGCTGGCGTTGCCGCCGAACGTCGAGAGCGCGTAATAGAGGAAGGCTATGCCGCCGCGCCGGCTCACCGAGGGCGCCCAGACATTGAGCGCCTGAAACCCGAGCGCCGCTTTCGCCCAGGCCGGCGGGCCGTCGCCGGTCACGCCCGCCCGGGTCCAGTTCAGTCCGTCGAGCGAGGTCTTGACCTGGATCGCCCCGTGCGACCGTCCCGATACGCCCGTTCCGAACGCGGCGAACCGGCCGTCGACTTCGATCACCGAGGGATCGTGGATGCGGACGTCGCCGGTCAGGGTCGGCTGCACAGTTTGCCCGAGCGCCGGCGCGCCGAGGAGCGCGAAGACGAGAAGCAGGACGGTCCGGACGGCGAGAACCATGGCGCGCTCCGTCTCAGCGCCCGGGGCCGGCAATCGGCGGTTTCGCGTCAGGCGCCGCCCGGCGCACGCTCAGCTCCTGGCTTCGATCCGCGTCAGGCCGCCCATGTACGGCCGCAACGCCTCCGGCACCGCGATCGCGCCGTCGGGCTGCTGGTAGTTCTCGATCACCGCGATCAGCGCGCGGCCGACCGCGACGCCCGAGCCGTTCAGCGTGTGGACGAAGCGCGTCGCCTTGGCGTCGGCCGCCTTTGAGCGCGCGTTCATGCGCCGGGCCTGGAAGTCGCCGCACACCGAGCACGACGAGATTTCGCGGAACCGCCCCTGCCCCGGCAGCCAGACCTCGATGTCATAGGTCTTGCGCGAGGCGAAGCCCATGTCGCCGGTGCACAGGGCCATGGTGCGAAAGTGCAGGCCGAGGCGCTTCAGCACTTCCTCCGCGCAGCCGGTCATACGCTCGTGTTCGGCGCGCGCCTGCTCGGGGGTGGTAATCGAGACGAGCTCGACCTTGCGGAACTGGTGCTGGCGGATCATGCCGCGCGTGTCCTTGCCGGCGGCCCCGGCTTCCGCGCGGAAGCAGAGCGTGCCCGCGGTGAAGCGCAGCGGCAGCGTCCTCTCGTCGACGATGCTCTCGCGCACGAGATTGGTCATCGGCACCTCGGCGGTCGGGATCAGGCCGAAGCGGCTTTTCTTGATCGCGGCGAGGGGATCGCCGGCGCCCTCGGCGACCGCCTTCAGGCTGTCGCCGGCCATGGTCCAGAACTGGTCTTCCTCGAACTTCGGCAATTGCGCCGTGCCGAACATGGCGTCGTCGCGCACCAGCACCGGCGGCTCGATCTCGCTGTAGCCGTGTTCGCCGGTGTGCAGGTCGAGCATGAACTGCTCGAGCGCGCGCGACAGGCGCGCGAGCGGCCCCTTGAGCACGACGAAGCGCGCGCCCGAGAGTTTGGCGGCGACGTCGAAATCCATGAGGCCCAGCGCCTCGCCGATCTCGAAATGCTCCTTCGGCTCGAACCCGTTCGGGAAGGCGGGCGGGCTCCCGTGGCGGCGGACCTCGACGTTGTCGTTCTCGTCCCGGCCGTCGGGGACGTCGTCGAACGGCAGGTTGGGAATTTCCGCGAGCGCCTTGTCGAGCGCCGCCGCCGCCTCGCGGTCGGCCGCCTCGAGCTCGGGCAGGGTCGCCTTGAGGCCGGCGACCTCGGCCTTGAGGTCGTCGGCCGCCTCGACGTCCTTGCGCGCCATCGCCGCGCCGATCTCCTTCGAGGCCGCGTTGCGGCGCTCCTGGGCGCGCTGAAGGTCGGAGATGGCCGCCCGGCGCTTGTCGTCGAGCGCGATCAGTTCATCGGCGCGCGGCGCGAGGCCGCGGCGCGCGAGGCCCTGATCGAAAGCCGCCGGATTGTCGCGGATCGCCTTGATGTCGTGCATGGACCACCTGAAGTCGGGCGCGCCGAAGCGCCAGAGCGCGGCGCGCGGCCCGGCCTTACCAGATGCGCGCCGGCAAGCTCAACCGGCGGTCACGCGAAAGGCCGGTGTTCGCGGTCCCAGACGGAAGGATCGTCGATCGCCGCCGCCATCAGCTTCGCCCAGCGCGCGCCCTCGGAGACGCCGCGGTCCTCGGGGTAATAGAAGCAGGTGTCGGCGACCTGAAGGCCGGCGATCGCCGTCTGGGTCCTCGGAATCGTCGCGCCGAAGCCGGGCGGGCAGACGGGCTGGGCGTAGAGCAGACGCCCGGCGCGCGAGTCGATGCGGTCGGCGTCGGTGAGCGCCGGGTTGACCCGTTTGAGATAGCCGAACGCCTCGTCGAGCAGGTCCGCGTCGCTGCGCCGCCAGTTCGCGCCGGTGACAGGCATGTAATAGGGGACGTAGACGATCGTGTCGGCCATCGGGCGCAGCCGGGAGAATTCGACGAACCCGGGAATGCCCATTTTCGGGTCGAACACGTTGACCCAGAAATTCAGAGTCACCGACTTCCTGAGCTTGAAGATCAGACAGGCGACGCCGACGTTCTGGATAGCGTCGTAAGCCTTTCTCGCCGCCTCGGGCAGGCCGGGGATCATCTTCGACACCAGCGGCGTCGGAATAGTCGAAAGCGCCGCGTCGTAAGGCTCGACCGTCCCGCCCGAGCGGACGCCGGCGACGGCGCCGTTCTCGACCACGATCTCCGCGACCGGCGCGCCGAGCCGCACTTCGCCGCCGAGCGTCTCGATCGCCGCGACGAGCGCGCGCACCAGCGTCTCCGACCCGCCTTCGATGTAGCCGAGCTCTTCCTGGAACAGCGACTTGCGCGACGTCCCGACCCGCTTGATCCGGGTCCACAGCCATGCGGCCGAGATATTGTCGGCGTATTCGTAGAACTTGAGGTCGAACAGCGGCCGCCACATCGCGTCGTAGACCCGCGGTCCGCACGCCCGCTCGATCCATTGTTTGGCCGAGATCTGCTCGAGGTCGCCGGCCGCCTTGCGCCGAGTCGCCATGAACATCATCAGGCCGTAACGCAACTTCTCGACCGGCGAGAGCCCGGAATAGCGCAGCAGCGCGATCGGGTCGCCCCAGGGCTGCAGGCGGCCGCCGGAATAGACGCCCATTTTGGTCTGAACCCAGCGCATCCGGTCGCCGATGCCGAGTTCGGCCATCAGGTCAAAGGTCGGACGGTCGGCCTTGCAGACGAAATGGTAGTAGCGCTCGATCGAAAGCCCTCCGAAGTCGAAATGGGCGGCCATCCCGCCGGCGACCTTGTCCGCCTCGTAGACGACGACGCGGTGGCCGGCCTTGAGCGCATGATAGGCGGCGGCGAGGCCCATGGCGCCGGCGCCGACGACGGCTACGCGTTTCATTGAGGCGTCCCTCGCCGCGGGGCAAAGCGCATCGTCACTGTCCCGTCCCGCGCGCAACCGCCTCGCGGCCGTCCGACGTCCGCGCCTCGCCGCGGAACGTGTAGTGCTTGTGCGCGAAATAGGCCACGACCGAAGGCGACAGCACGCCGATCAGGTGAGCGACGTCTTCCGTGTGCCAGGCGAATCCGACCGCGGGAAAGGCATAGAAAGCCAGCCCGACCGAGACGGCCCAGACGATCGCGAGCGACAAGAGGTTGACGACGGCGAAGCGGCGGAATTCGGTCGCCACCCCAAGGCCCGACTTGTCGAACACGAACACCCTCGCCAGTCCGTAAGCCGTCGCCATGCCGAACAGATAGGCGATCGCCACCGCGGCCTCGAAACCCATGACCCGATTGAGCGCCCAGCGGCTCAGGAGGTTGACCAGCGCGGCGCAGCCGCCGGTCACCAGGAAGCGAACGAAGCGGCTGGACATCAGGGCGTTCATGGCGTTCGACACCTCAGAAATCGAGCGCGATATGGGAATAGACCGGATGCTGGAAGGTCTCCTTGAGCGCTTCCCGCAGCGGCGTCGCGCGGACGCCGAAAATCGCCGGCCAGTCGATGACCTCGAAGGTCTCCGGGATCACCAGAGCCTCGAGCTGGCGCGTGGTGAACGGCGGGTCCCTGTCGAACAGCGCGTAGGTCCGCAGCAGGATCCAGAACAGGTTGTAGGGGATGAACACGATGCGGGTCGACGCATTCGACGCCGTCTTCACCGCGCGGATGAGGTCGATATAGGGCAAGGTCTCGCGGCCGGAGATGTTGAACGCCTGCCCCGGCCGGGGCGTCTCGACGCAGGACGCGATGATCGCGCAAAAATCGCCGACATAGAGGGGCTGGCGGAGAAACTGTCCGTCCTTCGGCACCGGAAAGACCGGGGAGCGCCGCATGAAGCGCGCGAGCCAGCCGAGATGCTTGCGGTCGAACCAGCCGAACATCAGCGTCGGGCGCAGCACGGTGGTGGGCAGGCCGCTTCCCACGGCGATCGCCTCCTGCGCCTTCTTCGTTTCGGTGTAGTAGTCGCGCGCCTGCGAGTTGACGACCGACGAACTGATATGGACGACGTGGGCGACCCCCGCCGCCTTGGCCGCGGCGACGACGTTCTCGGTCGCCGTCACGTTGTTGTCGAGGAAGGGCTTCTCCTCGAGCGCGCCGATCTGGGCGTGGTTGAGCAGCAGCGTGCGCGCGCCGGCGAACGCCTCCTGCCACGCGCCGGGCTTCGCCAGATCCGCCTCGATCACCTCGACGCCCGGGTTGAGCTTGGCCAGCGTCGGGGTGTTGGCCGCGTGCTTGTCGATCGCCACGATCGGGCCGTAGCCCTGCTCGACGAGGCGGGGAATGAGGTTCTGGCCGACCAGCCCCGCCCCGCCCGTGACCACGATCTTGCCTTTGTCCGTCATGGCTTTCACAGGTTGGTGCGATGGAAGAGCGGCGCCGGGACGTTGCGGATGACCGCCATGATCCCTCGCCAGTAGACGGGCGCATAGGACACCGGCCCGCCCTTCTCGGCGGCCCGGACGATGGCGCGGCCGAGCGCTTCCGGCTGCGCCCAGAGCGGGCCCTTCTTCGCGATATGCGCGGTCATGGGCGTGTCGACGAAGCCCGGCTTGATCAGCGCGGCGCGGGCGCCCGCCTTCGCCAGGCGATGCGCCAGACCCTCGACCAGCGCCGCGAGCCCGGCCTTCGAGGCGCCGTAGACGTAGTTCGACGCCCGGCCGCGGTCCCCCGCCACCGACCCGATCACGATGAGCGCGCCCGAACGCTGACGCTCGAAGCGGTCGGCGGCCGCCATGCACCAGCCGGCGGCGCTGACGAAATTGGTGTGCAGGAGCGCCCGCGTCGCCGCCGGATCGGATTCGAGCCGGCTCTGGTCGCCGAGAATTCCGTAGGCCAGCAGCACGACGTCGATTCCGCCGAGCCGGTTCGCCAGCGCATCGAGCGTGGCCGCGGCGTCGACCGTGTCGCAGTCGGCGGGCTCGACAGTCACCGCCGCGCCGCGCAGGCGAAGATCGGCGGCGATCGTTTCCAGCCGCTCGGCGTTGCGGCCGACGAGCGCAAGGCTCGCGCCTTGCGCCGCCCACAGCCGCGCCGCCGCCTCGGCCATGGCGGAGGCGGCGCCGAGGATGACGATCCGTTTCGTCGTCGCGCTCATTGCGAAACCCTCCGCCAGAAGTCCGAGTTCATCGCCGGATCCTTCCAGCGCGCGAAATCCTGCCAGCGCGGGAAGGACAGCCGGAACATGTCGGCCGGCATCCGGCCGTCCTTCGCCGGGTACAGCGCCCCCCCGGCTTCGCGGACGATCGAATCGAGCCGGCCCATCAGCGACAGGGTTACGTCGTCGCGATTGGGGAAGTCGAGCGCCAGCGTGGTTCCCGGCCGTGGAAACGACAGCATCCCCGGCGACGGCTTGTCGCCGAACGTCTTGATCACCGCGAGGAACGACGCCTGGCCCGAGCGGGAGATCTCGGCGAGCAGCGCCGGCAGGGCGGCGCGCTCCTCGCCCCACGGGATCACGCACTGGTATTGGCGCATGCCGCGCGCGCCGTAGATGCGGTTCCAGTTGCGCAGCGAGTCGAGCGGATAGAAATAGGTCGAGTAAGGCTGCCGCTGGCGCGCGGCCTTCATTGTGTGCAGGCGATAGTAGAGCTCGTTGAAGGCCGCGACGCTCATCCGGTTGAGCGCGAATCCCGGGAACTCGACCGGCACGGAGCGAAACGAGCGATCGTCATGCGCCGCCACGCCGCCGGTCGCGTCCCAGTTCGCCCGGGTGAACACGCCGCGCCCGCGGCCCGTGACGCAGTCGATCCAGGCGACCGTATGCTCGGCCTTGCCGACGCTGTCGGCGGCGACCGACCAGAAGGCGTCGAGACTTTCGAACGGCAGGATCTCGACGTCGAGGAAGGCGCCGGGAATGCGCGAAAGCGCGATCTCGACCCATTCGATCACGCCGGTCAGCCCGAGCCCGCCGACGGTGGCGCGAAAGAGGTCGGGCTCGTCGTCGGGCGTCGCGACGATCCGGCCGCCGTCGCTGCGGAGCAAGCCGAGCGCGAGCACGCTCGCGCCGAACGTCCCCGCGCCATGATGGTTCTTGCCGTGGACGTCGTTGGCGACGGCGCCGCCGAGCGTGACGAAGCGGGTGCCGGGCGTCGTCGCCACGAACCAGCCGTGCGGAACGATCCGCTGGAGAATCTCGGAGAGGCTGGCGCCGGCCTCGGCGCGCAGCCGCCCGGTCAGCGGATCGAAGGCGATCAGGCGATCGAGGCCGGTCATGTCGACGAGCGCGCCGTCGCTGTCGAGGCAGGAATCGCCATAGGACCGGCGCAGGCCGGTGGCGAGCTTGTGCGGCCACGTCGGGTCGCCCAGCAGCGGGCCGAGCTCGTCGCGGAAGCGCGGCCGCGCCCAGCGCTGGGTCCGGCGCTCCGCCCGGCCCCAGGCCAGGATGTCGCGCCGCTGGATGAAAAGCTTCTCGTCCGCCGCGGGCGCCGGCGACAGATCCGCTGAGCGAGAAACCAGGGAACGCGTCTCGGTCATGCGCCTAAACCGCCGCGATGATGACGACGACGAGGGCGAGGAACGCCAACTGGCTCACCCGGTCCTTGAGCGCGAACAGAATCGGGTCGTCGTGGATCAATCGCCGCTCGGCCAGAATGATCGCGCGCCCGATCCAGTACAGCAGAATCGGGCACACCAGCCACAGCGCCTGCGGATGGGTGTACATGCGATTGACGGTCGGAGAGGAAATATAGAGCGCGAACACGGTCACCGCGTTGAACCCGGCGGCGGCCGACAGCGCGCCGATCACCGGCAAGTCGCCCTTCTTGTAGTTGCGGTTGGTCGGGTCGGGCATCGCGCCGTCGAGCCGCGCGCCGAGCTCGACATAGCGTTTGAGCAGCGCGAGCGAGGTGAAGATCAGCATCGAGAAGGCGAGGATCCACTCGGACGGCACCGTCGAGACGGCGACCGCTCCGCCGATCACCCGCAGGGTGTAGAGCGACGCGAGCGCGACGATGTCGGCCATCATCTTGCGTTTGAGCCAGAAGGAATAGGCGGTGGTGGTCGCCAGATAGGCCGCGAGCACGACGGCGAACGCCGGCGGCAGCAGAAGCGCGAGCGCGAAGGCTCCGACCGGGAGGGCCATGGCGACCATCAAGGCCTGCCAGATCGGCGCCGTCCCCGCCGCCAGCGGGCGGTTCTTCTTGCTGCGGTGGTTCCGGTCGGACTCGAGGTCGACCAGATCGTTGACGATATAGATCGCCGAGGCCACCATGGAGAAGGCGACCGCGGCGACGCAGGCGGCGGCGAACGCCTTGACGTTGAACAGATGCGCGGCCAGCACCGGGACGAACACCAGGCCGTTCTTGACCCACTGGTGCACCCGCAGCAGGCGCAGCCACACCTTGTAGCCGCCGCGCTGCTCCGGAATGATGCGCGCGCCGGGGTCGATCGCCTTCAACTCGGCGACCACGCGGGCGTCGGCGCCGACCGCGACGGCGCCCCCGGCGGCCGCCCAGACCGGAAGATCGGCGCGCCCGTTGCCGACATAGTCGAACCCGCGACTGCCGAACCTTTCGACCAGCAATTCGGCTTTGGCCCTGGCCGACAGATTGCGGACGCCGTTCGACGCGAACCAGCCGTCGAACAGGCCGAGGTGATCGGCGATCGCGCCGACGTAGCGCTCGTCGCTGGCGGAGGCGAGATAGACCGGCCGGCCGGCGCCGCGGGCCTCGCCGATCAGTTTCAGGACCTCGGGATCATAGGGAAGCGAGGCGACGTCGAGCGGCGTGCGGCGGGCGATCTCGGCTTTGAGTTGCGCCCGCCCCTGGGAGAGCGCGCGCCCGGCGGCGACGATTCGCAGCGGATCGCCGGCGAGATAGGCGAAGGAGGACTCGACCAGGAGGTCCGTCCGGACGAGCGTTTCGTCGAGGTCGACGACCAGCGGCCGGGCGGCCGGGCGATCGGCGACGCGCGCCCGCTCGCCCGCGCCGGCGGCGTCGTGAAAGTCCTCCATGTGGGCCATGGGCTCGATCTCCGGACGGCGCTGGCAAGCCGGCGTTACGGTTTGGACTCCTGCGCCGCCGACCTGACGCGGAGCAGGATGACGTCTTCGGAACGGACAGGGAGCGGCGCGATCGTCACCCGAGGATCGCCCGACGCCCAGGGCAGGAAGCCCTTCCGCGTCACCGCCACGATCGCCTCCCGCCCCGGTTCAAACGCCTTGTCGCACGGAACGGCGTTCAGGTTCTTCCCGTACAGAAGTCCGCTCACGTTGATCGCGTCGGTGTCGTAGCCCAGGTCGCGCAGGGCGAAGTCCGGGCAGAGCGGGTAGACGAGGCGATCGCGCAGCGCCGCCGGCCCGTAGCGGGTCAACTCGAGAAAGACGTGCGCGTCGGTCACGACGATCGGGTCGCCCTCCGGCAGTCCGGAGAGCGCGGCCAGCGCAGGTCCGCTCTCCTGCAGGATCGACCACCGGCGGGCCGACCAGGCTTCGCGGGCGACAAGGCCGGCGACCAGAACGCCGACCAGGATCACCCCGGTCACCGCTCCGCCCCGCGCGTATCGGCGCAGCCCCAGCGCCGTCAGGAGCGCGACCCCCAACGCGCTCCAGAGCACGTAGCGGTCAGTGAAGACGTGCGTGGTCGCCATGTTGATCGCGACCACGCCGACGGGCGCAACCGCGATCAGCGCCAGCGCCGCGAGTTCATGCGGAGGGACCGGCGCGAGCGGCGCGCCGCGCGACGCGGGCGCGCGGGCGGCGGGAAGAAAGGCCGCGGCGAGCATCGCGGCTGCGCCGAGCACGAGCGGCCACGCCAGCAGCCCCTGGTAGAGGCGCGCGAGCGCCGCCGGGGTCGCGAGCGACCAGTTGTGCGCCATCAGCGGCCGGGTCGCGACGATGAACGGGGCGTGCAAGGCGACGACGGCGACCGCGGGAACAAGCAGGGCCGCCGAAAGCGCCCAATCGAACCGGCCCTTGTTCCGCATGAGCACGAAGCCGGCCAGGAACAGGCAACCCGGCAGGAAGATCGTGTAATAGTGCAGCGCCGTCATCGTCGCGGCGCAGACAGCCAGCAGCGGAAGGGCGACGCGGCGGCTCTGCCCCTCCGCCGCAAGGCTCCACAGCAGCAGCGTCAGGGCGGCGAAGCCGAGCACGAGTCCATATGAGCGCCCTTCGGTCCCGTAACGGATGGTCAGCGCCGGGGCGAGCAGACAGGCGACCAGCGCATAGGTCGCCGGCAGGCGACGGCGGGCGTAGGCCGCGACGGCGACGATCATCGCACAGAAGCCGAGGGTCGAGGGAAGGCGGAGGGCCAGCGCCTCGGACGGCGCAACCGGCAGCAAGGCGCGAACGATCAGCGCGTAGAGCGGCGGCGTGGCGTCCGCCCCGCCCTTCGTCATCGCGACCAGCGAATCGACGCTCGGCGAGCCCGCGACGTAAAGCCCGATCAACTCGTCGGCCCACAGCTTCAGGCGCAAGTCGGCGACGATGAAGACGGC
>CAMFKX010000165.1 GCA_945957375.1 uncultured Roseiarcus sp.
CGCTCGGCCAGTCGTCCCTGCAGGCGATCCCGACGACCGCGATCTCGGGCCTGGCGGTCTGGCAACTGACCCCGGATCAGACGGGTTGGCTCACGTCGGCGCAGCTTCTGGCGCTTGTGAAAGCGCAGGTCGGCGCGTTGAACGCCGCCCAGATCGCCGCGATTTCAGCGGGCTTCTGGCCGAGCGCGACGGCGACCTTTCTCGGCGCGATCGCCCCCACGGCGATCGCGAAGCTGAGCCCAGCCTGGATCCTCGGACTGACGCCCTTGCAATTGTCGGAGCTTTCGCCTGCCCAGACGTCGGCGCTGACCGCCGGCCAGATCGCGGCGATCTCCGTCGGCGATCCGGGGTTCTGGGCCGCCGCGTCTCCGGCCTGGATCGGCGCGATCGCGCCCACGGCGATCGCAAGCGTCGGCGTTCCCGCTCTGCTCGCGCTGTCCCCGGAGCAGATCGCCGCCCTGACCACGAAACAGATCCGGGCGCTGTCGACCCTGGCCGGCTTCTGGACCGCCGTTTCGGCGGGCTGGCTGAACAGCCTTTCGGACAGTGCGCTCACCGGTCTTGGAACGGCCGCCATCCCCCAATTGCAGCCGGCGACGATCGCGCAGCTCGACCCGCGCGTGCTCGGCGACCTGTCGGCGGCCGACTGGCGGGCGCTGACGGCGACGCAGACCGCGGAGCTGACGGCCGCCCAGTTCCAGTATCGGCTCGCGCATTCGGCCGGCAGCCCTCTCGACGATCTGTCCCATCCGACGGCTCTGAACGCGATCGTTGTCGCCGGCCTGACGGCGGCGGTCCTGTCCTCCACGCAGGCTTCGGTCTTCTCCCGGTTCGACGCGCAGTGGCTGAACGCGTTGCCGAAGGGCGCCCTCGCCTCCCTGAGCGCGGCGCAGATCCAGGCGATCCTGCCGCGCTATATCCCTTATCTCGATACGGCGTTGATCGGATCGCTGTCTCCCGACCAGATCGGCGCTTTGACCCCGGCGCAGGTGCGGAAGCTCACGGCGGCCGATTTTCAGTCGATGACGCCGGCGGCGGCGCAGGCTCTGAAGCCGACGGACCTCGCGAAACTGGCTGGCGATCAACTGATCGGGGTGGACGTCGCCAGGCTGTTCACCAACGCCCAGATCGCCGCGAGCGCGGCGCTGCAGACGGCGCTGGTCGCGAAATGGACAGTCAAGGACGTCGAGGCCGCCGGCATAGCCAACCTGACCAACGTGGAGATCCGGGCGCTGACGCCCGCCCAGATCTTCAGTCTTTCGAGCCGCGATGTCGCGTCGTTCTCGCGAGCCCAGCTGTTCGCGATGACCCGGCAGCAACTCGCGACAATTTATAACCTGTCCTTGTGGGACAAGAACACCGACTTCGACCTCAAGGCCATCGCCGCGACGCCGGCCGAACTGGCGAGCCTTGCGGCGGACTGGAAATACGTCCCGGCGTCGTTCGCCCCCGGGACGCTAGGCGATCCCGCCATCTGGAGTCACTTGACGCCGCAGCAGGTCGGGGCCCTCTGGGTCCCGATCACCGCACAGCTTCGCAGCAGATTCGGGGAGGAGGGCTTCGCCGTTGATACGCCGGCGTCGCGGGCCATGTTCAATTCCCTTGAACAATTGCCGGTCGCGTCGTTCGCGGCGTTGGTGGGCCAGGCTCCGCAGTCGTATCTCCTCTTCATTTCCTACAATTCGACGCGACCGCTGACGACGGCGCAAATCGACTCCCTTCCGTCGACTTACTGGTCCGCCGCTGTCGAGTGGGACCGTGAGAACAACCAGGCAGCCGCCGTCACCTATTTCGAGTCCCAAACGCAGACGCAACGGAGCGCCTGGTGGGTCTACAACCAGAATCAGACCAATCCCGGTTGGCTCGCCTCCAATCCGGACGCGGTGTCCGGGCTCACCGTCAATCAACTCGGGGCGCTCAGCGACGCGCAGGTTCAGGGGCTTTCCGTCGCGCAACTCGACAGTCTGTCTTCGAATCAATATGCGGCGCTGCATGGCCGGCTGACGACCGCCCAGGTCGAAGCGTTGCTCAATCAGGAGATCGCCGCGCTCCCGACGGCGTCGCAGACGGCCTACCGCAACAGCGGCCCGACCCGGGACATCGAGAACCTGCTCAATCCGCATGCGACTCCGGGACAGTTGTTCGGGGCGCCGTTCGACGCCGCAGACGTGAGCGCCGCGCAGACGATCATCGGCATCTACGATGACAATTTCGCCCAGATCGCGAATCATCCCAATCATTTCAAGGAATTCACGGATCTGTACGATCTGCTCCAGGCGAATTCCGATGCGAAGATCGCCCACTCGGCGAACGTCTCCCAGATCAACGCCGACGTCACGTCGATCCTCAACGACTTCACCCTCTACAACACGGCGCTGAGGCCGACCGTGGCGCCGGGCGGCGGCTCGACGGACGTGAAGTCCTATGTGCAGCAGGTTGCCGATACGTTGAGCAACGCGACCGGGGGGCTGATCGCGCTGCAATCCGATCTCGCAGGCCTTGCGACCATCGAGACCAATGTCTCGCAACTCGTGCTCGACAACACGACCGTCGCGACGCCGACGGGCGCCCTGTTGCAGTGGGCTCTTGACGGTTCGCCGAACCAGGATGTGCCGGCGGGCCAGGGGGCGCTCACCTACAACAATCTGTCCGGCCTGACCTTCGAGCAGGCGCTCGAACACGTCGAACTGGACCTGTTCACCAATGCCGACAATTTCGTCCAGAAGGCGAGCGCCGGCATCGCCCAGGTGGTCAGCAACAAGACCGTTGCGGACGAACAGGCGCTGATCAACCAAATTCTCGATATCGTCAGCGTCGCCGCCTCGATCGGCGGCGGCATCGCAAGCGTGGCGTCAACGCTCCAGTCGGCGGTGAAGGCCGGACTGGACATCGCCAAGAGCGTCTCGCAGGCGACGAGCGCGATCAGCGGCCTCACGTCCCTCGGCAAGACCATGTACGGGTATTTCGCCACGCCGTCGTCTTCGGGCCAGTATTCCAACCTGACGTCCGCTGGCGGGTATGTCGCCGCCGTGGTGGACGATCTGACGGCCAACCTGACGAGCGGAGACGCGACGGCGGGCCAGGCGATCGCCGCGGCGAATCAATTCTCGAGCGATTACCGCAGCCTGATCGCGACCATCGCCAAAAATCTCCGCCAGGGCACGACCGTGCTCGGCGAGCAGACGCTCAGTGACCAAGCCTTGAAGGACGCCTTCAAGACCGTGTCGGCCAACGGGACGCCGATTCACGACCAGATGACCTATACCAGCCCGGACGGCGTGCAGCACATCATCGTTCTCAATCTGGCCGATGTCTTCGGCACGATGGTCCCGCCGCCCGCCGGCACCCGCAACCGCGACTGGGGGATCGAATACGTCGACTGGACCGAGCCCGGCCCCGTCCTCCCGGGCTTCGACTCGACGACCATTCACGTGAGAACCCAGCGCACCGTCTCGGGCACCTTCGCTCCTGATGGTCCGTGGTCTTTCGTCGGCGTCAATCTGGAGGGACACAACCCGGTCTGACCGAGCCGCTCCCGCCCGCGCCGATTGGGAAGGGGGCGCGTCTCTTTTCCCCTTCGGCGAGCAGGCGGCCGGCCTGATGAAGGGGGGGCGTCGCCCCTCACCCCGGCCCTCTCCCCGCTTTGCGGGGCGAGGCGTCTCGCAGGCGCGTCTTACGGGATCTGCCCGAGAATGTGGGTCGCGCCCGATACGTCGGCCTTGCCGAGCTCCGGCTCGATGTTGAGCTCCTTCACCACGCCGTCGATGACGTACATCGAATAGCGCTTCGAGCGGACGCCCATGCCGCGTTCGGAGCCGTCGAAATCGAGGCCGAGGGCGGTGGCGAATTTGGCGGCGCCGTCGGCGAGGAACTCGATCGCGCCCTTGGCCCCGCTGGCCTCGGCCCAGGCGGCGAGCACGAACGGGTCGTTGACGGAGGTCAGGGCGATCGCATCCACCCCCTTGGCCTTGAACGCCGCCTCGTTTTCGAGGAAGCCCGGCAGGTGGTTCTTGTGGCAGGTGGGGGTGAAGGCGCCCGGCAGGCCGAACAGCACGATCGACTTGCCGGCGAAATAATCCTTGGTCGCGACCGGCTTCGGTCCGTCGGCGGTCACGAGCATGAGCGTCACATTGGGCAGGCTGTCGCCGACGGCGATGGTCATGGGGCGTCCTCCGGGTGGCGCCGCCATCCGCGGCCGCCTCGCGCCGCCGAGACTAGCCGCAGGACGGCGGGCGGGTAAAGCCGGCGCGCGCCGCTCGGCGCGAAATGATCGACAGGGCGTCGTCTCCGAACGGCCGGGCGCAGCCGACCGGCCGGGAAGGGCCGGCGACAAGGGGCGCCTCGAAGGCGGGCGACGCCCGGGTCTACGACTTTCCCTCCGCCTTCGCCGCGAGGTCGCCGATCGCCTCGATCCAGATCGGCATCAGCGCCTCCTTGAAGTCGTGGCCCATGTCGGGGACCATCAGGAGCTTCGCGCCGGGGATCGAGCGCGCCGTGTCCTCGCCGTGGGCGGGCGGCATGATCGGATCCTCGGCGCCGTGGATCACCAGCGCAGGGACGCGCAGCCCTTCGAGCCGTTCGTTGCGCGGCGCGGCCGCGATGATCGCCGCCATGTGCCGTCCGGCGGCCGGCGGATCGAACGGCGTGTAGTCGATGCTGCGCCCGAGATAGGCGGCGAGCTCCGCGTCGCTCTGGGGCGCCGAGCCGCTGATCGCCTTGATCGCCGCGATCGCGGTCGCGAGCCGGTCGGCGCGGCCGGGGCTCGCCGGCATCGCCATCAGCGCCCGCATCGCCTCGGGCTTGGCCGGCGGCAGGCCGCGGCGGGCGGTGGTCGACATGATCGAGACGAGACTCGCCGTACGCCCGGGATGGTCGAGCGCGACCAGCTGGGCGATCATGCCGCCCATCGAGGCGCCGGCGACATGGGCGCGGGCGATCCCGAGCGCGTCGAGCAGTCCGACGGCGTCGGCCGCCATCGCTTCGAGCGGGTAGGGCGGGACCGGCCGACCGCCGGCCTGAGCTGTCGCCATCAGCGCGCCGAGGTCGGGGATCCCGAGCTCGGCGAAGAAGGTCGAGCGGCCGATGTCGCGATTGTCGAATCGCACGACGCGAAAGCCGCGGCCGACGAGCCCGTCGCACAGGGAATCCGGCCAGCCGGTGAGCGGCGTCGCGAGGCCGTGGATCAGCAGGATGGTCGGATCGCTTTCGCGCCCCAGACTCTCGAAGGCGATGTCGATCCCGTTGGCGCGGACGCTTGGCATGGCGGCTCCCGATGTTGGCCGACGACAACCTAACCGGGAAGCCGCGCCGCGGCAAAGCCGGGCGGCGAGGCGGCGATGAGGGGGTTGATCGCATGGAGCTGGTCATCCCCGCGCAAGGCGGGGATCCAGAGCCGTTGCGCCGCCGTCGCTGCGTGTCGGACCCCTGCGCGCCGGTGAATTTTAGATGCGCGGAGCCCCAAAGGTCGCGACGCCACGCGCGTGAGGCCGGCCCCGACAGTCCGCGAGGCATGGGATTTCGCGCGGACTGCGCGCCGCATTGCGTCGCAAGGCGTTTTGCGCTTTATGCCGGGCGCGCCCTTTCGGGCCGGTAGCTCAATGGTTAGAGCCGGCCGCTCATAACGGTCTGGTTGCAGGTTCGAGTCCTGCCCGGCCCACCAGGTTTCCCGCTTCGCGACCGCCGAGCCCGGGTGCGATCCCGCCGAGGGCGTTGTTGACGCCCCGACGTCCGATCGATACTCCGACAGCGATCCCGGCGCCGATCGCGCCGGGCCGGGGATCGGCGCCGGGGGGTGCTTCGCCCGGCTCTGCGTCCGGTTCGTGAATCAGCCAAGGTTGGTGTGGTGACCAGCTTCCAGACGCTCGCGGCGGGTCGCGACGCGCTGCTGCCGAAGACGGCGCTGAGCGCCCTGATACAGGGCGACGCCTACGCCGCCCATGCGGCCGCCGACCGCTGGGTGCGGGTCGCCAGGCCCAACGTCGACAACCTGCTGATGCGCGCGCAGGCGGCGCACCGCCTCGGCTTTCCCGACTACGCCCGCGACGACATCGCGGAGGCGCTCTACATCGGGCCGCCGAACGCCGCGCTTTATCTGCGCCTCATGCTCTGGGGCGACCCGCGCGAGCGCGCGGAGGCGGCGCGGGTGATCGTGCAATGGGGCTCCGGCGAAGCGATCGTCGCCGCGCGGACGCTCGCCGCGCTCGGCGCCGGCGGCGCCGGCGTGGTGCGCGTCGCCGACGGGCGGGCGACGGGTCGGCTCGGCTGGCGACCGGAACGAACGGCCGAGGCGCAGTTCAGCGGAACTGGCAGGCGGAGCGTCGCGCTTGCGCCCGATCCGGCGCATCCGTGGGCGTCGATCTTCGGCGCTGCGACCGACTTCCGCTTCGATCTCGGCGGCGAGCCCTTCCTGCGCGTCGCGCTCGCGGTCGACGGCGAGGATGTCGCGACAGCGCGCCTGTCCCCGACGCCCGGCGCCTTCGCCGACGATCCGACCTTCGCCGGGGCGCGCCTGACCGTGGTCGTGCCGGTCTATGACGATCTCGAGGCGACCCGCGCCTGTCTCGAGACCGTGTTCGGCGAAATCGCGGCGACGCCCGATTGCCGGCTGCTGGTCGTCGACGACGACGCGCCAAACCCGGCGTTGAAGCGCTATCTGGCCGAGGCGGCGGCCGGACCCCGCTCGGCCCTGCTGGTCAATCCCGGCAATCTCGGCTTCGTCGGCGCGGTCAACCGCGCCTTCCGCTGCATTCGCGACGGCGACATCCTGCTGCTCAACGCCGATACGCTTTTGCCCGAGGGGGCGCTGAGGCGGTTCCTCGACGTCGCCAAGGCCCATCCCGACGTCGGATTGATCAACCCGCTCAGCAACCACGGCGAATTCGTCAACTGGCCGACGCGGATCCGCGAGAACGTCCACGACCCGGCGACTTGGCGCGCCATCGACGCGGCCGCCGCCCGCGCCGGACCCGAAAGCATCGTCGACATCCCGAGCGCGACCGGCTTCTGCAGCTACATCAGCCGCGCCTGCCTCGACGCGGTCGGCGGCCTCAGCGACGAATTCGTCGACGGCTATCTCGAAGACGCGGACTACGCGCTGCGGGCGCGCGAAGCGGGTTTCCGCAATGTGTGCGCGCTGTCGATCTATGTCCCGCACCTCGGGTCGCGTTCGTTCACCACGGCGCGTAAGGCGGTGCTGGTGCGGCGCAATCGTCCCGCCCTCGATCGCCGCTTTCCCGATTACGAGGCGGAGAGCCGCGCCTTCCTGGCCGCCGATCCGCTCGCGCCGGGGCGCGCGCGCCTCGAGCGGGCGCTCGCCGGCGCCGCCCCGATCCGCCGCTTCGTCCTGGGACCGGCCCGGTTCGAGCCGGCGATGCGAAGGCGGGCGGAGCGGCTCGCCTCGGAGGGGATCGGCGCGGTTCTGGGATTCGTCGACCCGGAGGCCAACGGGCTCCGGTTGCGGCTGAAGGCGGCGGACTTTTCCGCGCCGCAGAATGTCAACGTCCTGTGCGACACCGGCGCGGCGCGGGCGGCCGAGGTCGAAGCCTGGCCGCACGACCGGGTGGAATGGATCGTCGCCCCCGGCGCGCCGGAAGTTCCGCGCGATGCGGCCGGCGCGCGCTGCCTGGCCTGCGACGCGCTCGTCGCCGGGCCCGCGCCGAGCCTCGCGGGGTTCGGGCGGGTGGTCGCGGCCGACGCGCTCGCGGCCGCCTGGCGCGCAGCGGAGGTCGCGGCGCCGGGGGAGGAGCCCTTCCCGGCGCGAGGGAAGACGCTGGCGATCCTGCTTCCTTACGAAACCGCGGAAAGCCAGGCCCTGATCGCGGCGCTCGCGTGCCGGCTGTGGGACGAGAAGCGGGGGGCGGTCCTGTTCGGATCCACCATGATCGACGAACGGCTGATCGCCAACGGCCTGTTCGCAACCGGACCCTTCGCCGATTCCGACATGCAGCGGCTGCTCGACACATACCAAATTGGAAAGTATTTTATGCCCGTTCGTGACGGAGGATTTTGGGCGGTGGAGAGGTTTGCCGAGATCATGCCGGCTCCGGTCGCGTTCTTCGACTGGTCGGGCGTGGGCTTCCGCCGCCATGCGCAGGATTTGCCGCTCGACGCCGGCAGACCGGATTCCGCGATCCTCGACGATCTGTTGCGATGGGCGTTCGAGGCCGGAGCGCCTCGCGAACCTCGGCGGCCGGAGCAGGCGACATGACCACGGTGAAGCTCGAGGCCCGCTTTGTCGACGGCTTCGGCGTCGCCGGCCGCGCCTATCGCGCCGACGATCCCGGGCGTCGTTTCGTCGTGGAGTTGCTCGTCAACGGCTCGGCGACCGAGGCGGCGATCGCCGATCGTCCGGACGACGACCTTCGGTCGGAAGGCGTCGACGACGGCCGCTACGCCTTTCTGTTTCCGCTGCCGCGCAGCCTCGCCACGAGCGCGCGCACGATCGAGGTCCGGATCGCGAACCGCGACGATGTTCCGGGCGTGCGCGTCGAGCCGCCCGCGGAGGCCAAGGCGCCGCCTCCCGCCGGCGGCGCGGTCGAGTGGAGCGGCGGCCTGCGCTTCACCGGCTGGCTCGCGAGCCAGCCCGGCGCGCCGCCGCCGGCGGTCGCGGCCTATATCGACGAGCAACTGGTCGAGGAAGCGCAGGCGCTCGGCTTCCGCCAGATCGGCTCGCCGCGGCCCGGACCGCAGCGCAGCTTCGATTTTCACCTGCCGCGCCGCTATGCCGACGGCCAGGTCTGGCGCGTCCGGTTTCGCGCGCAGGACGGGCGCGAGCTGGCGGGAAGCCCCGTCTCGTTCCTTGCCTTTGCCGACGGTCTCGAAACCGCGCTCGCGCCGTCGTCGCCGTCGTCGCCGTCGGCCGGCCTGAGGGCGCGCGCCCAATTGTTCGACCGATTGCTGCCGGGAGGCGCGCCGTTTTCGTCCTATTCCGACTTGAGGACGAACTTCGTGCCGAGAGCGGATGCCGCTGCGCGGACCCGTTGGGCCGTTGTGGTCCTCGACGGCGACGACCTGCAGCGGACGCTGGACAGCGTGGAGACTCAGACGCTGTCGGACTGGACCTGCGGCGTCTTGGGCGCGTCGGACGATCCGTTCGCCTTTGCGCCCGAGGACCTGCTCGCCTTCGTCGAAGGGCATGCGACGGAAGCCGACTGGTTCCTGTTCGTCCTCGCAGGCGTCGCCCTCGATCCCGGCGCGCTCGCCCGCTTTGGGTCCGCTGCCGACGGCGGCGCGAGCCTCATCTATTGCGACCGCGAGGTCGAGGGCGAGGGCGGGGCGCTCTGGCCGCTCGCGCTCCCGGCCTTCGATCACGAACGCATGCTCGAGCAGCCGTATTTCGCGCCGGCCTTCGCGCTCCCGCGCGCGACCGTCCTGGCGGCGGCGCAAGCGGAGATCGGCGACGTGTTCCGTCTGGCCAACGTCGCCTTCGACGACGGCGGCGGCGAGGATGCGGCGCTTCATCTGCCGGGACCCGCGGTGCGTCATCGTCCTGGCCTGCTGGCCGGAGGGCTGGCGCGCTTCCGCGAGGCGACTCGAGCCCATCTCGCCGTGCGGGGCGTCGCGGCCACGGTCAACGCCAGTCGCCGCGGCGACGGGGACCCGTTCTGCCGCGTGCGCCGTCATCCGACGCGGCGGCCGAGCGTGTCGATCGTCGTTCCGATGCGCGACGGACTGGCCGGGTTTCGGCGCTGCGTCGATTCGCTCGCGCCGGCGGCGGCCAAAGCGGGCGCCGAGATCGTCGTGATCGACAACGAATCGCGCGAGCCGGAGACGATCGCCCAACTGCAGAGCCTGACCGGGCGCGGCGTGGCGGTCCTGCGCGAGCCGGGACGCTTTGGCTTCGCGCGGCTCTGCAACGCCGGCGCGCGCCGGGTGCACTCCGACATCCTCTGTTTCGTGAGCCCGGAGCTCGTGGCCCTCGATGACGACTGGCTGGAGGAGATGGTGTCGCGCCATGTCGATCCGCGCGTGGGCGCGGTCGGCGCCAAGACGATCTGGCCGAGCGGCCTGATCGATCACGCCGGCTTTGTCCTGGGGATCAATTTCGCGGCGGCGCCGGCGTTCCGCGACCGCCCCGACGGGGATCCCGGCTACGGCGGCTGCCTTCGTTGCGCGCGTCGAACCGGCGCCGTCAGCTCCGCCTGCATGACCACGCCCCGCGCCCTGTTTCTCGACCTCGGCGGTTTCGATTCGGACCGGTATCCGTCTGCTCTGGCGGACCTCGATTATGGCCTCAGGGTATCTGCGCGAGGCCACAGCGTGATCGTCACGCCGCACGCCACGCTTCGCCGCGACGGCGGCGACGCTCGCCGTGACGACGGCGGCGACGCCCGCCTCGAGACCGCGCTTCGGGCGATCCGAAACGCCTGGGGCGAGGCGCTGATCGACGACCCGGACTATAATCCCTTGCTTGCCCTGAGCGATCCGCCCTATTCAGCGCTGGCTTGGCCTCCGCGAGCTCTTCTGCCGCGTTCGCGACGGCCGCCCATCGATCGGCGGCCGCCGGCAGGGTTTTGACCGGGCTCAAGGGGCGCGCGAGGCTGTCGATGACGTCACTTCGGGAAAAGCGGGTTGTTAGAGCCGGCGACATGTTCACGGCTCGGAAATCGCGTTACACGGTCGACCGGCAGGGGGAGCCGCCGATCGAACGCCAGTTTGACCCGACCCGGGGGATGTCGTCGGGGGAGCGCGTCGTCTCGGCGGCGTTGGGTTTGCGTCGGGAGGCGGATGCGGCGGACAAGGGTCGCGTTCAGGGCGGGGGCCTGTCGTTTCCGGAGTCCATTGTGGCCGAGATATGAAAATTCTGTTTGTCCACCATAATTTTCCGGCGCAATTCGGAAATCTTGCAAAGGCGCTTTCGGGCTGCAGCGGGGTCGAGCTGGCTGCGATCGGCTGCGAGACCGCGCGCGAGGTCGAGAACGTGCGGCTCTATCGCTATCGGTCGCCGCTGCCCGCGGCGCAGGCGCATAGTTTCGCTCGCCGCTTCGACAACGAGGCCCGCCGCGCCGAAGTCGTGCTCTACACCGCCAACCGATTGCGGCAGGAAGGCTTCACCCCGGATCTCGTCATCGTGCACCCGGGCTGGGGCGAGGGCTTGCCGGTGCGGGCGGCGTTTCCGAAGGCGAAGATTATCGTCTACTGCGAGTACTACTACCGGCGCGAGGGCGGCGACGCGGGCTTCGACCCGGAATTCCCGGCGATGGGGGTCGACGGATACGTTGCCCTGGAGGCGAAGAACGCCTCCACGCTGCTTGCGTTGGCCACCTGCGACGCCGCGGTGTCTCCGACGGAATGGCAGAAGTCGACCTATCCGGCGGCGCTCCGGTCGCTGATCCACGTCGCGCATGAAGGCGTCGACACGGAATATTATCGGCCCGATCCATACGCCACCCTCGCCCTGCCAAACGGGGAGACGCTGTCGGCGGGAGAGGAGATCCTGACCTACGCGTCGCGAAACTTCGAGCCCACGCGTGGGTTCCACACTTTCATGCGCGCCTTGCCCAAAGTGCTCGACAAGAGGCCCAAGGCGCGCGCGTTGATCGTGGGCGACAGCAACGTCTCCTACGGACTGCCGCCGCGCAAGTTCGTCAACTGGAAAGACGCGTTGCTCAGCGAGGTCGGCGACCGGATCGACCGGTCGAGAGTCCATTTCCTGGGACGCCAGTCGCGGGAAACCTATCTGAGAATCCTGCAGATTTCCGCCGCGCACGCCTATTTGACCTATCCGTTCGTGCTGTCCTGGTCGATGCTCGAGGCGATGAGCGCCGGGTGCGCTTTGGTCGTCTCCGACACGGCGCCGGTCATCGAGTTCGCGAACGGCGACAACGCCGTGGTCACGTCGTTCTTCGACTCCGACGCGCTTGCCGAAAACATCGCGGCGACGCTGGCGGATCCGCGCAAGCGCGCCGCTCGCGGCGCCGCGGCGCGCAGGACGATCCTGCGCCGTCTGGACGCAAAGACGATCTGCATGCCGAACTGGCTGCGGCTGATCGAACACGTGACCGACCGCAGGTTCGAAGCCGATCCCGCTCGCGCAACGGCGACCGGAAGCTGAAGCGGCATCGAAAGGGTCCCTCCGCATGAAAGCCCTGGCGCCCCGACTACCGCGCTGGTTCTCGCCGGAAGCCAAACGCGCGGGCGTGCTCGACCACATCGGGCAGTCGACCGGCTTGTCC
>CAMFKX010000166.1 GCA_945957375.1 uncultured Roseiarcus sp.
TAAGAGACAGGGGCGAAGCTCTCCAAGCGTCACGGCGCGCTCGGCGTCGACGCCTACCGCGCCATGGGCTACATGCCGGCCGCGCTGCGCAACTACCTGGTGCGCCTCGGCTGGAGTTCCGGCGACAAGGAGTTCTTCACCGAGGACGAGTTGATCGCCGCGTTCGACCTGCCCGCCATCGGCCGCTCCGCTTCGCGCTTCGACTACGCCAAGCTGGAGAACATGAACGGCCACTTCATGCGCGCGGCGAGCGACGACGACCTGTTCGCCGCCTTGATCGACACCCTGCCCTATCTGCCCGGCGGGCCCGAGATCTTGGCGAAACTCGACGATGCGAAGCGGGCGCAGTTGCGCGCTGCGCTCCCGGGCCTCAAGGAGCGGGCGAAGACCCTGGTCGAATTGCTTGACGGCGCAGGGTTTCTCTTCGCTCAGCGGCCGCTGCCGGTCGACGACAAGGCGCAGGAGATCCTGGTCAAGGGCCGCGCCCACCTCGCCGCGCTCCTGCCCAGGCTGACCGCCTCGGACTGGACCCATCCGGCGCTCGAGGCGGTCGTGCGCGCCTACGCCGAGGAGACGGGGGCGAAACTCGGCTCGGTCGCGCAGCCCTTGCGCGCCGCGCTCACCGGCCGCTCGACTTCGCCCGGCATCTTCGACGTCCTGACCGTGCTCGGCCGAGACGAGAGCCTCGGGCGGATCGCGGATCAGGCGGGATAGCGGCCCCGTAGGGCCTTCCGCCCGGCGGCGGATCGACCGGCGCTCCGCTCACGCCTGCGTCTGGAAGCGCGCCTGCTCCACCCGGACGACGCTCTCGACCGTGTCGTCGCTCATGCCATGCGCGGCGCGGACGAAGTCGCCGTCGCGGGCGTCGAAGCCGACCGCGACCCGGACGTAGCGCGGGTCGGCGCAGATGCAGGCGGTCGGGTCGAACGCGACCCAGCCGAGCTTCGGAACATGCGCCTCCGCCCAGGCGTGGGTCCCCGGCTCGCCGCCCGCCTCCTCGGCGACCAGGTAGCCGCCGACGAAGCGCGCCGGGGCGCCGAGGACGCGGGCGCAGGCGATGAAGATATGGGCGAAGTCGCGCGCCCGGCCGCGTTGCAGCGCAAACGCCTCAGCCGCCGAATCCGGATCGTCGGTCTGGAACGGGTCGAACGCCATCACCCGGTGGATTTCGCCCATCAGCCGGTGCATGGCGTCGAGCGGATCCTGCGCGCCCGCGGACGCCTGGACGGCGAAGGCGCGCAGCGCGCCGTTGACGTGGGCGAGCGGACTGTCGCGCAGATACATCTCCGCCGGCATGCGCTCCACGGTTCCGCGTACGACGCCGGCCGAGTCGCTGGTCTCGATCTCGCCGCTGGAGGTGACCGTCAGGCGCTCGACCGGGGAGCCGTGATGGGAAAACGTGCTGACGATGTTGCCGTGCGCGTCCTCGGAGGTCTTCACCGCGCTGTTGATGTCGAGCTCGATGCGCCAGCCGAGCACGTACTGGCTGTCGAAGCCATGCGGCGTCAGGCGCAGCGTCTCGATCAGCATCCGCGCCGGCGGCGTGAAGCGACGGGTGATCTCGTGCGAAATTCGGATCCGCATTGCCTCGCCCCGCTCAGGTGAACAGATACTGCTCGGAGATCGTGTTCGACAGGCGCGCGTTGTCTTCGATGAACGCGGTGATGAACTCGTGCAGGCCGCCCTGGAAGATCTGCGTCATGCTCGATCGCTCCAGCCTGGCGTGCATCGCCCGCGCCTGACGCTGCGCGACGCCGCTGCGGCCGTCGTCGCGGGCCAGGCTGTCGAGCGCCCGATCGATGCTCTCATAGCAGGAAATCAGCGAGCGCGGCATCGCCCGCTTCAGGATCAGCAGGTCGGCGATCAGCCACGGCTTGACCCGGTCGCGATAGACCCAGTGGTAGGCGGTCGCCGCCGACACCGCGCGCAGGATCGCCACCCACTGGAAATAGTCGAGCGAGCCGCCGACCGGCTCGCTCGACGGCAGCAGCAGGTGATACTTGACGTCGAGCAGACGGGCGGTGTTGTCGGCGCGCTCGATGAAGATCCCGAGACGGTTGAACCAGTAAGCGTCGCTGCGCAGCATGGTGCGGTAGCAGGAGCCGTCGAAGTCGAGCGACGCCTTCTTGACGTAGTCGAGGAAGCGGGTCAGCGCGACCCGGTCCATCGGGCGCGAGAAGCGGTGGTTCGCCTCGAAGCGCTTGAGCTCGAGCCAGGCGTCGTTGATCGCCGTCCAGGTCTCCGCCGTCAGCGCGGTGCGCACGGCGCGGCCGGCGGTGCGCGCGTTCTCCAGGCAGTTGCAGATCGACGACGAATTGGTCCGGTCGAAAGTCAGGTACTCGACCGCGCTCTCCTCGTCGAGGTCGCCGTGCGCTTCGATGAAGCTGTCGTAGGCTCCGGCGGCGTTGAGCGCGCCTTCCCACTCGCCCGCTTTCTCGCCCTCGGTTCGGGGCAGGTATTCGAGCCTCAGCGTCGCCTCGATGGTGCGGGCGATGTAATCGGCGCGCTCCATCGAACGGGCGAGCCAGAACAGGTTGTCGGCGGTGCGGGCGAGCATGATCAGACCTCGTCCTCGAAATCGTCGACGATCCAGGTGTCCTTGGTTCCGCCGCCCTGGCTCGAATTGACCACCAACGATCCCTCCTTCAGCGCCACGCGGGTCAGGCCCCCCGGCACGATCCGCACCCCGTCCGCGCCCGACAGGATGAACGGCCGCAGGTCGACGTGGCGCGGCGCCACTCCGGTCTGGAACGAGGAGGGACAGGTCGACAGCGCCAGCGTCGGCTGCGCGATGTAGTTCGCCGGGTCGGCCTTGACCTTGGCGGCGAATTGCTCGCGCTGCGCGGCGGTCGCGTGCGGGCCGACCAGCATGCCGTAGCCGCCCGAGCCGTTGACCTCCTTGACCACCAACTGGTCGAGCCGTTCGAGGACGTATTTGAACCCGTCCGGCTCGCGGCACCGATAGGTCGGCACGTTCTTCAGGATCGGCTCTTCCGACAGATAGAATCGGATCAGGTCCGGGACGTAACTGTAGATCGCCTTGTCGTCGGCGACGCCGGTGCCGATTGCATTGGCAATGGTCACGTTGCCCGCCAAATAGGCGCCCACCAGTCCGGGGACGCCCAAAACCGAATCCGGATTGAACACCAGCGGATCGAGAAAATCGTCGTCCACCCGCCGATAGATGACGTCGACCCGGCGCGGCCCGAGCGTCGTGCGCATGAACACCTGGTCGTCCTCGACGAACAGGTCGCGCCCTTCGACCAGCTCCACCCCGAGCTTGTCGGCGAGGAAGGAGTGCTCGTAATAGGCGGAATTGTAGAGGCCGGGCGTCAGGATCACGATCGTGGCTTCGCTGCGGTCCTGACGGGGCGCGACGGAACGCAGACAGGCGAGCAGTTCGTCGGGATAATCGTCCACCGGCGCGACCTTGTGGCGCGCGAACAGGTCCGGCAGCAGCCGCATCGTCACTTCGCGGTTCTCCAGCATGTAGGAGACTCCGGAGGGCGTGCGCGCGTTGTCTTCGAGCACATAGAACGACTCGTCGTCGACCCGGACGATGTCGATGCCGGCGATGTGCACCCAGATGTCGTGCGGCGCGCTGCGACCGATCATTTCCGGGCGGTAGAACGGATTACGCAGGATCAGCTCCGGCGGGATGATGGCTTCCCGGAGGATCTTGCGCTCGCCGTAGACGTCCTTGAGAAACAGGTTCAGCGCCTTGACGCGCTGGGTCAGGCCTTCCTCGAGCTTGCGCCACTCGGCGCGCGAGATCAGGCGCGGGACGATGTCGAACGGGATCAGGCGCTCGGCGGCGTCCTTGTCGCCGTAGACGCCGAACGTGATGCCGATGCGGCGGAACATGAACTCGGCCTGAGCGCGGCGCGAGGCGAGCAACTCCTGCGGCGTCTCCTCCAGCCAGCGCGCCACCTTGGCGTAGAGCGCCCGCACCGGACCGCCGGCAGGCCCCATTTCGTCAAACGCAACCCCCGCCATGCCGCTTCCTGTTCCTCATGCGACGGACGACCCGTCGTCGTTAAATGAGCTCGCAACTTCCATGCCGAGCGCAATCGCCAAGGCCTCCGCGCCCCCCAACGCGCGCTTCGCCGGCATGGCATGAAAATCGGCGGAAGTCCGCAACGATTCGGCCAGCCTGTGGCGGAATTCCTCACGCGACACCGCAATCGCCCCCAGGCTGGCCAGATGCTCGGTCAGAAACTGCGTGTCGAGCAGCCGGAACCTCCCGGCGCGCAATCGGGCCACCAGATGGACCAGCGCGACCTTGGAGGCGTCGCGGACCCGGTGGAACATGCTCTCGCCGAAGAACACGCTGCGCAGGCTCACGCCGTACAGCCCGCCGACCAGAGCGTCGCCCTCGTAGACTTCGATCGAATGGGCGAAGCCGGCCTCGTGCAGCGCGCAGTAGAGCCGGAGGATCTCGTCGTTGATCCAGGTGGTGTCCCGTTCCGCACAAGCCCGCATCACGGCGGGAAAGTCCGAGTCGGCGACAACGCGAAAGCGGCTCGAGCGGACGGTCTTGGCGAGGCTGCGCGAAACCGCAAGGCCGTCGAGCGGAAACACGCCCCGCTCCTGCGGCTCGACCCAGAAGATTTCCGTCGCCTCCCGGCTCTCCGCCATCGGAAAGACGCCGATCGAATAGGCCCGGAGCAGGATGTCCGCCGTCAACTCGAATTTTCGAGCACCCGGTTTCATGGTCGCGATCGTGGGACGCGGCGCCGACGCCGTCAAGCGAGGCGATCGGCGAAGCGCCTGCGCCTCAGGGCCCGCCGCGGAAGGCGGCGGCTCTCGCTGGCGCTCGGCGGCCAGGAAATGATATAGACCAATACGGTCACCATTTCTTGAGACGCGGAAAAGTCATCGGCGTGACCCTTCGCTTCAGCAGCCTCGATCAGTTCATCGCCGACGCGCCCAACGCGATGGCGATGTTCGACCTCGACATGCGCTATCTCGCGGCGAGCGCGCTGTGGCTGCGCGATTTCGGGCTGGGAGAGTCGCCCGTCGGCCGCAGTCACTACGACGTCTTTCCGGAGATCAACGACGCTTTGCGGGCGGTGCACAGGCGCTGCCTCGCCGGCGCCACGGAAGTGGCCGAACGCGGCCGATTCGTGCGCGCCGACGGACGCGTTCAATGGCTTCGCTGGGAGGTCCGGCCGTGGCGCGAAGCCGACGACGCCATCGGCGGCGTCATCGTCGCCAGCCTCGACATCACGCTTCAGGTGGAGGCGCACGAACGTGCGCAAGCGCTCTCGCAGCGGCTGGAGGAAAGTCTCAAACGGGCGCAGGAGGCGGAGCGGCGGCTGAAAGACGCCATCGACGTCATTCCCGCCGGGTTCGACATTTTCGACGCCGACGATCGGCTGGTCTTGTCCAACGCCGCGGCGGAGGCGATGTACCCGCACGGCGCCGCGCAGAGGAAGCCCGGCGCGCCCTTCGAGGCGCTGCTTCGCATCGCCGTCGACCGCGGGCTGCACGGATCGACCTTGTCCGAGCGGGAGGACTGGCTGCGCGATCGCATGGAGCGGCACCGCAATCCCTCTGGCGCGTTCGAGCAACTGACCGCCGACGGGCGCTGGATTCGGATCGAGGAACGCCGGATCTCCAACGGCGGAACCGCCGTGATCCGCACCGACGTCACCGACATCGAGAACCGGCGACGCGAAGTGGCGCAGAAAAACGCATTGCTCGAGGCGATCCTCGGCGCGATGGCCGAGGGCATCGCCGTCTATGACGGAAGCGCGGCGCTGCTGATCGCCAACGAGACGGCGGCGCAATTGCTCGACGCGCCGTCCGCGTTGCTCGACCGCGGCGCCGCCCTCGCCGATTTGATCCGGTTTCGCGCCGACCGCGGCGACTTCGGCGACGTTCCGCCGGACGAAACGGCGCGGCTGCAGGACGCCGCCTTCTTCCAGCGCCGGCGGTGGACCTGTACGCTCCGTCAGCGCAGCGGCCGCGTGATCGAGACGCGGTTCTCTTCGCTCGCGGACGCGGGCGGCGTGTTTCTATTTCGTGACGTCACCGAACGCGCCGATTACGAAGCGCGACTGGCGCGGAAGACGGAGGAGCTGGAGCGGGTTTTCGAGAACATGGGCGAGGGCATTTCGCTGTTCGGCCCCGACCTCCGGCTCGTGACCCGCAACGAGATCACGGACCGCATCCTGGACCTGCCGGCCCCGCTGCATGCGGTCGGGTCGAGCTTTGCCGACATCGTGCGCTTTCGCGCGGAGCGCGGCGATTTCGGCGAAGTCGACATCGAGTCCACGGTGCAATCGCGCATCGCTCGCTTTCGCGCCGGCTTGCCGTGGGAGGAGACGAAGCGCAGCGCTGACGGTCTCGTCTACGAGACCCGGTTCAGTCCCACGCCCGACGGAGGCGGCGTGTTCGTGCTGCGGGACGTCAGCGAACGCGCGAATTCCGAAGCGAAGCTGGTTCGGGAGACCGCGCGGCTCCAGGCCACGCTGCGCAACATGGGTGAGGGCATTCTGGTCTACGACGGCGATCGCCGCCTGCTGGTGGTCAACGACCGGGTGGCGGAGCTGCTTGACGCCCCGGCCGCCTTGTTTGAGCCAGGATCGCTCTATGACGACCTGCACAGGTTCCGGGCGGAGCGAGGCGACTTCGGCGACCTCGACCCCGAGGTCGCGGTCCGCGATCGGGTCGCCCTGTTCCAAGACCGCAAACCCTGGAGCCGAGCGCAACGCGAGCGCGACGGCCGGGTTCTGGAAGTGCGCTTCAACCCGACGGAGGACGGCGGAGGCGTGTTCGTCGTGCTCGACGTCACCCGCGCCGCCGAGCGCGAGGAGAAGCTGGCGCGGGAGACCGCGTTGCTCGAGGCCACTTTCGAGAACATGGGCGAAGGCGTCGTCGTCTTCGACGCGAACCGCAAGCTGCTGGTCGCGAACGAATTTGCGACGCGACTCGTCGATCTCCCGGGCCGACTGGTCGAGCCCGGGGCGTCCTATGACGACCTCCTCCGCGGCCTCGCGACGACCGACCCGTCATTCGACGGCGACGTCGACGCGTTCGTCGCTCCGCGCGTCGCCGCCTTCTGCGCGCAAAAGCCCTTCGTCGTCGTTCGCGGCCTCAAGGACGGTCGGATCATCGAGACGCGTTTCACGCCGACGCCCGGCGGCGGCGGCGTCTTCATCTACTGCGACGTCACGATGCGCGAGCGCGCGCAGGCGCAAATCCGCGAAGAAGAGGCGAAATTCCGCAGTCTGGTCGAGCAGGACGTCGCCGGCATCGTCATCCTGCGCGAAGACGGAACGATCGGCTACTGCAACGGCTGCTTTGCAAGCCTGCTCGATTTGCCGCCGGAGGAGCTTCTCGGGCGTCCGCTGCTCAGTTTCGTTCCGGAACCGGAACGGACCGGCATCGCGGACAAACTGCACGAACAGCTGTTCGGGACAGGCGACGCGGCCCAGATCGCCTCGAGTGTGCGCGCGCGCGACGGGACAATCCGCGAAGTGCTCGTCAACGCCTCGAGGTCGACCTTTGAAGGCCGGCCCGCTTCGGTCGCCGTGATCGTCGACGTCTCCGCGCGGAATGAGGCGCAGCGCGAACTGGCCTCCACCGCCGCGGTCCTCGCCGCCGTGCACGAGGCGTCGCCGGACGGGATCCTGGTCGCCGACCGGGCCGGACGGGTCCGCTCGGTCAACAATCGGTTTGGCGAGATGTTCGGCGTTCCCTCCGAATTGCTGGCCAGGGCCGACGCGCGATGGCTTCTGGCTCGCGCTTCCGCGCAAGTCGCCGACCCGGAGGCGTACCGGCGCTGGATCCAGCGCCTCGCAGCCGAGCCCGACGCACGCGCGCACGAGGAAATCCTCGTCAGGGACGGCCGGGTCATCGATCAACTCACCTGGCCGCTCACCACAGCGAGCGGCAAGCGACTGGGCCGAATCTGGTTTCTGCGCGACATCACCGAGCGGCGGAAGGCCGACGAACGGCTCCGCGCCAGCGAGGAGCGCTTCCGCATGCTGGTCGAGGAGGCGCCCGACGCGATCATGCTGTTCGATCCGGCGGATAATCGCTGCGTCGCCGTGAACCGGGCGGCCGAGCGGCTGTTCGGCGTTCCCCGGGCCGACCTGCTCGAACGTGGGCCGTGGCGCTCCTACGCCGCCGAACAGCCGGTCGCGACGCCGGCGGACGAAACCTTCGCCGAGCACATTCGTCGCGCCGCGTCGGGCGAACAGGTCAGCTTCGAACGGCGCATCCGCCGACCGTCGGGCGAGGAGCGCCTGTGCGAGGTCACCTTGTTGCGCCTCCCGTCGGACGACCGTCTGCTGCGCGCGAGTTTCGTCGACATCACCGAACGCGCCGAGCAGGCCGCCAAGCTCGCAGAGCGGACCGCTCTGCTCGAAGCGACGCTCGAGAACATGGGCGAAGGCATCGCCGTCTATGACGCGGACCACCGGCTGCAGATCGCAAACACCGCGTATCTGGCGCGCCTCCTCGAGGCTCCGCCTGAACTCCTTCAAGTCGGCGCCGCGCTCGATGACTTTGGGCGGTTCCGCGCCGCCCGCGGGGACTACGGCGACCGGACGTTCGAGTCGATCGTCGAAGCGCGCGAGGCCGCCTTCCGCGCCGGCGAGACGCTGTCCTTGACGGCCAAAGGGCCGGGTGGCCGGACGATCGACTCCCGCTCCAATCCCATGCCGGGCGGCGGCGTCGTGCTCCTGTTCCGCGACGTCAGCGAGCGCGCCGGCTACATCGCGCAGCTCACCGACGCGCTCGACCGGGCGGAGCGGGCGAGCAAGGCCAAGTCCGAATTCCTGGCGATGGCGAGCCACGAACTGCGCACGCCGATGAACGCAATCATCGGCCTCTCGAGCGCCTTGCGCGACAGCAAGCTGCCGCAGCAGGCGCGACGTCAGGCGGAGGTGATCGAGACCGCGGGCGAGAGCCTGCTTATCGTCATCAACGATCTGCTGGAGTTCGCCAGCCTCGACGCGCGGCGGACGACCCTCGATCTGACGCCGATCGACGTGGGCGCGGTCGCCGCCTCAGCGGTCGAGATCGCTCGCGCCCTGCCCGGCGCAGAAAATCTGGCGTTCCACGTCAATGTCGATCCCGACCTGCCGTCGCCGCTGGTCGCCGACGTCGGCCGGATCCGGCGAATTCTCGTCAGTCTGCTCGACAACGCGGTCAAGCACACGGCGGCGGGAACGGTGACCGTCCGCGCGTCCGCGAAGCGAACCGACGGCGCGGGCGCGACCACCCTGCGGCTTGAGGTCGAGGACACCGGCGAAGGCTTCCCGCCCGACGACGCCGCGCGCCTGTTCGAGCCCTTCGAGCGCGGAGCGGTGACCGATCGCGTCCGCCCTGCGGGCCTCGGCCTTGGCCTCGCCACGTGCCGAAAGCTCGTCGAACTGATGGGCGGGACCATCGCGGCCGCGAGTACGCCCGGAGTGGGCAGCCGCTTCTGGATCGAGGCGCCCGTCCAGGCGCCGGCCGGACGGGTTCGCGCCGAGGGCGGCGAGGCTTCGACCACGTCGCAAAAGCGCCGTTCGCTCAAGGTTCTGGTCGCCGAGGACATCGCGGCCAATCGCGACGTGATGCGTGCGATGCTGAAGAAGCTCGGGCACGAGGCGCATTTCGCCGAGGACGGGATCGAGGCCGTCGCCGCGGCGCGCAAGCACGCCTACGACGTCATCCTGATGGACGTTCAGATGCCGCACATGGACGGACTCGAGGCGACGCGGACGCTGCGCAAGTCCGGCGGCCGACTCGCGGCCGTTCCGATCATCGCGGTCACCGCCTATTCGCAAGCCACCGACAGGGATTCGGCCTTCGCCGCCGGCGTGTCGGGCTTCCTGGCAAAACCTGTTCGGCGGACGGAGCTCGACCAAGCGCTCCAGGCGATTACCGTCGACGCGGTCTGACCGGTCGCCTCGCGGCGCGCGATTCGGCTCGGGGATTGCGCCTCGCGGTCGCCGACGCAGACGGCGGCCGCCGAACAGGCCGAACGGCCCGGGATCGCGCCCGGAGACCGGATTGACTTCGCCCGTGTCGCGCGCCATAAGCCCGCTTCCCTGCGGCGCGAAAGCGCCGCATCGTTTTTGCCCGGCTCGCCGCTCGATCGGCGCGGCGACGGCCGGTTTCGTGCGTTTGCGCGAAGGCCATCTGGAGACACGATCGTGAAGCGGACCTATCAACCCAGCAAACTCGTTCGCAAGCGCCGCCACGGCTTCCGTTCGCGGATGGCGACCGTCGGCGGCCGCAAGGTCCTCAACGCCCGTCGCGCCCGCGGCCGCAAGAAGCTGTCGGCCTGATTGTCGCGGCCGGACCGGCCGCGCCACGCACGACCTGCTCTCCGGCCTCACGGGGCGCACCGCGGATGGAGCCGAAACTCCCCGACGAAAGCAAACCGGCGTTCGCCGGGCGAATCCTCGGCCGTCTGAAAAAACGCGCCGAGTTTCAGCGCGTGAGCCGCGGACGGCGGCGCGCCTTCGAACCGTTTACCCTACAAGCCGCCGCGCGCGGGCCGGAGGCTCCGGCGGAAGGTGCGCGCGTCGGCTTCACCGTCACCAAGAAGGTCGGCAACGCGGTCGTTCGCAACCGCATCCGTCGTCGCCTCAAGGCGGCGCTCGAACGGGCCGAGCCCCTTGAGGCGAAGGCCGATTGCGACTACGTGCTGATGGCCCGGCGGGAGGCGCTCGCGCGGCCGTTCGCCGCGCTCGTCGACGATCTGCGCCGGGCGTTCCGCGCAGTCGAGCGCGCGAGCAAGGACGGCCGCAGTCCGCGCGACGTCAACACGCCCATAGGCGAGATCAGGCGACCATGAACAACGAGGACACGAGAAACCTTTTTCTCGCCATCGCCCTGTCCGTGCTGGTGATGGCCGCCTGGCAATATTTCTACGCCGGTCCGCTTTCCCAGAAGCAGCATCAGCAGGCCCAGACCCAGGCGACGCAGCAGCAGGCGCAGAAGACGGAGGCGGCGGCGTCCTCCGCCGCGACCGGCGACGCCGGCGCAGCCTCCCCGGCAGGCGGACTCGCGCCCGGCGTCGTGGCCACCCAGACCATTCCGCAAGCGCTCGCCGACTCGCCGCGCATCGCCATCGACACCCCGAGCGTCGCCGGTTCGATCAACCTCAAGGGCGGCAGGCTCGACGACCTCGTGCTCAAGGACTACCGCGAGACGATCAGCAAGCAGAGCCCGCTGATCCGTCTGCTGTCGCCGAGCGGCGCCCCGGACGCCTATTGGGCGACGACCGGCTACGTCAGCGCCGGCGGGGCGAAGACGCCAACGCTGGACACGCTCTGGACGGCGGACGGCAAGACGCTGACGCCCGAGCAGCCGGTCACCCTGACCTGGGACAACGGCGAAGGCCTCGTTTTCAAGCGCGTCATCTCGATCGACGACAAGTACATGTTCACCGTCGCCGATTCGGTCGCAAACAAGGGCGCCGCCGCGGCGACGGTCAGGCCGTACGGGCTCGTGCTGCGGCACGGCAAGCCGACGGTCGCAGGCTACGCCGTCCTGCATGAAGGCTTCGTCGGAGTGATCGGCGACGGCGGCGTGCAGGAGGTCACCTACGCCAATATCGACAAGGCGACCGGCAAGACCAACGCCTACTCGGGTCCGGGCGGCTGGCTCGGCTTCACCGACAAATATTGGGGCACGGCGATCATTCCCGATCAGACCGAGCCGATCCAGGCCCGGTTCTCGGCGCGCGGCGACGCCCAGCCCGAGGATTATCAGGCCGACTTCGTCGGACCGGAGAAGGCGGTCGCGCCCGGCGAGACGGTCGAGATCTCGACGCGCGTGTTCGCCGGCGCCAAGGAAGTGAGCACGATCGACAATTACGGGACCAAGCTCGGCATCAAGAAATTCGACCTGATGATCGACTGGGGCTGGTTCTATTTCATCACCAAGCCGTTGTTTCTGCTGATCGACGCGATCTACAAGTTCGTCGGCAATTTCGGCGTCGCGATCCTGATCGTGACGGTGCTGGTCAAGCTCGCGTTCTTCCCGCTCGCCAATCGCTCCTATCAGTCGATGGCGAAAATGAAGAAGATCCAGCCGCAGATCGCCGCGCTGAAGGACATGTATCCCGACGACAAGATGAAGCAGCAGCAGGAGCAGATGGAGCTGTTCAAGCG
>CAMFKX010000167.1 GCA_945957375.1 uncultured Roseiarcus sp.
CGTCATGCGCGACGGGATCGAGCGGCTGACCCACGCCAAGCGCTACTCGCGCTTCTACGGCACGATCTGCGTCGGCGTCGCCTGGCCGGGCTACCTGGCCGGCGCCGGCCGCCTGATGGGCGCCGACCCGCGCGAGATAGCGAAGTCGGACTGCATCGTGATCTGGGGCACCAACGCGGTCGCGACCCAGGTCAACGTGATGACCCACGCCGTCCGCGCCCGCAAGGAGCGCGGGGCGACGATCGTCGCGATCGACGTCTACGAGACCGAGACGATGCGCCAGGCCGACCTCGCGCTGAAGGTCCGGCCCGGCACGGACGGGGCGCTCGCTTGCGCGGTCATGCACGTCCTGTTCCGCGACGGCTTCGCCGACCGCGCCTATCTCGCGCGCCATACCGATCGCCCCGCCGAACTCGAGGCGCATCTGCGGACGCGCGGTCCGGACTGGGCTTCGGCGATCACCGGCCTCTCGGTCGCCGAGATCGAAGCCTTCGCGGCGCTGGTCGGCGCCAACAAGCGCACGTTCTTCCGGCTCGGCTACGGCTTCTCGCGCCAGCGCAACGGCGCGACCAACCTGCACGCGGCTTTGTGCATCCCCGCCGTCACGGGCGCCTGGGCGCACGAGGGCGGCGGCGCGTTTCACAGCAACAGCGGCATCTACAAGCTGCGCAAGACGATGATCGAGGGCCTCGACGTCCGCGATTCGCGCGTGCGCCGCCTCGACCAGTCGCGCATCGGCGCCGTGCTGACCGGCGAGCCCGAGGCGCTGAAGAACGGACCGCCGGTCACGGCGATGCTGATTCAGAACACCAACCCGCTCGTCGTCGCGCCCGATCAGACGAAGGTGCGGCGCGGTTTCGCCCGCGACGACCTGTTCGTCTGCGTGCACGAGCAGTTCATGACCGACACCGCGCGCTTCGCCGACATCGTGCTGCCGGCGACGATGTTCCTCGAGCACGACGACCTCTACACCGCCGGCGGCCACCAGCACCTGCAGTTCGCGCCCAAGGCGATCGAGCCGCCGGAAAACTGCCGCTCCAACCACGAGGTGATCTGCGCGCTGGCCGAGCGCGTCGGCGCCGAGCACCCGGCCTTCGCCATGACGCCGCGCGAGATCATCGACTGGACGCTGCGCGAATCGGGCTACGGCGATCTGGCGGCGCTGGAGAAGGCGCGCTGGCTCGATCTGCAGCCGCCGTTCGAGGAGGCGCATTTCCTGAACGGCTTCGGCTTCCCCGACGGCAAGTTCCGCTTCAAGCCGGACTGGGCGCGCACGCCCGCGGCGCACGACGGCCTGCGCGGATCCTGGCGCGAGATGCCGAGCCTGCCCGACCATTGGGCGGTCAACGAGGCCGCGGACGCCGAGCACCCGTTCAAGCTCACCACCTCGCCGGCCCACAATTTCCTCAACTCCTCGTTCACCCAGACGCCGACCTCGGTCCTGCGCGAGCGCCGGCCGGAGCTGATGATTCATCCCGACGACGCGGCCGCGCTCGGCGTCGGCGACGGCGACGTGGTCGAGATCGGCAACCCGCGCGGGCGGACCCGGCTGCATGCGCGGCTTGCTCCCGGCGCCCGGCGCGGCGTGCTGGTCAGCGAGGGGCTGTGGCCGGCGTCGAGCTTCCTCGACGGCTGGGGGATCAACGCGCTGGTCGGCGACGACAGCGTCGCGCCGTTCGGCGGCGTGGCCTTCCACGACGTGAAGGTCTGGGCGCGGCGCGCGTGACAGGGCGCTGTAGACGCGATCGTCGATCGCGTCGGCCGCGCGCTCGCCGAGCGCGGCGACAGGGCGCTGTAGACGCGATCGTCGATCGCGTCGGCCGCGCTCGGCGAGCGGCGACAAGGCGCTGTAGACGCGATCGTCGATCGCGTCGGCCGCGCTCGGCGAGCGCGGCTACAGGGCGCTGTAGACGCGGATCGTTGATCGCGTCGGCCGCGCTCGGCGAGCGCGGCGACAGGGCCGCCTGCCCTTTATTTGCAAGTCGGCGCGCGATATAGCGTGCGCACGAAACTCCGCCGCCTCCTGTCTTTCCCCAACCGAGCAAACCATGAAGAAGCCGACCGGCACGCGCACCGACGACTCCGACCAGACCCTCGTCGATGTCGCGGCGATCGACCAGATCGCGAAAATCGTCTCGAAGTACGATCTGAGCGAGGTCGAGGTCGAGTTCGGCGAGTTCCGGGTGCGCCTGTCGCGCGAGCGCGCGGCCGCGCCGATCGCCTATGCGCCGGCTCCGCCGAGCCTTGCGCCGGCCCCGGCGCCCGTCATGCAGTCGGCGCCGGCCGAGAGGGCGGTCGCGGCCGAGGTCGCGGACGACTTCGTCGATGCGGTCAAGTCCCCGATGGTCGGGACCGCCTATCTCCGAGCCTCCCCCGACGCAAAACCGTTCGTCGAGATCGGCGCGGTGGTGAAGCCGGGGGACAAGCTCTTGCTCGTGGAAGCGATGAAGACCTTCAACGACATTCTCGCCCCGCGCGGCGGCAAGGTCACCAACATTCTCGTCACGGACGGCTCGCCGGTCGAATACGGCCAGCCGCTGATCGTTATCGAGTAAGCGAAAGCAGGCTCGATGTTCGACAAGATCCTCATCGCCAACCGGGGCGAAATCGCGCTGCGCGTGCTGCGCGCCGCCAAGGAGCTCGGCATCGCGACGGTCGCGGTCTATTCGACCGCGGACAAGGAGGCGATGCACGTCAAGCTCGCCGACGAGAGCGTCTGCATCGGGCCGCCGGCGGCGAAGGACAGCTACCTCAACATTCCCGCGATCGTGGCGGCCTGCGAGATCACCGGCGCCGACGCCGTGCATCCGGGCTACGGCTTCCTGTCCGAGAACGCGCGCTTCGCCGACATCCTCGAAGAGCACGGGATCGCCTTCATCGGCCCCAAGGCCGAGCACATCCGCCTGATGGGCGACAAGATCGAGGCCAAGCGCACCGCGGCGCGGCTCGGCATCCCCTGCGTCCCGGGCTCCGAGGGGGCGGTCGAGGACGAGGCGGAGGCGCTCCGGATCGCCGAGGAGATCGGCTATCCGGTAATCGTCAAGGCTGCGGCCGGCGGCGGCGGGCGCGGCATGAAGGTCGCCAACGATCCCGATCAGCTGACCGGCGCGCTGGTCAACGCGCGGCTCGAGGCGAAGGCGGCGTTCGGCGACGATGCGGTCTATCTCGAGAAGTTTCTCGGCCGGCCGCGCCACATCGAGATCCAGGTGCTCGGCGACGGGCAGGGCCACGCCGTGCATCTGGGCGAGCGCGACTGCTCGCTCCAGCGCCGTCACCAGAAGGTGTGGGAGGAGGGCCCGTCGCCGGCGCTCAACGCCGAGCAGCGCGAGGAGATCGGCGGAATCGTGGCCCGTGCGGTGGCCGAGCTCGGCTACGTGGGGGCGGGAACGGTCGAGTTCCTGTACGAAAACGGGCAGTTCTATTTCATCGAGATGAACACCCGCATCCAGGTCGAGCATCCGGTGACCGAGATGATTACCGGCATCGACATCGTCAACGAGCAGATCAAGATCGCCGCCGGCTCGCCGCTGTCGATCGCGCAGGAGGACGTGCGCATCCTCGGCGCCGCGATCGAGTGCCGGGTCAACGCGGAGCACGCGCGGACATTCGTCCCCTCGCCGGGACGGATCACCTATTTCCACCCGCCGGGCGGGCTCGGGGTGCGGGTCGATTCCGCGGCCTACCAGGGCTACGCGATTCCGCCCTATTACGATTCGCTGGTCGGCAAGCTGATCGTCCACGGCCGCACCCGCACCGAGGCGCTGATGCGGCTGAGGCGCGCGCTCGACGAGTTCATCGTCGACGGCGTCAACACGACGCTGCCGCTGTTCCGCACGCTGGTGCGCAACCCCGACGTCCAGAACGGCCAGTACGACATCCACTGGCTCGAAGCGTTCCTGAAGACCGACCCGCCGATCGACGTCTGAGCGATCGGGTCTAGCCGGCGCTGACCCGCGCCAGGCCCGCCCGCGCCTCGCCGTCGCCGGGGTTGAGCGAGGTCGCGCTGCGGTAGGCGTCCATCGCCTTGGCGCGGTTGCCGAGCTTCTCGTAGGCGAGGCCGAGGCCGGTCCAGGCGGCGGCGTTGTGGTCGTCGACGTTGAGCGCGGCGTTGAAATCCTCGACCGCCTTCTGCCACTGGCCGGTGGTGAGATAGGTCTGCCCGCGCGCCTGATAGGGCGCGCCGGCGAACGGGTCGCGGTCGATGGCGTTGTTGAAGTCGGTGATCGCCTGGGCGTTGGCGCCCTGGCGCTGATAGATCAGGCCGCGCGCGTGATAGGCCTGCGCGCCTTCCGGGTTGAGCCGGATCGCCTGGTTGAGGTCGGCGAGCGCCTGATCGTACTGGCCGTGCGCGCGCTCGAGGTTGCCGCGCCCGAGATAGGCGGACGCGTCGTTGGGATTGGCGGCGATCGCCTGGTTGAAGTCGCTCATCGCCTGATCGTCCTGCTTCATCTGGCGATAGGCGAGCGCCCGGTTGGTGTAGGCGCCGGCGAAATGCGGGTCGAGTTCGATCGCGTGCGAGAAATCGTCGACCGCGTTCGAGTAGCGGCCGAGCTTGGCGTAGACGACGCCGCGGGTGTTGTAGGCGGCCGGGTCGCGCGGATTGCGCTGGATGACCTCGGTCAGCGATTCGATGTTGCCGGAGTTGGTTTCCTGCGCTTTCGGCCCGGCCTCGACTTCCGCGACCTTCGCCGACGGGTTCATGCCGCCCATCGTCTCGCTGCACGCTGCGAGGCCCAACGTCGTCGCCGCAATGAGCGCCGCGCGCGCGCAGGCGCCGCCCAAGCTAACCTTGCCGTTCATCATCCGTCGACTCCGCCGCGCCACGAACGCCGACGCGGATCATCCGTGACACAGCCAGCACTTACCAAAAAACAAAACCCCGCCACGTCGGGCGGGGTTCATTACTCCGCTACTCCGCGCGGGCTTCGCGACGCGCCGTCGGCGTCAGCCGGCCGACCGCACTGGGCCGGGAGCGGGCTTGGCCTTGACCGGCAGCAGGCCTTCGCGCTGCAGCTTCTTGCGCGCCAGCTTGCGCGCCCGGCGCACCGCCTCGGCCTTCTCGCGCGCCCGCTTCTCCGACGGCTTCTCGTAGTGGCCGCGGAGCTTCATCTCGCGGAAGATCCCCTCGCGCTGCATCTTCTTCTTGAGCGCCTTGAGGGCCTGATCGACGTTGTTATCGCGGACGAGTACTTGCACGGGCCATCCTGTATCTTGAGGCGAAGCCTCGGAATTTCACGAAAGCGCGGGCAAGCGCCGCCCTTAGGGGGCTCGCCCAATCGCGTGGCCAATATCAGAGCCGCATCGTCTTGTCCAGCATGGCGCAGCCCTTCGCCGCGCCACTCGCGATCGCATTGTTCGCTTTCCCTTGCGGGTCAAGCCGTGGCATTAGAGGCAAGCCGAAGGAACATCGCAACCCCATGAACAAGTTCGAGCGACGGCCCGCCGAGGCGGGCGAAGCCAAGATCGAGTATCTCGACGGCGATTTTCGCATCGTGCGTCCCGGCGCCTTCGTCCGTTGCGCCGTCACCGGCGAGCCGATTGCGCTCGACGAACTGCGCTACTGGAGCGTCGACTGGCAGGAGGCTTACGCCAGTCCCGAGGCCTCGATGCAGCGCGTCAACCAGCGCCGCTGACGCCGGTCGGGCGACTGTAGGCGCGCTCGCCGAGCGCGCCTTCGGGGTCGACGACCCCGCCTACAGGGCCGGCGGGTCGACGGTGGCGGCTGTAGGCGCGCTCGCCGAGCGCGCCGGCGGGGTCGACGACCCCGCCTACACGACGTTTTTTAGAAACATCGGGCCCGCGAGAGCCGCCTCGCGAATCGCCCCTTGAAATCTGCGCCGAATTAGTTCATATATGAACTGTCCGGTGGGCCGAGCGCGGGAGGACGGGCGCGCGCCACGCGGTTTCAATGATGCCCCGAGGAGCAGAATGCCGACTTACAAAGCGCCGGTGGACGACACCGTTTTCCTTCTCAACGACGTTTTCGACTACGCCCGCTACGCCAACGCCCCCGGCTTCGCCGAGGCGCCGATCGACGTCGTCGAAGCCGTCCTGACCGAGGGCGCGAAATTCGTCGAAGAGGTGGTGCAGCCGCTGAACCGCACCGGCGACAAGGAGGGCTGCAAGCGTCACGACGACGGCAGCGTGACCACGCCGAAAGGCTTCAAGGAGGCCTATAAGGCGCTGGTCGAGGGCGGCTGGGTCGGCCTCGCCGGCGATCCGAAATACGGCGGCCAGGGCCTGCCGCATTTCCTTGCGGCGCTGTTCAGCGAGTACGAAATCTCAGCCAATCTCGCCTTCGCCATGTACCCCGGGCTCACCAATGGCGCGGTGGCGGCGATCCTGGCGCACGCCAGCGAGGAGCTGAAGGACCGCTACCTGCCCAAGATGACCACCGGCGAGTGGACCGGCACGATGAACCTGACCGAGCCGCATTGCGGCACCGACCTCGGGCTGATCAAGACCAAGGCGGTTCCGCAGGCCGACGGCTCCTACGCCATCACGGGTCAGAAGATCTTCATCTCGGCCGGCGAGCACGACCTCGCCGACAACATCATCCACCTCGTGCTCGCCCGCATCGAGGGCGCGCCGGCGGGGGTGAAGGGCATTTCACTCTTCCTCGTGCCGAAGTTCCTGCCCGACGCCGACGGGGCGCCCGGCGAGCGCAACGCCGTCGTCTGCGGCGCGCTCGAGCACAAGATGGGCATCCACGCCAACGCCACCGCCGTGCTCAACTACGACGGGGCCAAGGGCTGGCTGGTCGGCGAAGAACACCGCGGCCTGCCGGCGATGTTCGTGATGATGAACGGCGCCCGGCTCGGCGTCGCCATCCAGGGCCTGTCGATCTCCGAGGTCGCCTATCAGAACGCCGCCGCCTACGCCAAGGACCGCCGCCAGGGCCGCTCGCTGAAGGGCCCGGCCGAGCCGGACAAGCCCGCCGACCCGCTGCTCGTCCATCCCGACATCCGCCGCATGCTGCTCGAGATTCGCGCCTTCAACGAGGGGGCGCGCGCGCTGCTCGTGGCGGTGGCGCTGGCGCAGGAAGAATCCCTGACCTCGCCCGACCCGAAGGCGCGCCAGGCCGCCGACGACCGGCTCGGCCTGATGACGCCGGTGATGAAGGGGGTGTTCACCGACATGGGCTTCGCCAACGCGGTCAAGGCGCAGCAGGTGTTCGGCGGCCACGGCTACATCGCCGAATGGGGCATGGAGCAGTTCGTCCGCGACGCCCGCATCGCCATGATCTACGAGGGCGCCAACGGCGTGCAGGCGCTCGATCTGGTCGGCCGCAAGCTGCCCAAGGACGGCGGCCGGGCGATGATGGCGTTCTTCGCCGAGGCGCAACAGTTCCTCGCCGCCAACAAGGACGACGCCGCGCTCGCCCCCTATCTCGCGCCGGTGCAGACCGCGCTCGGCCACATGCAACAGGCGACCGGCTGGCTGATGAAGAACGGTCTCGCCGACCCCAACAACGCCGGCGCCGCCTCGACCGACTTCATGCACCTCTTCGGCCTGACCGCGCTCGGCTACATGTGGGCGCGGATCGCCAAGGCGGTGCTGGCGCGCCAGGCGAAGGGCGACAGCAATCCGGCGCTGGACGCGAAATTGACCCTCGCCAAGTTTTTCGGCGAGCGTATGCTCCCGGAAACCGGGGCGCATCTGGCTCGCCTGTCGTCGGGCGCGGCGACCGTGATGGCGCTGCCGGCGGACGCGTTCTGAGGCGCGGCGCGAGGGGGGCCGAGGAGTACCGATGAGCGCAGAGGCGCAGGCTTGGACCGGCGGCTGCCAGTGCGGGGCGGTCCGCTATCGGCTGACCGTCGCCCCGACCGGCGCCAACGTCTGCCATTGCCGGATGTGCCAGAAGGCGGGCGGCGGCCCGTTCATGGTCTTCGCCGGCGTCCCGCTCGACCACCTCGTCTGGACCCGCGGCGCCCCCAAGGCGTTCGCGAGTTCGGCGGTCGCCGAGCGCGGCTTCTGCGCCGATTGCGGCACGCCGCTCACCTACCGCATCGTCGGGCGCGATCGGATTTCGATCACGCTCGGCAGCCTCGACAGCCCCTCGGACGTGGCGCCAAAGGCGCTGTACGGGGCCGAATCGAAGCTCGCCTGGGCCGACGCGGTCCCGGCGCTGCCTCGCCATGACATCGCCAACCTGTTCGGACCCGGCGTCGACGTCGGGTCCCGACAGCATCCCGATCACGACACGTAACAAGCGGCCGACGCGCCGCGGGGAGAAACAGCATGACGGACGCCTTCATTTTCGACCACGTGAGGACGCCGCGCGGCCGCGGCAAGCCCGACGGCTCGATGCACACCGCCTCCACGCTTCAGCTCGCCGCGACCGCGCTGAAGGCGATCAAGGACCGCAACCGGATCGAAGAGGGCCAGATCGACGACGTCGTGATGGGCTGCGTCGATCCGGTCGGCGAGGCCGGCAGCGACATCGCCCGCATGGGCGCGCTGGCCGCGGGCCTCGGCAACGCGACGCCGGGCGTCCAGATCAACCGCTTCTGCGCCTCGGGCCTCGATTCGGTGAACTTCGCCGCGGCGCAGGTGATGAGCGGCCAGCACGAGCTGACCATCGGCGGCGGCGTCGAATCGATGAGCCGCGTCGGCATCGGCGCCTCCGGCGGCGCCTGGCCGGCCGATCCGTCGATCGCCATTCCCGCCTATTTCATGCCGCAGGGGGTCTCGGCGGACCTGATCGCCACCAAATACGGCTTCTCGCGCGACGACGTCGACGCCTACGCCGTGCAGTCGCAGAAGCGCGCCGCCGCCGCCTGGAACGCCGGCCGATTCAAGCAGTCGCTCGCGCCGGTGCGCGACGTCAACGGCCTGCCGCTGCTCGAAACCGACGAGCACATGCGCCCGCAGACCGACATGCAGTCGCTGGCGTCGCTCAAGCCCTCCTTCGTCATGGCGGGCGAGCAGGGCGGCTTCAACGCGGTCGCGATCCAGGCCCACCCGGAAGTCGAGCGCATCATCCACGTCCATCACGCCGGCAACTCGTCGGGCATCGTCGACGGCGCCGCCGCGGTGCTGCTCGGCTCGCGCGAGGCCGGCGAGAAGCAGGGCCTCAAGCCGCGGGCGAAGATCCGCGCCTTCGCCAACATCGGCTCGGAGCCGGCGATCATGCTGACCGGCCCGGTCGACGTGACGAAGAAGGTGCTCGCGCGCTCGGGCATGACCATCAACGACATCGACCTGTTCGAGGTCAACGAGGCCTTCGCCGCCGTGGTGCTGCGCTTCCTCCAGGCGTTCGACGTCGACCCGAACAAGGTCAACGTCAACGGCGGCGCGATCGCCATGGGCCATCCGCTCGGCGCGACCGGCGCGATGATCCTCGGCACCGCGCTCGACGAACTCGAGCGCACCGGCAAGTCGACCGCGCTCATCACGCTGTGCATCGGCGGCGGCATGGGCACCGCCACCATCATCGAACGCGTCTGACCGGACGGACGGAGCCTTTCCATGAACCTCAACAATTTTCGTTTCGAAACCGACGCCGACGGGATCGCCCTGGTCACCTGGGACATGCCCGGCCGTTCGATGAACGTCATCAATCCCGAAGTCATGTCCGAGATCGGCCAGATCGTCGACGCGATCGCCGGCGACGCCGCCGTCAAGGGCGCCGTGATCGCGCTCGCCAAGGGCGTCGGCGGCGCCGACCTCGCCTTCCTGCAGACCGCCGGCGCGGAATACGCCAAGCGCGCGCGCGCCGAAGGCAAGGAAGCGGCGATGCGCGTCCTGGTCGAGGAGACCAAGCGGCTGAACCTCGTCTATCGCCGGCTCGAGACCTGCGGCAAGCCGGTCGCGATCGCGATCGACGGCGTGTGCATGGGCGGCGGCTTCGAGCTGGCGCTCGCCTGCCACTACCGCATCGCCTCCGACGGCGAGAAGACCCGGGTCGGCCTGCCCGAGATCAAGGTCGGCCTGTTCCCGGGCGGCGGCGGCACCCAGCGGGTGGCGCGGCTCATGCCGACGCCCGACGCGCTGCAGATGCTGCTCAAGGGCGATCAGCTCAAGCCCGCGGCGGCGAAGAAGATGGGCCTTATCCACGAGGTCGCGCCGGCCGGCGAGATCGTCCAGCGCGCCAAGGACTGGGTGAAGGCCAACCCGAACGCCAAGGCGCCCTGGGACGACCCGAAGTTCAAGCCGCCGTCCGGCAAGATCTTCTCGCCGACCGGCATGATGATCTGGCCGCCGGCCAACGCCATCTATCGCCGCGAGACCTACGACAACTACCCCGCGGCCAAGGCGATCCTGAAGAGCGTGTTCGAGGGGCTGCAGCTGCCGATCGACCTCGCGCTCGCGGTCGAGAGCAAGTACTTCACCAACATCATGCTGTCGAAGGAAGCGGCGGCGATGATCCGCTCGCTGTTCCTGTCGATGGGCGAACTGAACAAGGGCGTGCGCCGGCCGGCGAACGTGCCGCCGACCAACCTCAAGAAGATCGGCATCCTGGGCGCCGGCCTGATGGGCGCGGGCATCGCCTATGTCTCGGCCGTCGCCGGGCTCGAGGTCGTGCTGATCGACCGCGACCAGGAAGCGGCCGACAAGGGCAAGGCCTATGCCGACAAGGTGGTCAGCGGCCAGATCGCCAAGGGCCGGGCCAAGACCGCCGACAAGGAGGCGCTGCTCGCGCGCATCCACGCGACTGCGGATTACGAGGCGCTCAAGGGTTGCGACTTCGTGGTCGAGGCGGTGTTCGAGGACCGCGCGGTCAAGGCGGAGGCGACGAAGAAGGCGCAGGCCGTACTCGGCCCCGACGTCGTCTTCGCCAGCAACACCTCGACCCTGCCGATCACCTCGCTCGCCGAGACCTCTCTCCGCCCCGATTCGTTCATCGGCGTGCATTTCTTCTCGCCGGTCGAGAAGATGATGCTGGTCGAGATCATCATGGGCGAGAAGACCGACGCCAAGGCGCTCGCGACCGCGATGGACTTCGTCCGTGCAATCAAGAAGACGCCGATCGTGGTCAACGACTGCCGCGGCTTCTACGTCAACCGCTGCGTCATCAACTACATGCTGGAAGCCCACCTCATGCTGATGGAGGGCGTGCCGGCGGCGATGATCGAGAACGTCGCCAAGATGGCCGGCATGCCGGTCGGGCCGCTGGCGCTGACCGACGAGACCGGCGTCGACCTCGCCTGGAAGATCCTCAAGGCGACCGAGGCCGACCTCGGCGAGGGCTCGATCGACAAGAGCCAGAAGAAGCTGATCGAGACCATGGTGGTCAAGGACCAGCGCTTCGGCCGCAAGAACGGCAAGGGCTTCTACGACTACCCCGCCCAGGGTCAGAAGAGCCTGTGGCCGGGCCTGAAGGCGATCGCCGGCAAGGCGCTCGATCCCGACGCGCTCAGCGTCAAGGACCTCAAGGAGCGCTTCCTGTTCCCGCCGGCGCTGGAGGCGGCGCGCTGCATGTTCGAGGGCGTCGTCACCGACCCGCGCGAGGCGGACGTCGGCTCGATCCTCGGCTTCGGCTACGCGCCCTATACCGGCGGCACGCTGTCCTACATCGACGGCATGGGCCTCAAGGCCTTCGTCGCCCGGGCGCGGGAGCTGGCCGCCGCCTACGGTCCCCGCTTCGCCCCGCCCGAGAAGCTGGTCGAGATGGCCGAGAAGGGCGAGACCTTCTACGGCGGCGCCGGCAAGCAGAAGGCGGCGTAACGGTCTCGCGCCCCGCCGGCCTCGAGCCGGCGGGCGCCAATCTTCACGCCGCGCGCGAGGCCAGCATCGCCTTGGCGGCGCGCGCGCCGACCAGAATGGCGAGGCCACCGTCCTCGTCCCTGACCGCGATCCGGCAGCCGGGCGCGTCGTAGCGCGCGGCAAGTTCGCCGACGCGGTCCCAGGCGCGTAACGGCGCGTCGATCTCGACGCCCTTGAGATGGTGCAGGACTCTGTCGCCCTCTTCTGTAGGCGCGCTCGGCGAGCGCGCGGGCGCGGTCAGCGACCGCGCCTACATGGGCGCGTCGACTGTAGGCGCGCTCGCCGAGCGCGCCCGCGCGGGCAATTTCCCCGCCAAAAACGGTGCGTCGGCT
>CAMFKX010000168.1 GCA_945957375.1 uncultured Roseiarcus sp.
TCTGCGGCCTCGGCGCGCTCGCGGGCGGGGATGACGCCGACCTTCTCCGCGCTTCGGCGGGAGCGTCGCCTCCGCTCCGACTGCGCGGCGCAGTCGACGCGACGCTGGCGCTGCAGGGGGACGCGCGCTTCCCGCCGGGGTTCGGAGACGACATGTTCCGGATCGACGCGGCGACCCGCTGGGTCGACGAAACCGACAGCGCCGCGGCGCTCGCGGCGACGGTCGCGGCCGTTCGCTCGCGGGGGTGGCGAATGACCCTGCAAGCCGATACCGAGGCCGCAGTCGGCCTAGCGCTCGACGCCTTCGCCGAAGCCGCGCATGCGGGGACGTCGCTCGACCTGTGCGACGGGATCGAGCGGCGCTCGGCGCTGGGGCCCGAGCGCTGGGCGCAAATCCGGCGCCTCGGGATCTCGGCTGGCCTCACAATCGACGAAAGCGCCGAGGGGCCGTTCGATCCGGGCCCGCCCCACGTTCCCGTGTCGCTGGCCCGCGACGCCATGGCGGGGCCTCCCGACCCGCTCCGGGCGATTGTCGCGGCGACCGGCGCCGACCGGAGCCTCGGCGGCGCGTGGCTTGAGGCGGCGACGCTCGGGGCCGCGACGCGCTGCGGCGCGCGCGCGATCCTGGGGTCGATCGAGGTCGGAAAATACGCCGATCTCGCCTTTCTCGGCTCGACCCGCGGCGCGGCCGACCCGGACGACCTCACGGCGCTCCAATGCGTCGGCACGTGGGTCGCCGGCCGCGAAATCCGCCGCTGACCGTAAGACTGTCGCTCCGCTCGTTTCCCGGGGAAAGGGCGCGCCAGGCCCTACGCCGCCACGAAATTGGGAGGTCGGCGCTCGGCTGCGGCGCTCACGCCCTCCTTGAAGTCGCGAGTCTCTCGAAGCCAGTTCTGCTCCTCGAGTTCGCGCTTCATGGCGAGCCGGACCCTTTCGGCGAGTCCGGCGCGCATCGTCGCCCTCGTCGCCAGCAGTCCGAGCGGCGAGCATTCGGCGATCTCCTGGGCGAGATCGGCGGCGGCGCGACGGACGTCGGTCAACGGAACAAGCGCGTCGGCCAGTCCCATGGCGTAGGCGTCTTCTCCGGTCACGCGGCGGCTCGTGTAGAACATCAGCGTCGCCTTGGTCGTCCCGATCGCTTCCGGGAGCGTGACCGTCAGCCCGAATCCCGGATGGAGCCCGAGCCTGGTGAAGTTGGCGGCGAACCGCGCCTCAGGGCAGGTCACCCGAAAGTCGGCGGCCATGGCCAGCCCCAGACCTCCGCCAATCGCGGCTCCGTGCACGGCGGCGACGACCGGCTTCCGGCTTGCGAACACCCGCCCGGCCGCCTCGTAGAGCCGTTCGGCTTCCCCGCCTGGCGCGCGGCCGCTCGCGCCGCCCGCGAAGTCGGCGCCGGCGCAGAACGCCTTGCCCTGCGCGGCGAGCACGATTGCGCGAATCGGCGTCTCGTCGTCGAGCGCCGCCAGCGCGTCGGCGAGGTCGCGGATCAACGCCGGGTCGAAATGGTTCAGCGGCGGGCGCCGGATCTCGACCGTGGCGACGCCGCTCGATCGGGTGATCGCAATATCTCGGCTCATTCGACTTCGTCCTTGACCTGAATATCGGCGCCGCCCGCTTTTCCCGAGAGAATCTCCGGCGACCCCGACGTGCGCAGCTCCCGGAAGGGGATCCCGCGATGGTTCTCCCGGCCTATCGAAGGCCGAGCCCGCGCGCGATGATTCCGCGCAGGATCTCCGTCGTGCCGCCTTGTATCGTCAGCTTCGGCGCGATCCTGAGGTAGAAAGCCAGCGTCGCCTCGAGCGAATCGCGACTGTCTTCGCCGCCTTCGAGGAAACCGGCGAAGCCGCGGACGCGGTGGGGCAGCGACTGCTCCCAGATCGTGCCCAGATCCTTGACGATGGCCGCCTCGACCACGGGCTCCCGGCCCGACTCCAGCATGCCCGCGACCGAGACCGACATGCGCCTGAGCGTGTGCAGCTCGGCCGCGAGCCGCCCGATGCCTGCGGCGACGGCGCGGTTCGGCTCGCTTCCTGCGGCGTCGATCAGCGCGGTCAGCGCGCCGTAGGTCTCCAGGAAGCGCTCCGGTCCGCTGCGCTCGTAGGCCAACTCGCTGGTCGCCTGTTTCCAGGCGTCGTCGATCTCCCCGAGGACGTGATCGTCGGCGACGAAAACTTCGTCGAACACGACCTCGTTGAAGTCGTTGCGCCCGCTCATCTTGGCGATCGGGTTGCAGGCGACGCCCGGCGCCGTCATGTCGATCAGAAACGACGTCAGGCCGTGGCGGCGGTTCTCCCGGGTCGGCGGCGAGGTGCGGAAGAGACCGATCATGTAGTCGGCCTGCCGCGCGTTGGTGACCCATATCTTCGTTCCGCGAAGCCGCCAGCCCGTTTCCGTTCGGGTCGCCCTGGCCTTGGCGGCGAACAGGTCGGAGCCGGAGTCCGGTTCGCTCATGCCGATGCAGAAGCACAATTCCCCGCGCGCGACCCGGGGCAGGATGCTGCGCTTGATCGCCTCGCCGCCGTAGCGCAGCAGCGTCGGCCCGCTCTGCCGGTCGGCGACGAAGAAACGGTCGGTCGGCGCGTTGGCGACGCGCATCTCTTCGGTCACGACGTAGCGTTCCAGGTAGGAACGCTCCTGGCCGCCGTAGACCTTCGGCCATGTCATGCCGATCCAGCCGCGCGCGCCGACCTTGCGCGCGAACGCCTCCGCGTCGGCTTCGCCGCCCGCGTCGTCGCGCGGATCGAAGGCGCCCGCTGCGGCTTCGTCGGCGAGGAAGCCGCGCACCTCCGCGCGAAGCGCCCGGCAGGACTCGGGCAGGCGGATCGGGTCGAAACGCAGTGCGGTCATGGGTTCGCTCCAGATGTCAGCGCGAGGCGAACAGCGGCCACAGCGCGTCCGCGCCCCGCGCCGCGATGACGGCGCCGAGCCTTGCGCTCCAGAACGTTTCGTCGCCGAAGTCGTCCCGCCAGCCGAGGGCGCGCAGCGTGAAGCGGTGGAGGACATGCTCGGCGGTGAATCCGATCGCGCCGAGGGTCTGGTGCGCGATCGCCGCTCCCGCTTCGGCGGACGCGCCCGCCCGCGTCTTCGCCGAGGCGATCTCGAGCAGCGCGGCGTCGCCAGCGAGGCCTTCGTGCGCCACTGTATCCGCCGCCGAGACGGCGGACGCCACCGCCGCCGCGGCCTCGCCGCCGAGCCGGGCGAGATTGTGCTGGACCGCCTGAAACCTGGCGATCGGCCGGTCGAACGCCACCCGCTCCGCGGCGTGACGGACCGAGATTTCGAGCATCGTCTGGAGCGCGCCGGCGATCTGCTGCGCCCGGGCGGCGGCTCCCATCCGCAGCAATTCCTCCGGCGCCAGGCCGGAAGGCGCGACGGCGAGGGGCAGCGCCCCGGAGAAGTCGACGAGGTCGAGGGGGTCTCCCGCCAGCGCGGTTCGCGGCGTCATTCGGCAGTCGCCGGCGCGCACCAGCGCGACGACCGCCGTCCCCTCAGCCGTTGCGAGCGCGGCCAGATGCTCGGCGTCGCGGGCGAACGGCACGCCGCGCGCGCTGCCGCGGAGTCGTCCATCGGCGCCGAGCGCGAGCGCGTCGCCCGGCCGCGCCGGCGCGACGCTCATCCGTCCCGGCGGCGACGGAATGCCTGCGGTCGCCAGGAGCCAGCCGGCGAGGAGAGTTTCGGCCAGCGGCAGCGCGACGGCGAAGCGGCCGGCGGCCCGCAGGGCGGCGAAGCCGTCCTCGAGCGCGGCGCCGGCGCCGCCGAGCTCCTCGGGGACCCAGGCGAGCGGCAATCCGGCCTCCTCGAGCGCCGCCCAGGCGGCCTCCGCCCAGGCGCCGTCGGTCGCCTTCAGGATCGTCTGGGGATCGGCGAATTTGGCGAAGACGCGCTCCGCGGTGGCGACGACGAGGCTTTCCGAATCGGTCATGAACGCTCTCTTTTGCTCAGGGGCCGATGACGCCGTCCCGGCGACGGGCGGCGATTTCCTCAGGCGCCATCTTCACCCGGGAGGACAGGACTTCCGCGGTGTGCTCGCCGCGCCCGGGCGCCGGCGACGCCGGGAGCGAATCGGCGCCGTGGAGGCGGATCGGGCTGTTCGGCACGACGATGCGCCCGAATTCGGGATGCTCGATCCACTCGAGCATGCCGCGCTCGTGCATGTGCCGGTCGTTGGCGACTTCGATCAGATCGCGCACCGGGGCCGACGGCACCTTGTGCCGACGGAGAATCTCGCATCCCTCGTCGCGGGTCACGCGTCGCGACCACTCCGTCACCACGCGGTCGGTCTCGTCGATGTTGCGTACGCGCTGGGCGTCGCCGACGAAGCGGGGATCGCCGATGAGGTCGGCGCGCCCGATGGCGGCGAGGAGGCCCTCCCAGTGCGCTTCCGTCACGCCGATGATGGCGATGTAGCCGTCGAGAGCGGGATAGACGTTGTAGGGCGCGGCCGACAGCCCGCCGTGGCGATTGCCGGTGCGGACCGGCGCGACGCCGCTGTCGAAGAGGAACGAAAAGTTGGAGGCGAGCGTCGGAAAGATCGTTTCCTGCATCGCCACCTCGACCAGCCGTCCCGACCCGGTGCGGACGCGCTCGTACAGCGCCGTGACCACGCCCGCATAGAGGTGGACGCCGCTCAAGAAATCGGCGAGCGCAGGGCCCGCCTTGACCGGCGGGCCGTCGGGAAATCCGGTCACGCTCATAAGCCCGGACGAGGCCTGGACCGTGACGTCCATCGCCAGATTGTCTTTGTCGGGCCCGCTGAGCCCGTAGCCCGATCCCGACGCATAGACGAGACGGGGATTGATCGCGCTCAGGGCGGACCAGCCGACGCCGAGCCTGTCCATCACGCCCGGGGCGTAGTTCTCGAGAACGACGTCGGCGTCGGCCGCCAGCGCCCGGAGCAGGTCCTGGCCCCTGGTCGATTTGAGGTTCAACGTGATGCATCGCTTGTCGCCGTTCAGCATCGCGAACGGAACGCCGGCTCCCCGGCTGATGGCGCGGCGGCGCCTGACCGGCTCGCCGTCCGGCGGTTCGATCTTGATCACCTCCGCGCCGGCCTTCGCCATCAGGTAGGTGGCGTAGGGACCCTGATAGACCTGCCCGAGGTCGAGGACGACGACGCCGTCGAGAGGAAGGTTGCGGCCGGTCATCGCATATCCGCCGAATACGACAGAATCGGCGGCGACGCGACGAGGTATTTCGGGTTTTGATAAAATCTTGTGTTCGATCCCGTCAGTGATCCGCGAGAGTCGATCCGGGCTCTATTCGTCATCGAGCGCGGCGAATTTGAAATGACGCAGATACGCGCTCGAAAAAGACGGCCATCCCCCACGCTCTACTCTCCCGGAATGGCTGCATTCGCCGAAGCAAGACGGCGCGACCATGTCGAGAAGCGATGCGGAAATCCAGATTTTTCAGCTATAGGCGGCAATTTCCATATAGCTGAATTTACTCCTGTCCCTCGGCGGGCAGATAGCGGGCGATGCCGTCGCGCAGCACGCGCAGGATATGCTCCTGGTTGTCCGCCAGCCGGTCGGCCGGCCCGCCGACGCCGATCGCCAGAATGCGCCCGTGGCGTCGCTGCGGCAGGAGCGCCCCGATGATGCCGGCGCCCGGGGTGACCGTGTTCAGCGACACGACGTAGCCCTTGACGCGAAGGTCGCGGATTCGGCGCATCAGATCCTGAAAATTGACCTTCCGGCTCGGATCGTTCGCCTCGATGTTGATGCGGCGGACGAGGCGCTCGATCACGTCGTCGGTCCGGGCGCTGAGCAGCATCATGCCGAGGCCGGATTGAGCCAGCGGCCGAAGCGTCCCCGGGCGCACGTTGAACTGGATCGTGTGGGCCGACGGAACGACGTGGATGTACTGCATGTGGAGATCGCTCTGCGTGGCGATGTTGACGGTCTCCTGCGTCGCCTCGCTGAGGTGCCTGACGAGCGAGGTAATGCTGCCTTCTCCAAACAGCGCGCCCTGCACCCAGGCGCCGAGCTGGACGATACGCATCGTCGGCATGTAGGTCCTGGAGTAGCGGTCATAGTCGAGGTAGCCGAGCGCGACCACGCTCTTGAGCAAGGCCGAGGCGCTCGAGACCGGATAGCCGAACCGGTCGGCGATCTCCTTGAGACTGAGCGGCCGCTGCACCGCGTCGAAGTGCTCCAGCACCTCGAACAAGCGTCGCGCCGTCTTGATTACTTCCTCGGACACGTCGCGCGCTCCCTGGATTTTCATGGATGTGAAAAAACGATCCGGCTGCATGGATCGATTTCGATCGTACGCAGAGGTTGCTAAGAGTCGAGCCCGACCGGCTCCTTCGCGGACGATACCGGCAGCGACGCCTACCCGAGCGCAGTCCGCCCGGGCGCGGGCTGCCCGGCGACGCTTCCGGGAAGGGCGGCCGTCGAGATCGCCAGTCGCAGGTTGACTCGTATATAGAAAACTGTAGACAGTCGGCAATCGTCAGGGCGGGCGCAGAGACCGCCGATCGGAGGAGATAGGAAATGCCGCGAATCCAAGAGATCAGCCGCCGCGGAGTCCTGAAGGGCGTCGCCGGAATGGCGGCCGCCTCCGCGCTCGGACGGCCAGCCCTCGCCGCGACCGGCCCGATCCGGATCGGCGTCGTCGTTCCGCAATCCGGATCGCTCGCGCTGTTCGCTCAGAACACCCGCTTCGTGGTGGAGCAGGTCAACAAGACCCTCGGCGGCCAGATCAAGATCGGCGGGACCGGACGGCCGTACGAGGTGCTGGTCAAGGACTCGCAGTCGAGCCCCAATCGCGCCGCCGAGGTCGCGCTCGATCTCATCCTGAAGGACAACGTCGACATCGTCTGCTCGTCCGGGACGCCGGAAACCACCAATCCGGTGTCAGATCAGTGCGAGCTCAACGGAGTGCCCTGCATCACCACGGTGACGCCCCTCGAAGCCTGGTTCCTCGGCCGCAAGGGCGACCCGGCGAAGGGCTTCGACTGGACCTTCAACTTCTTCATGCCGGCGCAGCAGGGCGTCGCCAGCTTCATCAACATCTGGAAGCGCGTGCCGTCCAATCATCGCCTCGGCATTCTGTTTCCCAACGACATCGACGGCAACACCTTCGCCCATATCTTCCCGGCGATCGCCAAGGCCAACGGGGTGGGCGACTATCCGGTGTTCGATCCGGGACGCTTCGATTCGCCGGTGTCGAACTTCAGCACGCAGATCGAGGCGCTCAAGAGTCACGAAGCGGACGTCTGCTTCTGCGTCGCGCCGGCGCCCGACTTCACCGTGTTCTGGAACCAGGCGGCCCAGCAAGGCTACCGCCCGAAGGTGCTGACCGCGGGCAAGGTCGGCGAGTTTCCGGCCGGAGTCGGTCCGCTCGGCGACCGCGCCATCAACATCAACACCGAGGTCTGGTGGTCCCCCCACCATCCGTTCTCGTCGAGCCTCACCGGGCAGAGCAGCGGCGAGCTCGCCGACGCGTTCGAAGCCTACAGTCTCAAGCAGGCGGCGATGGCGCTCGGCTACGACCACGCGATGTTCGAGCTGGTGGTCGACGCGCTGAAGCGATCGCAGGACCCGTCGAACCGCGAAGCCGTTCGCGACGCGATTCGCCAGACGAATCTCAAGACGATCGTGGGCGAGGTGAACTTCCGCACGGGTCCGTTCCCCAACACGGCGGCCACTCCGGTAGTCGGCGGGCAGTGGCGGAAGGGCAAGAAATGGCCGCTCGAGCTGGCGCTCGTCGACAATACCCTCGCGCCGATCATCCCGGTCACGGGCGAGCCGGAAGCGATCGCCTATTGAGGGCGGGAAGGAACGTCGCGTGAATCTCGTGGAGATCCGGCGCCTCAGCAAGTCGTTCGGCGGGCTGAGCGTCATCAATGGCCTCGATCTTCAGCTCGGGGAGAACGAGATTCTCGGCGTCATCGGTCCGAACGGCGCCGGCAAGACGACGCTGTTCAACCTGATATCGGGCGTCCATGCCCCCTCGGAGGGATCGATCTTCTACCGGGGTGTGGATATCGGGCGCGCGCAGGCCTGGGATCGTTGTCGCCTCGGCATCGGCCGGACCTTCCAGGTCCCCCGGCCGTACGCGAGAATGTCCGTCTACGAGAACGTTCTCGTCGCGGCCGTGCACGGCGGCGGCCTGTCCTCGCGCGCGGCGCGGAAGGAGGCGGAGCAGGCGCTCGACCTCACCGGTCTCGCGCGGCGCTACGCCGAACCCGCAGGCCAGCTGACGCTCCTCGACCTGAAGCGGCTCGAACTGTGCCGCGCGCTGGCGATCCGACCCCGCCTGTTGCTGCTCGACGAGATCGCCGGCGGGCTCACCGACGCGGAAAGCCTCGCGTTGCTCGACATCGTGCGTCAAGTGCATCGGCGCGGCGCGGCGATCATATGGATCGAACACGTGCTTCACGCCCTGCGCCGGCTGGCGAGCCGGCTCGTCGTCCTGCATGGCGGCGGATTGCTCGCCGACGGCGACCCCGAGGCGGTGCTCGCCGACCCGCGCGTCAAAGCCGTGTACCTGGGAGAGTGAGCGTGTCGGAACCGCGTCTCACGGTCGAAGGCGTGTCGGTCTATTACGGGCCTTTTCGCGCGGTCCATGACGTCTCGCTCACCGTCGGCGCCGGCGAGATCGTCTCGGTTATCGGCGCCAACGGCGCCGGCAAGTCCTCGCTCCTCAAGGCCATCGTCGGCCAGGCGGATCGCTGCGAAGGACGGATCGCCATGAACGGCGCCGACATCGGACGCATGGGCACGCCCGCTATCGTCCGCGCCGGCGTCGCGCTCGTGCCCGAGGGACGGCGGCTGTTCCCCAACCTCACGGTCGAGGAGAACCTGAGCCTCGGTTGGCGCGTCGGGCGACGCGGCGGGCCGAGGCTCGCCGACGTCTACGACATCTTTCCCGTCCTCAAGGAGCGGCGGTCGTCGCCCGCGCGGGTCCTGTCGGGCGGCCAGCAGCAGATGGTCGCGCTCGGCCGCGCCCTGCTGGCGGACCCGCGCTTCCTGCTGTGCGACGAGATCAGCCTCGGGCTCGCGCCGACGGTGATCGCCGACCTCTATGCGCTGCTTCCCGGCATCCGCGACCGCGGCATCGGGATCGTGCTGGTCGAGCAGGACATCGGCCGCAGCCTGCGGGCGTCGACGCGCTTCTACTGCATGCTGGAAGGCCGCATCTCCCTGTCGGGTTCGCCCGACGCCTTCGACCGCGAGACGATCACGCGGTCCTACTTCGGATCCTGACCCGCATGGTCGCCGCAATCGTCAACACCCTCGTCCAGGGCGTCCTCATTGGCGGCCTATACGCGCTGTTCGCGCTCGGACTGTCCCTGTCCGTCGGCGTCATGCGCGCGGTCAACGTCGCCCACGGCGACTTCATCGTCGTCGTCTCGTATCTTCTCCTGAGCATCGCCACGGGTTTCGGCCTCAACATCTTTCTCGCGCTCGCGCTGGTGCTGCCGGTCGCCTTTCTCGGCGGCTTCGCGCTGCAGCGCTATCTGCTGCAACGCGTCTCGGGGAAGGCCGTGCTCGCGCCGCTGCTGGTGACCTTCGGGCTCGCCATCATCATTCAGAACGGATTGCTCGAAGGCTACGGCGCGGATCCGCGCGTTCTGCCGGGGGGAGCGCTCGAGACCAAGGTGGTCTCGATCTTCGGCATGCAGCTCGGCCTGATGCCGCTGGTCACCCTCGCCGCCGCGATCGTGCTGATCTTCGCGCTCGACCGCCTGCTCTATAAGTCGCAGGTCGGCGCACTGATCCGCGCCGTGAGCGACGATCCGGGCGCCGCCAGTCTGATCGGCCTTTCTCCCAATCAGGTCTACGGGATCGCGATGGGCATCGTCGGCATGACGGTCGCCGTCGCCGCTTGCTTCATGGGGTTGCGATCCAACTTCGATCCCGCCAGCGGGCCCGGCAATCTCCTGATCGCCTTCGAGAGCGTCGTGCTCGGCGGCCTCGGCAGCCTGTGGGGCACGCTTGCCGGCGGCGTGGTTCTCGGCGTCGCCCAGGGCGTCGGCGGGCAGATCGATTTCGCCTGGCAGACGCTCGCGGGACACATCGTCTTTCTCGCCGTCCTTGCGGTGCGGCCGCAGGGCCTGTTCCCGCGATACTAGGAGCCGTCCGTGGCGAAGCTCACCTCCTACGCCGCCCCGTTGCGAGGGCTTCTGGTCCTGGGCGCCGTCGCGCTCGCCTTCGGGCCGTGGCTGTTCGGCGGCGTGACGCAGATCTTCCTGACGCAGTTCTTCTGCATGCTGGTCCTCGCGCTGATGTGGAACCTGCTCGCCGGCTACGCCGACATCGTCACACTCGGCCAGCACGGCTTCGTCGGCGTCGGCGCCTACGCGCTTTACGGATTTACGGCGCTCGGCGGCGTCAATCCTTTCGTCGCCGTGCTGCTCGCCGGCCTCGTCGCCTTTCTCGTGGCCATCCCCACCATGGCGCTCGTCTTCCGCTTGCGCGCGGTCTACCTCGCGGTCGGGACCTGGGTCGTCGCCGAGGCGCTCATGCTCACCGCGGGCAAGCTGCCCGGCCTCGGCCAGGGGTCGGGCGCCAGTCTTCCCGTGGCCGTGGCGCGCATGTTGGGCGCGACGCCCTCCGCCCGCTTCGCCTCGATCTACTGGCTCGCGTTCGCCCTCGCCCTCGCCGCCTTTCTGACCACCTACCTGCTGCTGCGCTCCAGGATCGGTCTCGGTCTGACGGCCATGCGCGACAACGAGGAGGCCGCCGGCGCGATGGGGGTCGATCTCCGCCGCGCCCGGATCCTGTGCTTCCTTCTCACCGCGCCTTTCCTCGGCGTCGCCGGGGCGGTGATCACCCTGCAGAAGCTGCGGGTGTCTCCGATGTCGTCGTTCAGCGTCAACGAATGGACCGTCTTCGTCATCTTCAACGTCGTGATCGGCGGCATCGGCAGCCTCGAAGGCCCGATCCTCGGCACGCTGCTTTTCTTTGTCCTGCGGGACCATCTCGCCGACCTCGGGCCGTGGCACCTGATCGTGCTCGGAGCGCTGTCGATCGCGACGATGCTGCTCGAGCCTCGCGGCCTGTGGGGCCTGGCGCGCAGGGCGCTGAACTTTGATCTGATCCCGGTGTCTCGCGCGCCCTCGCGCGAATTCGCCGCCCGATTCCAGGGCGGTCCGACGCCGCAGGGCGAGCGCGAGATATCCGCTCACCCGGCCGAATGATCCGGCGGCCGCCGACGCGGGCCGCGGCAGACGATGGAGCGATGCATGCCGAACCTTGAGGACGCAGCAAGACGGTTGCGGGAGGCCTACGACGGCGGGCCCGTCGCGCCGTTGCGCGACGTGCTGGGGCCAGCCGATCCTGCCGCCTACGAGATCCAGAAGATCAACACGCGCTTCTGGGAGCGCCAGGGCCGGCGGGGCGTCGGCCGAAAGATCGGGCTGACCGCCAAGGCGGTCCAGGCGCAGCTGGGCGTTGACCAGCCGGACTACGGCGTCCTGTTCGCCGACATGCAGGTCGCCGCCGGGGGCGCGCTGGCCGCGCGTCTGTTGCAGCCGAAGGTCGAAGCCGAGATTGCGCTCGTCCTGAAGCGCGATCTGCGCGATCGGGAGGCGACGCCGGACGATGTCGCTGCGGCCGCCGACTACGCCGTCGCCGCCATCGAGATCGTCGACAGCCGGATCGCCGACTGGAGGATCACGTTCGCGGACACGGTCGCGGACAACGGGTCATCGTCCCACTTCGCGCTCGGAAACGAAAGAAAGGCCCTCCGGGGTCTCGATCTCTACACCTGCGGCATGGCCCTCGAAGTCAATGGACGCCTGGCCTCGCTCGGCGCCGGCGCGGCATGCCTGGGACATCCCCTCGCCGCCGCGGCCTGGCTTGCCCGCACGCTCAGCGAGCTGGGCGAGGGCCTGCGGGCGGGCGACATCGTTCTGACCGGAGCGCTCGGCCCAATGGTTCCGATCGCTGTCGGCGACTTCGTCGAAGCGAAGATCGGCGGCGTCGGGCAGGTCTCGTTCACCTATCGGGGCGACGGAGCATGAGCGGCAAGATCCAATGTGCCATCATCGGCTCGGGCAATATCGGCGCCGACCTGATGATCAAGGTGA
>CAMFKX010000169.1 GCA_945957375.1 uncultured Roseiarcus sp.
CACGGTGACCGCGAGCGCCGCCGCGCCCATGACGACGGCCGCGGCGACCCGAGGCCAAAGATCGGGCCCGATTCGGGAGCCGGTCCGTTCCTGTCCGGCGTTCGCGTCCGGCGCTTCCGTCATCCGCGCGCGCTCATGAGGCGTTCATGACCGCGGTCGGAACCAGCACCGCGCCGAAGCGGCGTTCCCGGCGCGCATATTGCTCCAGCGCGGCGACGAAGGCGGCGTCGTCGAAATCGGGCCAGTGGATCGGCAGAAACACCAGTTCCGCATAGGCCGCCTGCCACATCAGGAAGTTCGACAGGCGCATCTCGCCGGAGGTGCGGATGATCAGGTCGGGATCGGGGATGTCGGCGGTGTCGAGGCGAGCGGCGAACTCGTCCTCGGAGATGGCGGAGGGATCGAGCCGTCCGTCGCGGACTTCTTCGGCGAGCCGGCGCGCCGCGGTGACGATCTCGTGGCGCGCGCCGTAGTTGAACGCGATGATCAGGCTGAGGCCGCAATTGTTCCGGGTGACCGACTCCGCCTCCTCGAGCAGGGCGCGGATATCGGCGGCGAGACCTTCCCGCTCGCCGATGATGCGCACGCGGACGCCGTTCTTGTGCAGGTCGGCGAGGTCGTGGCGGATATAGCGCTTGAGCAGGCCCATCAGCATCGCCACTTCGTCGGGCGGCCGGCGCCAGTTCTCGGAGGAGAAGCTGTAGAGGGTCAGGTATCGCACGTCGTGGTCGATCGCGGAGCGCACCGCGCGCCGCACCGCCTCGACGCCGCGCCGGTGACCCTCGAACCGGGGCAGCCCGCGCGCCTTCGCCCAACGGCCGTTGCCGTCCATGATGACGCCGACGTGGATCGGCGTCGTTGGACCGGCGAGGGTTCGGGCTTGGGGCATGGGGCAGGTCCTCGGAATGCGGCGCTTCGCCTAGACCTGCATGATTTCCTTTTCCTTGGACGCCAGGGACGCATCGATCTCCTTGATGGCGAGATCGGTCGCCTTCTGGACCTCGCCCGCGTGCTTGGCCTCGTCGTCCTCGCTCATCGCGTGGTCCTTGAGCAGCTTCTTGAGGACGTCGATGCCGTCGCGGCGCACGTGACGCACGGCGACGCGCGCGTCCTCAGCGTATTTGTGCGCGATCTTGACCATTTCCTTGCGGCGCTGCTCGTTCAGTTCGGGAATGCGGATGCGCAGCGTCGTGCCCTCGACCGTCGGGCTGAGGCCGAGGTTCGAGTCGCGGATCGCCTTGTCGACGGCGTGCACCATGCCCTTGTCCCACACCGAGACGGCGAGCGCGCGCGACTCGGGCACGGTGATGGTGGCGACCTGATTGAGCGGCATCCGCTGTCCGTAGGCTTCGACGACGACGGGCTCGAGCAGGCTTGCGCTCGCGCGTCCGGTCCTCAACCCTCCCAGCTCATGCTTGAGCGAGGCGTGCGCGGCCTGCATGCGCCGCTTGATGTCCTCGAGATCGAATTTGGGCAATTGCGCCATGATGTCCTGCACTCGTTCATGTCGGATCCGATCGGAGAAAACGCGCCGTCGGCCCGGCCGCGTTCCTATGGACGACCGCCGGCCTCCTTAGCATAGCTTTGGCATTGTGACAGCGCAGAAACTCCGGATCAATCGGCCGGCGTTCGCTCCAGCCTCGCCGCCTGCGCCATCGCGGCGAGCGCGGCCTGGCCCTCCGGCTGGATCAGTCCGGCCGACATGATGAGCTTGGCGCCCTCGTCCGCCGAGATCCGCAATTCGATCACGTCCTCGGCCGCGATATAGAAGAAGAAGCCGGTGGTCGGGTTGGGCGTGCATGGCATGAACACCGACACCATGGGCTTCGTCCCCGGCAGCGCCTCCGCCAGCACCGCGCCCGGGTCCGACGACAGAAACACGATCGACCAGCTTCCCTTGATCGGGAACTCGACCAGTCCGACCTTGCGGAACTGCGAACCCGACTGGCTGAAGACCGTCTCGAACACCTGCTTCAGCCCCTTGTAGACGCCGCGCACCACCGGCGTGCGGTCGAGCATCGCCTCGCTAAAGCCGACCAGCGTGCGGCCGATGATGTTGGCGGTGAGGAAGCCGAGCAGGGTGAGCCCGACGACGGCGATCAGCACGCCCATGCCCGGAACGTGGAACGGCAGGTAGCCGTCCGGCGACACGCTCTGCGGCACCCACGGCTTCACCCAATTGTCGATCGTATCGATGACGAACCAGGCGATGTAGGCCGTCACCGCGACCGGGCCGAACACCACCAGCCCGGTGAAGAACCAGGAGCGGAGCCGCTGTCCGAACGAGCGGTGAAACGGATGGGCCGTGGATTCGTCCGACATGGAGCCTGCTGCGAGAAAGCCGGCAAAATGGCGGCTCGGCGTGGCGAATGCAAGGCGAACGCCGGTCGCCGAAGGACCCTGGAAATCCGGCTAATCGCCGCCGAGTTCGTAGTCCTCGCAGGAGCGGCCGAAGGCGTCGAGCGCGTCCTGCAGGTAGTCCGGCAGAAGCGCCATATCGAGCAGATACTTCCAGGTCGGCCCCTCGCGCCGTTCGGCGGCGGCGGCGACCGCGCTGGGCCAGTCCTCGGCCTCGTAATCGCCGCGCCCGATCCAGGCGAGCGCGACCAGCGCCGCCGATTCGTCCACGTCGAGTTCGCGAATGAACGCGATCAACTCGCGCCGGAAGGCGCCGTTGGCGTCGGTCAGGACGATCCGCTCGCCGTCGTCGCTCGGATTGGAGGCGTCCGGCCCCATGCCGACGTCCTCGCTGAACAATTCGCGCGCCTTCTCGATGACAAAGCACACTTTCACCGGGTTGATCTCGGGCATCGGGCGTTCGCTCGTGTCGATCCTGCGCATTCCCGGATTCTCCTTCGTGCGATTCATGGCGCCGTCGCGACCGGCTCGACTTGCGGCAGGTCAAGTCGCCCGCGGAAAACGCGGACGTCGATCCCGGTCAGGAACCATGCAGGGCGCGACCGCGTTCCCTTGCTGTGTCGCGGGCGCCCACCGGGCGCGCGGCGGCGCAAAGAGGAGTTTTGCATGGACAAGGAACACGTCAAGGGCGCCGCCGACAAGGTGAAGGGCGCCGTGAAGGAAGCCGCCGGCAAGATGACCGACGACAAGGGGCTCGAGGCGGAAGGCAAGTTCGACAAGGCCAAGGGCTCGGCCCACAACGCCGCGGGCGACGCGAAGGACGCGATCCGCAAGGCGACGCAGTAGCGGGAGCGCTTGAGGGCGCGGTCGTCGACCGCGCCGGGGCGGCGTCGACGACGCCGCCCTACTCCACCGTCACCGACTTGGCGAGATTGCGCGGCTGGTCGGCGTCCTTGCCCATGATGACGGCGGTGTAATAGGCCAGCATCTGCACCGGCACGGCGTAGACGATCGGGGCGAAGTTCGCGCCCACCTCCGGCATCGGCAGGAAATGCTCGATCTCGACCGCCGCCTCGGCCTTCGCGTGGGTTTCGCCGATCAGAATCAGCCAGCCGCCGCGCGCGGCCACCTCCTGCATGTTGGACACCGTCTTCTCGAACACCGGGTCGTGCGGCGCGATCACCACAACCGGCATGGCCTGGTCGATCAGCGCGATCGGGCCGTGTTTCAGCTCGCCCGCGGCGTAGCCTTCGGCGTGGATATAGGTCAGCTCCTTGAGCTTGAGGGCGCCCTCGAGCGCCAGCGGATAGCTGGTCCCGCGTCCGAGATAGAGCACGTCGCGGGCGCGGGCGACCGCCTGGGCGATCTTTTCGGTGGCGCGCTCGAGCTTGAGCGCCTCGGCGATCAGCGCCGGAGTCGAGACGAGTTCCGCCAGGAGCGTGGCCTCCTCGGCGTCGGACAGCGTTCCCCGCGCCTTGCCGAGGCCGAGGGCGAGCGCGGCCATCGCCGCGAGCTGGCAGGTGAAGGCCTTGGTCGAGGCGACGCCGATCTCCGGCCCGGCGAGCGTCGGAGCGGCCACGTCGGTCAGCCGGGCGATGCTCGAGGTCGGCACGTTGACCACGCCGATCGTCTTCGAACCATGCTCCTTGACGTATTTGAGCGAGGCGAGGGTATCGGCCGTCTCGCCCGACTGGGAGACGACGATGGTCAGCCCGTTGGGGTCGACCGGCGCCTCGCGGTAGCGGAACTCTGACGCGACGTCGATCTCGACCGCGAGCCGGGCGAACCGCTCGATCCAGTACTTGCCGACGAGGCCGGCCACGTGCGCCGTGCCGCAGGCGATGATCGTGACCTTGGACAGCGTCTTCGGATCGACCGGCCAGTCGAACGGCTTCAGCCGCATTGCGGACATGTCGATGTAATGGGCGAGCGTGTGGCCGACCACCTCCGGCTGCTCATGGATCTCCTTCGCCATGAAGTGGCGATAGTTGCCCTTCTCGGCGAGCAGGCTGCCGGCCGGGCTCACCTGCACGCGCCGCTGCACGACCTTGCCGGCCGCGTCGTGGAACTCGGCGCCCTTGCGCGTCACCACCACCCAGTCGCCCTCGTCGAGATAGGCGACGCGGTCGGTGAACGGCGCCAGCGCGAGCGCGTCGGAGCCGAGATACATTTCGCCGTCGCCGTAGCCGACGGCGAGCGGCGCGCCCTGACGCGCGCCGATCAGCAGGTCCTCCTCGCCCTCGAACAGGTAGACGAGCGCGAAGGCGCCGCGCAGGCGCTTGAGCGCGGCGGACACCGCCTCCACCGGGGTCTTGCCCGAGGCCATTTCGTCCTCGACCACCAGCGCCGCGACCTCGGTGTCGGTCTCGGTGGCGAAGCCGAAGCCCTTGGCGGCAAGCTCCTCGCGCAGCGCCTTGAAGTTCTCGATGATGCCGTTGTGGACGACGGCCAACCCCCGCGCCGCGTGCGGATGGGCGTTGGTCTCGGTCGGCTTGCCGTGGGTCGCCCAGCGGGTATGGCCGATGCCGATCGTCCCGCCAAGCGGCTCGGCGACGAGCTTCGCCTCCAGGTTCTTCAGCTTGCCCTCGGCGCGCCGGCGCTGCAGCCGGCCGTCCTCGAGCGTCGCGATGCCGGCCGAGTCGTAGCCGCGATATTCCAGCCGTTTCAGCGCCGCGACGATCGAGCCGGCGACCGGTCCCTGAGCCAAAACGCCAACGATGCCACACATGCCCGGCCCCTTCCGACTCCAACTGGATACGGTTAGGCCGAGGCCGCAGCTGTTCACAAGTCAAATTGCGTGAGAAATTGTGTCGCATATCAGCTGCGGCGCCCGGATTGCCGAGCCGGACCGGCTAAGCTACGACTGGCGCTGACCGAAATCGGAAGGGCCCGGTGAAGCGAGGCGGCGCGAGAGAGCCAGGGACACGGCGCAGCGTGACGCTGTCGTCGCTCGTCGCCGCGCTCGCGCTGCTCGTCCAGCTCTTCGCCCTGCCCTATCATGACGTCTTGTCGGCTCCCGCCGACATCGCGACGGTCGCGGCCGATCTGAAAGCGACCTTCGGCGAGGCGGCGGCCGTTTGCGTCCAGACCGACGGCAAGGGCGGACCCGCCGCGCCCGCGCGAGACTGCGACGATCATTGTCCGCTGTGCCGCTTCGCCAGCGAGGCGGCGGCGCTGGCGCCGGCCGCGCTCGTCGCGCTGCCGACGCCCTCGGGCGCCGCCTGGGTCACGCTCGACCCGGCGCCGGACGCGGACGCTGCGCCTGCCAGTCCGACTTTCGAGACCCGCGCCCGCGCGCCGCCCCGCGCCGTCTGACCCGACGCCCGGCCGCGCCGTCGTGCGCGCCTCCCCTCAACGCGAAGCTCCAGGTCCTGCAGGTAGTGTTGCGCCTTGCGCCGCGCACGCGTTCCTGGTCGCTCCGCCCTTCGAAAGCCCGACCCATGAAAAGTCTCGTTCTCACCCTCGCTCTGCTCGCCGCCCCGCCGGCCTTCGCCCACGCCCATCTGGAAAACTCGACGCCCGCCGCGGGGACGACGGTCGCCGCGCCGGCGGAACTCCGGCTCGCCTTCAGCGAAGGCGTCGAACCCAGGGTCTCCAAAGTCGCCCTGACGGGCCCCGGCGGCGCCGTCGCGCTCGGCGCGGCCTCGGTCGAGGCGAGCCATCCGGACGTGCTGGTCGTGCCGATCGCCAAGCCGCTCGCGCCCGGCGCCTACACGGTCAAGTGGCGCGCCGTCTCGGTGGATTCGCACGCGACGCAGGGATCGTTCGCGTTCACCGTGAAGTGAACTCGCGCCGATCTCCGCTTCAGCCTCAATGAAATGATCAGAAAGGGATATTCATGACTCGTTACGCCCCGCTCGCGCTCGCGCTCGCGTGTCTCGCCGGTCCTGCGCTGGCGCAGGAATTCAAGGCCGGCGACATCACCGTGGACAAGGCCTGGTCGCGCGCCACCCCCAAGGGCGCCGACATCGGCGCCGGCTATCTGACGATCCACAATTCCGGCGCCGCCGCGGACCGGCTGACCGGCGGCTCGGCCGATTTCGCCGCCGTCGAGATCCATGAGATGAAAATGGACAACGGCGTCATGCAGATGCGCCAGTTGAAGGACGGCCTCGCGGTTCCGGCGCACGGCGAGGTGCGCTTCGCCCCCGGCGGCTACCACATCATGTTCACCCACCTGAAGAAGCCCCTCTCCAAGGGCGAGACGGTGAAGGCGACGCTCACGTTCGAGCACGCTGGACCGGTGATGGTGGAAATGCCGGTCGAAGCCCTCGGCGCCGCCGGCCCGGCCGCGAAGGGCGGCGACACGAAGGGCATGGACATGGGCGACATGAAGGGCATGAAGATGTGAGCCGGCCCGGCCGCCGGTGACGGCGCTCGCGCTCTGCCGCTTCGCCCACATTCTCGCGGCGATGCTGGTGTTCGGCGCGAGCGCCTTCCTGTGGCTCGACGCGCCCGACGACCTGCGCCGGGCGCTCACGGCGAAACTCCGCTCCTTCCAGACTGCGGCGGCGTTCCTCGCGCTGGCGACTGCAGCGCTGTGGCTCGCGCTTCAGACGGCGGCGATCGCCGACGACGGGAGCGCGGCGACCGATCCGGCCGCGCTTTCCGCGATCCTGTTCGACACCGGCTTCGGCCGCGCCTCGGCGCTGCGCCTGGCGCTGACGGCGGCGCTCGCGCTCGCCGTCAGCCGGTCCGGCGGCGCGCCGCCGCGAATCGCCGTCCTCTCCGCGCTCGTGCTGGCGAGCCTCGCGCTCGTCGGCCACGCGGTCTTGCAGACCGGCCCGCTCGGCCTCCTGCACCGGGCGAACCACGCCCTGCACCTCCTGTGCGCCGGCGCCTGGGTCGGCGGATTGATCCCCTTCGTCCTGAGCCTCGCGGCCGGTCGGCGCGGCGCGCTGCGCCACAGCGCTGTCGCGGCGATGACGCGTTTCTCCCTCTCCGGGCATTTCGTCGTCGCCGCGCTCGTCGCGACCGGCCTGGTCGACGTCGCGCTGACCTCGGGCTTCGATCTGCTGCCGCCGGGAACCGCCTATCGCGAATGGCTCGACCTCAAGATCGGCGTCGTCGCCGGGATGATCGCCCTTGCGCTGGTCAACCGCTACGCGCTCGTCCCGCATCTCCGGACACGCGCGAAGGCCTACGCCGGCCTCATCGCCCTCAGCCTCGTCAATGTCGCGCTCGGGACGCTGGTCGTCGCGCTGTCGAGCGTCGTCGCCGGGCTCGATCCGGCATGATCCGCCGCCGCGCGCTTCGAGGTCCGCGGCTCCCGTGCTAATGTCCTTCCCGTCGGCGGAGATCGTAGAAGCCCGCCACGGGAGGACGCCATGACAAACGACGAAAAGGTCGGGGCCTATTGCGCAGCCTGGAACGAAAAGGACGCCGCCGCCCGCACCGCCATCCTCGAAAAGGTCTGGAGCGAGAGCGGCGTCTACGAGGACCCGTTGGGCGTCGTCCCGCCCGGACGCGCCGCCCTGCACGCCCATATCGCCAATTTTCACCTGGGCTACCCCGGCGCGCGGATCGAACCAACCAGCAAGGTCGACGAACACCACGGCAAGATCCACTTCACCTGGCGCCTCGTGCTGGCCGACAGCTCGGTGGCGATCGACGGGCGCGATTTCGGCGAACTCGACGACGCCGGCCACATCGCCCACATCGTCGGCTTTTTCGGCCCGCCCCCGCCGCTGTGAAGGCTGTCCTGTCCGCGAAAGCGGACATCCAGAGCCGCACACGCCGTGAGACTGGGATCGGAGACGCGTTGTTCGGCAGCCGGGCGCCGAAGCGGATGACCGCGGATTGCGCCCGGCCGGAACGGCTTGACGCAGTCTGCGCCCGCGGCGACATTCCCGCCCGTCCGCAGCGGATCAAGCGTTCTGGCCTCGTCCCATGCCGGCGCGGAGAGCCGACCGTCACCTGGGAGAGGCGCCCCCCGTGTCAAACTATCTGTCGGTGCTTCCGCTATGGGAGCTGATCCTTCTCGTGGTCGTCGCGCCCTCGGCGATCGCGCTCGGATTCCAGATCATCGTCCGCAGAACGTTCGGGTTCGAGCGGCTCAAACTCAATAACGAGGTGGCCGGCTTCATGTTCGCGGCGATCGGCGTCGTCTACGCCGTGCTGCTGGCGTTTGTCGTGATCGCCGTCTGGGAGAAGTTCAGCGAGGGACAGACTGCGGTCGCGCGGGAGGCGGCGGCTGCGTCGGCGCTATTTCACTACGCCGACGGCTCCGAGCCGGAGGCCGCCCGGCTCGACGGGCAACTGGCCGAGTATTTGAAGCTGACGATCGAAAAGGGCTGGCCGGCGATGGCGGCGGGCGCCGACGACCGGGAGACGTCGCACGCTCTGGACGCGCTCTATCGCGCGGCGATGGCGCTCAACCGGACCGGCACGCGCAGCACCGCCGACATGTCGGAAGTCTTCGCCCAGGTCGACAATCTCACTCTGGCGCGCCAGGTGCGGCTTCACCTGTCGAGCGGCCTCGTGCCCGACGTGATCTGGATCGCGCTCTTCGCCGGCGCCGGGCTCACCATCTATTTCTCGCTGTTCTTCGGCAATCGCAACGGACTGGCGCAGTTGGCGATGACGGCGATCCTGTCGATCCTGCTCACCTCGGGCCTCGTGGTCATCATTTCGCTCGACCACCCGTTCAGCGGTCCGGTCCACATCGCGCCGGAAGCGCTCGAACAGGTTCTCGCCGAGGAGACCGGGGGATAGACCGGCGCCTCAGGCGCCGGCCGGCGCCGCCCAGACGAAACCGGGCTCGGCCGCGTGGAAACGGCCGGGTTCGATTCCCTCATCCGCCAGCGCCCGGATCAGGTCGTCGCGCGGCGCATCCCGGCTTTCGTCGCTCAGGGGAAACACGCCCCAGTGGATCCCGACGCCGTACCGCGCCTCGACATCCATGAAGATCCTCGCCGCCTCGGCGGGGTTGACATGGTGGTCGGCCATGAACCAGCGCGGTTCATAGGCGCCGATCGGCAACAACGCCACGTCGGGGCTTCCCAGCCGCTGTCGGATGACCTTGAACAGGCTGCCGTCGCCGTAGCCGGTATCGCCCGCGTAATAGACCAGCGCGCCGCCGATGCGGACGCCGAAACCGCACCACAGCGCCATGCGCCGGTCGCCGGGGCGGCGGAACGACCAGTGCTGGGCCGGAACCAGCGTGACCTCGACGCCCTCCGCCAGACGGCGTCGATCCCACCAATCGCCGCTCTCGCAGCGCGCCCCCGGACCCTGATGACGGCGGCGTTGCCGAGCGGCGTCACCACGACGGGCGAATCACGCTGGATAAGTCGACGCAGCGTGACGATGTCGAGGTGGTCGTAGTGGTTGTGACTCAGCAGAACGGCGTCGATTTTCGGCAGATCGTCGAAGGCTATGGCCGGCGGGCGCACCCGCCTCGGACTCAGGAAGGAGACAGGGCCCGCCCAGTCCGACCACACCGGATCGGTGACGAGGTTGAGGCCCTGCGCCTGGATCAGGACGGTCGCGTGCCCGACCACCGAGATCCGCAGGGCGTCGCTGCGCGCCTCCGGCTTCACCAGCGCGACCGGCGCGGCGGCGGGCCAGGGCGTCGACTTCCGGCCGCCCCGCCAGCGCATCAAGTCCCGGACGCCCTTGTCGCGCGTCGCCGGCGCGCCGTTGAAGAACCGGACGCCGTCGAAATGATCGCTGTTCGGTCCGGAATAGTAGCGGTTGGACGGCATGACCTTTGGATCCGAATTGGCGACGTCGGCGAGCGCGGTCGCAGGGCGGTCTGCGACCGGATCCTCGCTGTCGCACGAATGACCGGGAGCTTGCACCCTGTCATGGCGCAGGAAGGCGGCGCAATCGCAGCGGGGCGGCCAATGGCGCCGGGCGCGGGGTCATGCTCGGGGCGCAGGCCGGCTCAGCGGGACGGCTCAGGGGTTCGTGCAAAATCTTGACGTAGATTTTGATTTTTGGTAATAAGACCTGTGAAATTCTCTTTATCGGGGCTGATCGGCGACCGGCGCCGGCGCGTTCGGTGCAAGCCGAATGGGAAAAGCCTGTCGAGGGACGCCTCCAAACGCGCCTGAACCGTCGTGCTGACGGAGACGCCCGCTTCGCGGGCTCCGCGGGGCGAGGGCGCAGCAAAGGGTCCGGTCCCTGGGCGTCGCAGAGTTGCAGATTTTAGCGCCCAAGTCCTTGAAATCAGACGCTCGCGTAACTTTACGCGTTCACGCGGCGGGGCGCGCCTCGATGATCACGAAGGCCTGGGCGAGCGGCGGCTCGTCGGTGATGGTGAGGTGGATGAAGGGCTCGGTTCCGGGCGGCAGGATCGCCTTGAGCCGCTCGGCGGCGCCGCCGGTCAGGCGCATGGTCGGCTGGCCCGAGGGCAGGTTCACCACCCCCATGTCGCGCCAGAAGACGCCGTGCCTCAGGCCCGTCCCGAGCGCCTTGGCGCAGGCCTCCTTGGCGGCGAAGCGCTTGGCGTAGGAGGCGGCGCGGCCGGCGCGGGCGTCCGAACGGCGGCGCTCGACGTCGGTGAAGCAGCGCGCGACGAACCGTTCGCCGTAGCGGGCGAGCGTCTCTTCGATACGGCGGATGTCGCAGAGGTCGCTGCCGATCCCGACGATCACCGCGCCGCTCCGGCCGCGGCCCGCCCCTCGTCCATCGCCGCGCGCATGCGCCGGACGGTTTCGGCGAGGCCGACGAAGATCGCTTCACCGATGAGGAAATGGCCGATGTTGAGCTCGACCACCTGCGGCAGGGCGGCGATCACCCGCGCCGACTCGTAGTCGAGGCCGTGGCCGGCGTGGCATTCGAGCCCGAGCCGCGGAGTCTGGGCCGCGGCCACCCTGAGGCGGCCGAATTCGTAGTCGGCCTTGGCCCGGTCGCCGTGGGCGAGCGCGTCGCACCAGGCGCCGGTGTGCAGCTCGACCACCGGGGCGCCGAGGTCGGCGCTCGCCTTGAGCGCCTCGCCCGACGGCTCGATAAACATCGACACCCGGACGCCGGCCTTGCCCAGTTCGGCGACGAAAGGTTTCAGGGCGCGGAATTGCCCGACCACGTCGAGGCCGCCCTCGGTGGTGCGCTCGGTGCGCTTCTCCGGCACGAGGCAGCAGGCGTGGGGCCGGATGCGCAGCGCGATGTCGAGCATCGCCTCGGTCGCCGCCATCTCGAAATTGAGCGGCTTCGCGATCGCGGCCTTGAGGCGCTTCATGTCGTCGTCGTGGATGTGGCGGCGGTCCTCGCGCAGGTGCGCGGTGATCCCGTCGGCCCCGGCCTCGATCGCCAGCAGAGCCGCGCGGGTCGGATCGGGGACGGCGCCGCCGCGCGCGTTGCGCACGGTCGCGACATGGTCGACGTTGACGCCCAGGCGGAGCGTGGTCATCGGAGGTCTCCCGGTTCAGGAGGCGAGCGCGCGGCTGCCGGGCTTCACCGCCGGCAGGGCGGCGAGCTCCGGCGGCAGGGCGTCGGCGGGATAGGCGGGGATGTCGAGGGTGGCGAGCGCCACCCGCGGAACGCCGATGTCGGCCTTGCCGCCCGAGCGGTCGATGAGACACGCCGCGCCGACCAGGGTTCCCGGGTGCTCGGCGAGCGCGGCGAGGCACTCCCGCGACGACAGGCCGGTGGTGATGATG
>CAMFKX010000170.1 GCA_945957375.1 uncultured Roseiarcus sp.
AGCGCCTGCGCGAGATCTGCGACAAGCACGGCATCCTCTTGATCTTCGACGAGGTCATCACCGGCTTCGGCCGGCTCGGCCACGCCTTCGCGTCCGAGCGCTACGGCGTCGTCCCGGACATGATCACCTTCGCCAAGGGCGTGACCTCGGGCACGGTGCCGATGGGCGGCGTGATCGTGCGCAAGGGAATATACGACGCCTTCATGAACGGGCCGGAGCACGCGATCGAGCTGTTCCACGGCTACACCTATTCGGCCCATCCGCTCGCCTGTGCGGCCGCGCTCGCGACCCTCGACGTCTACCGCGACGACCAGTTGTTCGCGCGCGCCAAGGCGCTCGAGCCCAAGTGGTACGACGCGATCATGGGCCTCAAGGGCCTGCCGAACGTGGTCGACATCCGCTGCGTCGGCCTGACCGGCGCGATCGACCTCGCCCCGATTCCCGGCAGCCCGACGATGCGCGGGCTGAAGGTGCTGGACCATTCGTTCCACGAGGCCGGGATCATGCTGCGCCTCGCCGGCGACACGATCGAACTGACCCCGCCGCTGATCGTGAGCGAGGCGCAGATCGGCGAGATCATGGAAAAGACGGCGGCGTCGATCAAGGCGGCGGCGTAAGGGGATATTTCGGACGGGCGGCGCTCGCCGTCCGTCCAAGACCGGACTTCAGCCCGACAGCGCCTTCGGCGCACGATCGAGAAGCGCGGCGTCAAGCGCATCGATCGCCGCGACGGCGCGTCTCAGTTCATCTTCCGAAGGCTCGGGCTCCGGCAAGCCCCCGGGTTGCGGATATCGCGCGGCGACGGCACAGCGTGTCCAGTCCTGCATATCGAAGACCGCAGACGCGATTTCGGCTTCGACGGCTGCGAGCGCGTCGATCAACTCCGCCATGTCGTGCGCCTTGCGGAACGGCTGCGCGGCGAGGACGAGAAAGCCCTTCAAGAGCTTTTCGGCCGCCTGCTGGCAGTGGAAGGCGGCCGGCAAGGCAAGGTATGGCTTCGCCGCGAGGCAGGCGATCGCCGCGTCGCGGTCGAGCCGCGCCGTCGAGCGCCAGGCCTCCGCCTCCTGCCAGCGGAGCTGCGTCAGGGCCGCTCATAGACCACAATTCCTTCGCTGTCCGCAGCCGCGGCCAGCGAGCCGACGATGCGCCGCTTCCTCTCGAAGACCCAACGATGACTCGGAATCACGTCCGCGGCGCGCCGGTAGAATTTCCTCGCGGTAAAGCCGGCGGCCAAGGTCGCCCACTCGGGCGGCGTATCGTCGTCCACCACGACAAGCAGGTCGATGTCGCTGTCCGGCCCGGCGTCTCCCCGGCCCGCTGACCCGAACAGAATGACGCGTTGCGGCGCAAAATACGCCACGACGGGGTCGAGCAGGTCTGCCGGCACGAGCGATGGATCGGCGGACATCAGGCGGCCTTTCTGATCCACCTGTGCGCCGGGCGTCCGATTGGCGTGAATGCGGTCATTGCGAGACCGTCGCGATCAAGACGACGGAGTTTTGCCGAATTCCGCCCGCATCGCAAAGGCGATCTTTAAGGTTCCGGCCATGCGAACGCTGGAGGCGCTTCGGTGAGAGCGGACTCGTCTTTCGTGACGAAGGGGTCGGCGACCCGGGAGGACCCTGTCGCGCCGCAGCGCACTTGGGGGCCGCGTGCTCCAGCCTGCGGCATTGCGGCGCAGAATTCCCGCGAGCGCGCATTTCCAATCCGACGAGCCGTATGTAAGACTTGCGCTCCAAGGTTCCCCGTCGGGAGGCCGGACCCGCGCAGGCAAAGGCCGCAGGGTCGCGTGAACGAACGCAAGAAGTGGGAGTAGGCTGATGGTTGCGAAACTCTGGAAATCGGTCGCGCTCGGCGCGTCAATGGCCGCGGCGCTCGCCCTGTCGCCGGCGTCCGCCAAGGAGTGGAAGACCGTCGTGATCGGCATGGAGGGCGGCTACGACCCCTGGAACCTGACCGATTCGAGCGGCAAGATCGTCGGCTTCGAGGTCGACCTCGCCAACGACATCTGCAAGCGCGCCGGCGTCGAGTGCAAGATCATCGCCCAGGACTGGGACGGCATGATCCCGGGCCTCAAGGCCGGCAAGTTCGACGTGATCATGGACGGCATGTCGATCACCGAGGAGCGCCAGAAGGAGATCGACTTCTCCAAGCCCTACGCCGCCCCGCCGGCCGCCTTCATGGCCGCCAAGGACAGCCCGATCGCCAAGGCGCTCGGCGCCGGCAAGGTCGTCAACGCCGCCAAGGACCCGAAGGCCGGCGAAGCCGCCGTCAAGGCGATTCAGGCCGCGCTCAAGGGCAAGTCGATCGGCGTGCAGTCCTCGACCACGCACGCCAACTTCGCCAACAAGTACCTGAAGGACGTCGCGACGGTCAAAGAATACAAGACCACCGACGACCGCGACCTCGACCTCAAGGCCGGCCGCATCGACGTCGGCCTCGACGACTACCCGACCGTCGCGGCGACCCTCGACAAGCCCGACGCCAAGGATTTCGTCATCGTCGGCCCCGAGTTCATCGGCGACGTGTTCGGCGTCGGCGAGGGCATGGGCCTGCGCAAGTCCGACGCGGACCTGACCGCCAAGTTCAACAAGGCGCTCGACGAGGCCTTCGCCGACGGGTCGGTGAAGAAGTACTCGCTCAAGTGGTTCAAGATCGACACCACGCCCTGATCGGGTGACCCGCGGCGTCCGCTCCTCGAGCGGACGGCGTGATTCTTGCCTCGGCGGACGGCGTGGACACACTCAGGATCTTCGGCTTCGGCGAGGGCGGTTGGGGCCTGGCGCTGCTCATGGGCGCCGGCATGACGCTGGCGGTTTCCGCCATCGGCCTGCTGATCGGCGCGGCGATCGGGTCGCTGGTCGCCTGGTCGCGCCTCTCCGGCCATCGCCTCGCCGGCGCGGCCGGCGAGACCTACGCCGCGATCTTTCGCGGCCTGCCCGAGTTGCTCGTCGTCTATTTCGTCTATTTCGGCTCGTCGACCCTGCTCACCGGGGCGGCCTCCCTGGTCGGCTACAACGGCTTCGTCGGCGTGCCGGCGTTCGTCGCCGGCGCGCTCGCGGTCGGCGTCATCTCCGGCTCGTATCAGGCGGAAGTGTTCCGCGCAGCCTATCTCGCCATCGCCAGGGGCGAACTGGAGGCCGCGGTCAGCGTCGGCATGGACCGCTGGCTGATGTTCCGCCGCATCATCGCGCCGCAGGTGCTGCGTTTCGCTTTGCCCGGCCTCGGCAATCTGTGGCAGGTGGCGCTGAAGGACTCGTCGCTGATCTCGGTCACTGGCCTCGCCGAGCTGATGCGGGTGAGCCAGGTCGGCGCCTCCTCCACCCACCAGCCCTTCGCCTTCTACCTCGGCGGGCTCGTGCTCTATCTGGTCATGACGCTCGCGACGACCCGCCTGTTCGACATGGCGGAAGCGCGCGCGACCCGCGGCATGCGCCGCATCGCCGGGTGACGCCATGGACTGGGATTTCATCGGGAAGACCTTCTGGCGGCTGATGGCGGCGCTGCCGCTGACGCTGGAGGTCTGGCTGTTCTCGGTCGTGCTCGGCGGCCTGATCGCGGCGGGCGTGGTGTGGATGCGGGTCAGCGGCTCGAAGCCGCTGGCGGTGCTTGCGCGCGGCTATGTCGCGATCTTCCGCGGCACGCCGCTCCTGATCCAGCTCTTTCTGGTCTATTACGGCCTCGCCTCGATCCCTGCGGTGCGCCACAGCCTGTTCTGGCCGATCCTGCGCGAGCCGTTCTATTGCGGCGTGCTGGCGCTCGGCCTGTGCACCGCCGGCTACCAGTCGGAGATCTTTCGCGGCGCGCTGCTCGCCGTGCCGCACGGCGCGATCGAGGCGGCCAAGGCCTGCGGCATGTCGGGGCTGACCATGTTTCGCCGCATCATCTTCCCGATCGCGCTGCGCCACGCACTGCCGGCCTATTCGACCGAGATGATCTCGATGGTGAAGGCGACCGCGCTGGTCTCGCTCATCACCCTCTGGGACGTGATGAGCGTGGCGCTCAAGATCCGCAACGACACGCTCGTCACCTACCTGCCGCTGATCCTCGCCGGCGCCATTTATTTCACCGTCAACTACATCCTCGGCGCCGCATTCCTGAGCCTCGAGCGGCGCCTGTCGCCGCACCTGCGCGCTCGGCCGAGCTGAAGACCATGTCTGGACCGTCCGTACCGACCTGTTGAGGAACGCCGCCGATGCCCGACGCGACCCCCGCCCTCACCGTCAAGGGCATGCACAAGCGCTTCGGCGCGCTCGAAGTGCTGAAAGGGATTTCGCTCACCGCCAACGACGGCGACGTGATCTCGATCCTCGGCTCGTCCGGCTCGGGCAAGAGCACCTTCCTGCGCTGCATCAACCTGCTCGAGACGCCCGATCAGGGCGACGTGACGGTCGCGGGCGAGCTGATCAAGATGAAGCGCAAGCCGGACGGCACGGCCGAGCCCGCCGACCGCCGTCAGGTCGACCGGATCCGCTCCGAACTCGGCATGGTGTTCCAGGGCTTCAATCTCTGGTCGCACCTGACCGTGCTGGAGAACCTGATCGAAGCGCCGGTCCATGTCCAGAAGCGGCCGCGCGCGGAATGCGTCGACGAAGCCAAGGCTCTGCTCGCCAAGGTCGGCATTGGCGACAAGCACAGTTATTATCCCGCCCACCTCTCCGGCGGCCAGCAGCAGCGCGCGGCGATCGCCCGCGCCCTCGCCATGCGCCCGAAGGTCATGCTGTTCGACGAGCCGACCTCGGCGCTCGACCCGGAGCTGGTCGGCGAAGTGCTGCGCGTCATGCGCGCCCTCGCCGACGAGGGCCGCACCATGCTGGTCGTCACCCACGAGATGGGCTTCGCCCGGGACGTCTCGTCCCGGGTGATGTTCCTGCATAAGGGGCAGGTCGAGGCCGAGGGCGAGCCGGAAGCCCTGTTCTCCGGCGCGACCTCGGAGCGGTTCCGCCAGTTCATTTCCAAGGAGCGCGGCTGACGCCAGTCGGCGGCGGCCGAAGCGGCGCGTTCGGCGGAGCCTGGCCGCCATCCGGGCCGTCGATCTCGCCTGCTGAACCCAGGCGCCGTTACGCAACGCCCTGTCCGCTTCGGCCCCCTACGAAGGGCGACACGGCCGCGACCAATCCTCTCAGCCTGAACGGTTTGGCGACGAAGGCGTTCATGCCCGAGGCCAGGGCCTCCTCCCGCTGACTCTCCATCGCGCCCGCGGTCAGCGCGATCACCGGAAGATTGACGAGGCCGAGCTCTTGCCGAATCGCCCGCGTCGCCTCGATGCCGTCCATCTCCGGCATCTGCACGTCCATGAACACGCAATCGAACGCGCCGGGATCGGCGCGGAGAAGCTCGACCGCTTCGCGGCCGTTGACGGCGGTTCGACAGGCGGCGCCCTGAAGCGTCAGAAGCTTCGCCGCGATGTCGCGATTGGTTTCGGCGTCGTCGACGATGAGAATGCGGACGCCGTCGAGCCGCGGCGCGCCCTTGCCGCCGGTAGGTTCGGACCGGGACATGTCCTCTGCCGGCGCGATCCTGAAAGCGACGACGAACCAGAACAGGCTGCCTTCGCCGGGTACGCTCTCGACGCCGATCTCGCCGTCCATCCGCTCGACGATCCGCTTGGCGATCGCCAGTCCGAGGCCCGTCCCCCCGAACCGCTCCTGCGTCGTCCGGTCGGCCTGGACGAACGGTTCGAACAGCGCGCCGATCTGCGCGGCGCCGATCCCGATCCCGGTGTCGCGCACCTGGACGCGGACGCGCACGGTCTCCGTCCCGCGCTCGAGCATGGCGACCGAAACCGTCACGCCGCCCTCGGCGGTGAATTTGACCGCGTTCCCCACGAGATTGGTCAGGACCTGGCCCAGCCGGATCGGGTCGCCGAGCAGACGGGGAAGATCGCCGGGGAGCGCCTCCATCCGCAGGGCGAGACCCTTGGCGTTCGCGGTCACCGAGAACGTGTCGGCGACGCCCTGGATGACCTCGGCGAGCGAAAACGGCGTCTCGCTCAGTTCGAGTCGCCCCGACTCGATCCTGGAGAGGTCGAGGATGTCGCTCAGCAGCACGAGGACATTGTGTCCCGCCGAATCGAGCGTGCGCACGCAGGCGGCCTGCTCGGCGTCGAGCGTGGTGTGCGCGAGGATCTGCGTCATGCCCGCGATCGCGTTGAGGGGCGTGCGAATTTCGTGGCTGATGTTGGCGAGAAACAGCGACTTCGCCTTGCTGGCCGCCTCCGCCCGGGCGCTCGCCTGCTCGAGCGCGTGCTGCGTCTCCTTCTGCTCGGTGACGTCGTACGTGACGCCGACCACGCGCGATGGCTTGCCGTCGGGCCCGCGGATGGTCTGGGAGAACCCCCTCAGATAACGCAGCGCTCCGTCTGGCCTGACGATGCGGAACTCCAGCGCCGGGTTCCGCTGGCCCTTGAACCCCCGCTGAAAGGCGGATGCGACCTCCGCCCTGTCGTCCGGATGGACCATTCCGAGGAAGACCTCGGCGGTGATCTCGAAGTCGGTCTCCGGCAATCCGTAGAGCCGACGCTGCATGCCGTCCCAGGTGATCCTGCCGCCCTCGGCGACTTCGATCGTCCACACGCCGATCACGCCGGCGGCGGCGGCCGCCTCGAGTCGCTCCTTGGCCTCGCGCAGATCCTGTTCGACCGACTTGTATCCGGTGATGTCCAGATAGGTCGCCATCATGTGGTTGTGGAGCAATCTGTCGCCGCGAAAGGCGATCCAGAGCCCGTTGTTCAGCCGCCGCTCCGAACGCCGCGCCGCGTTCGTCTCCATGTCGCGCAAAATGGACTCGACGACCTCCTCGCGCGACTTCTCGAACCCGAAATCGCCGCGGTCGTAACAAAACCGGAGTTGTTCGTCGGCCTTGAAGGGCTTCTGCGCCAGCACCGCCGCGGGAAGCTGAAGGATTCGGCCATAGTTCTCGTTGATGACGACGCAGTTGCGGTTTTCGTCGAACACCGCGATGCCGTAAGGCGACTTGTCGATTACGTCCTGCAACAACCGCTGGTGCCGCTCGAGCTCCACTTTCGCCGTCACGTCGTGGGCTTGCCCGATGAAATAGAGAACCTCGCCGGATGGGCTGCGGGCCGCCGACGTGGCGACCTCGAACAGAATGGCGCGGCCATCCTTGCGCAGGTAGCGCCGCTCGGTGCGGAAGGTTTTCAGCTCTCCCGCCGCGAGCCTGCGCGCCACCGCGGGATCGGGCGGCGCATCGCCCGGCGCCACAAGGGCGCGAATGTCGAGCGCGAGCATTTCGTCGCGACTGTAGCCAAGCGCGTCGCAGAGCGCGGCGTTGACCTCGATGAAGCGGCCGGTCGCGTCGAACAGGGCGATCGGGCTGGGGGCGGCCGCCATCGCCTCGCGGAACTTCAGTTCGTTCGCGCCGAGCGCCCGATTCTGCGCCTCGATCTCCGCGCTGCGCTCGGCGACGCGCCGCTCCAGCGACTGGTTCTCGTCGGCCAGGCGCAATGCGGATCGGCGCAACGCACGGGCCGACCAAAAGGCGCCGGCCGTCAGCACAACCCCTGCGAGGCCGAGTTCGCTCGCCAGTCTGCGCCAGGACGCGTCCAGCCCCGCCTTGGGCCGTCCGACGATTACGAGGAACGGCGCCTTCGCCAGTTTCTGATAGGCGAACAGCCGTTCGACGCCGTCGACCGATGAGACCGATTGGTACACGCCGTGATCCTGTTCCGGGTGCTCGCGCAGCAGCCGTCTTGCGGCTTCGGACCAGGTCTTGGCCCCGATCCCGACCTCGCCGCCGGGTTCCGGGGTGTAACGCGCGACAAGGACGCCCGCGTCGGTCCAGAGCGCGACGACGCCGCGCTTGACCGCGTCAACGGTCGCGAACAGCTTCGTAAAGGACGCAACGGGGATCGCCGCGCTCACGACGCCGAGGAAATCGCCCCCGGAGCCTTCGATGCGGCGCGCGACCACGATCACCCATTCGTCCGCGAACTTGGATTTGATCGGCCCCTCGAAGATCAGGCCGCGGTCTCCGGCCGCCGCCTGTCTGAAATAGGCCCGGTCCGAGAGATCGGTCGTGCTCGATCGGCGAACATATTCGCCGACTTGCAGCAGCGGCAGGCCGCTCGGACCGATCACCTGGAGGCGCGCGACGACCGGGTAATCGGCGATCTCCTCCTTCATGCGGTCCTCGAGCCGCGCTTTTTCGTCCGGCCCGACGCGAAGCCCATCGGCGTATTGCCGGCCGATCGACCGCAGAAGCACATCGAGTTGCTCGAAGGTCTTGCCGACGTCGGCCGCGACGAGACGCGCGGTGTTCACCTCCGCCCGGGCGGCGGAGTCGTATTCGGTCGCGCGATGCTGCCAGACCAGATAGGTCGAGCCCAGCGCGAACAGGAGCGACACGAACAGGGCGACGCCGAAGGTCTTCCACCACGACGGACCTGATCGGGAAAGGCGATCATTACCCAAAGCGAGCCGTCCCGCGCCATTCGGCGAATTCGGGGCAATCTTGCTCGGCAGCCTGCGTAGGCTCAAGTCAGGATCTCATCGAGACATAGCATTTCTGACGAGTCTTGGAAGACGTTTCGTATCAGAACCAACGGCAAAAGGGCGGCAGGTCCGCGCGCTGCGATCTTGGGCGAATTTGCGCCTTCATTGCGAACGCATTGGGAACTTCACGGCGCGAGCGGCGTTATCTTGTCCCGCGGGCCGCGCCCGCTCGACGAGGGAGCCGACGATGGCCATGACCGAAAAGACCGGCGACAGCCCGGGCAAGCCCGCGCTCGCGACGCCGACCGACCTTTCCGCGAACGGCGTCACCGCGATCGCCGCCGCGCTCAACGCCCTCGCGGCCGACGCCTTCGCGCTTTATCTCAAGACCAAGAACTTCCACTGGCACATGAGCGGCCCGCATTTCCGCGACTACCATCTGCTGCTCGACGAGCATGGCGAGCAGATCTACGCGATGATCGACCCGATGACCGAGCGCGTGCGCAAGCTCGGCCGGACGACTCTGCGCTCGATCGGCCACATCGCGAAACTCCAGTCGATCAAGGACAACGACGAGGCCTTCGTCGCGCCGCTCGACATGCTGCGCGAGCTGGAGGACGACAACCGCAGCGTCGCCGCCGCGCTGCGCAAGGCGCATGAACTGTGCGACGACAACCGCGACGTCGCGACCGCGAGCCTGCTCGAAGTCTGGATCGACGAGACCGAGCGGCGGACATGGTTCCTGTTCGAGGCCGGCCGCGGGGCGGATTCCGCTGGTCGCTGACTTCGTGTTTCTTTGCGTCCTTGGTGGTAAAATTTCACCACGAAGGTCACGAAGGAATACGAAGTGCCGAGGCTGTTTTCCGGACTCGAACTGCCCGAGGCCGTCGCCGGCGCGGTGGCGCTGGCGCGCGGCGGCGTGCCCGGCGCGCGCTGGATGGAGCCCTCCGACTACCACGTCACCCTGCGCTTTATCGGCGACGTCGATGCGGACGTCGCGCGCGACGTCGCCGAGACGCTCGGCGAAATCCGCCGCGGGCCGGTTCCGGTACGTTTCGACGACCTGTCGTGGTTCGGCGGCGACAAGCTGCGCGCGCTGGTCGTCAAGGTAAGGCCCGACCCGGCGCTGGTCGACCTGCAAGCCGAGCAGGAACGGCGGATGCGCCGCATCGGCCTGCCGCCCGAAACCCGCAACTTCACCCCGCATGTGACGCTTGCGCGCCTGCGCGGCGTCAAGCCGCGCGCCGTGGCCGACTATCTCGCCGCGCGCGGCGGGCTGGCGGTCGAGGGGTTCACCGCCCCGCGCTTCGTGCTCTACTCCTCGCGCGACAGCGTGGGAGGCGGGCCTTACGTGGTCGAGGCGGCGTACCCGCTGGAGTAGCGCACGCGCGCCTCTCTGACACGCGCGCCTCTCTGACTGGCCTATCCGGCCGTAACGCGTTACACTCGCCGCAGATGATGCGGAGGGTCGCGATGACTGCGCCGGCCGAACGAATGAGGAAGCTGCGCGGACGGCGGCGCAATCAGGGCAACCGTGAAGTGCGGCTTCTCGTGCCTGACTTGCGCAACCAATCCGTCCGAGCCCAAGTCGCTGCAGAGGTCGCCCGCCTGTCCCCGGATGACGAAGACGAGGCGTTGGCCTGGATCGAATCCATTTCGGAATTTGACGCGCCCGACCGGTCCGGCGACGATGAAGCGCGGTGACGTCGTCGCCGCGGCGGCGGCCGGAGACTATGGGAAGCCGCGGCCGGCGGTGATCGTCCAGACCGACGCCCTGCCAGAGACACATGCGTCGGTCGTGATCTGTCAGATGACCTCGAAACTCGTCGATGCCGTGCATTTTCGGGTCACGATCGAACCAACCCAGGAAAACGGCTTGCGGTTGCGGTCGCAGATCATGGCGGACAAGCCAGTGACGATCAGGCGAAGTCGGATTGGAGACCCTATCGGTAGTCTCAGCGAGAGCGACGTGAAGCGACTAAACGTCGCCCTGGCTTTCGCGCTCGGGCTCGCCGACTAATGGGTCGCCTGTCGCCATGAACCTCTTCATCGACCCCGCCCGCCGCCGCGTCCGCCTCGATCCGCGCGACCCGGCCTTCTTCGACGACCCCTATCCGGCCTACGCCGCGATCCGGGCGGCGGCGCCGGCGTTCTTTTGGGAGGACTACGGCTTCTGGTGCTTCGCCGGACACGCGGAGGTTTCCGCGCTTTTGCGCGACAAGCGCTTCGGCCGGCAGATCCTGCATGTGATGAGCCGGGCGGAACTCGGCTGGCCCGAGCCGAAGGCGCATCTGGCGCCGTTCGACGCGCTCGAACAGCATTCGATCCTCGAGATGGAGCCGCCCGAGCACACGCGGCTGAGAACCCTGGTCAACCGCGCCTTCGTCTCGCGCCAGGTGGAAAAACTGGCGCCGCGGATCGCCGCGCTCGCCAACGAACGCATCGACGCCTTCGAGCGCGACGGCGAAGCGGAGCTGCTCGACGCCTTCGCCACGCCCATTCCCGTCGCGGTCATCGCCGATCTGCTCGGCGTGCCGCGCGCGATGGGGCCGCAATTGCTCGACTGGTCGCACCGGATGGTGGCGATGTACCAGTTCGGTGTCACCCGCGCGGTGGAGGACAGCGCCGCGGACGCGTCGCGCGCCTTCGCCGACTTCATGCGCGGCTACGCCCGCGCCCGCCGCGCCGACCTGAAGGACGACCTGATCAGCCAGCTTCTCGTCGCCGAGAGCGAGGAGGGACGGCTCAGCGAGGACGAACTCGTCACCACCTGCGTCCTGCTGCTCAACGCCGGCCACGAGGCGACCGTCCACGCCATCGGCAACGCCGTCCGCACGATCCTCGAGCGCGGGCTCGATCCGCGGGCGATCTTCGCCGACGCCAGGGCGACCGCGGCGGCGGTCGAGGAGTTGCTGCGCCTCGACCCGCCGCTGCATCTCTTCACCCGCTACGCGCTCGAGGATGTCGAGGTTTTCGGCGTGCGGTTGAGGCGGGGGGAGAAGATCGGCCTCCTGCTCGGCGCCGCCAACCGCGACCCGGCGCGCTTTCCCGATCCCGACGCCTTCGATCCCGGCCGCGACCCGAACCCGCACGCGACCTTCGGGGGCGGAATCCATTTCTGCATCGGCGCCCCGCTGGCGCGGCTGGAGATGGCGGTCGCCCTGCCGATCCTGTTCGCCCGCCTGCCGCGCCTGCGCCTGACCGCGCGCCCGCGCTGCCGCGACGCCTTCCATTTCCACGGGCTCGACGGGCTGCGCGCGGCCTGGAGTTAGCGGTCGCGCCTTCGCGATCCGGACGGAGACTTTGCGGCTAGCGCCGGGGAAGGCTATAGGCGTGCGCCAATTGCAAAGGTTTCGACGTCCCGCCCTTCAATGACCGCCGCCGTCCCTCTCCCCGCATGCGGGGAGAAGGAAGGCCGAAGGCCGGATGAGGGGCAGCGCCGATGATCGAAAGTCGGCGCAGCCCCTCACCCCGGCCCTCTCCCCGC
>CAMFKX010000171.1 GCA_945957375.1 uncultured Roseiarcus sp.
CGCGCAGGAAGCTCGGGTCGACATAGCCGCCGGCGTTCTCCGAAAGCCGCTGTTCGAGGTCGTCCGAGACCTCGTCGACGCTCCGCATCCGGAGATAGGCCTCGGTGTAGCGGGTATTGCCCCCGTGTTCTCCCTCAGGCGCGCGCTCGACGACGGCGACCCGCCCGCCGCATTCCGCAGCCGTCGCCGCCGCGGAGAGGCCGGCCACGCCGCTGCCAGCCACGATCAGATCGTAGGTTTCCTCTGCCATTCGCCATTCCTCCGGTTCGGCCGCGGCGTCAGTCCTTGGCGCGATACTTGGCTTCCCGGTCGTCCCAGACCGCCTTCGCCACGACGCGCTGTCGTTCGGCGAAGGAGGCCAGCCGGTCGTGCACCGACGCGAGCGACCGGTGCTCCTTGAGGGCGCCGAGCACCTCCTGCGACGCCTTCAGCGAGGCCTGCAGCGCCGCGTTGGCGTAGAGCACGACCGAACATCCCATCTCGGCCAGGCGCGCATGGCTGAGCTCCGGCGTCTTCCCGCCGAACACCACGTTCACGATCTGAGGCAGGCGAACCCCCCTGGCGATGCGGGCCATGTCGGCGACGCTGGTCGGCGCCTCGACGAAGATCGCGTCGGCGCCGGCCTCGGCGAAGGCGTGCGCCCGCTCGACCGCGCGGTCCAGCCCTTCGACCGCGATCGCGTCGGTTCGCGCGATGATCTGGAGGTTCTGGTCGACGCGCGCGTCGAGAGCGGCCCTGATCTTGTCGACCATTTCGCCCTGCGACACGAGTTCCTTGCCGTCGAAGTGGCCGCATTTCTTGGGGAAGACCTGGTCCTCGATCTGGATCCCGGCGGCGCCGGCGCGCTCGAGCTGGCCGACCGCCCTGTAGACGTTGAGGGCGTTGCCGAATCCGGTGTCGGCGTCGACGATCAGCGGCAGCGACACCGCATGGCCGATCGACGAGACCGCGTTCACCACCTCGGCGAGCGAGGTGAGGCCGATATCCGGCAAGCCGAACTGCATGTTCGCGATGCCGGCGCCGGTCACGTACACGCACTCGAATCCCAGATCTTCGATGATTCGGGCGAAGAAGGCGTTGGCCGCGCCAGGCGCGATCGCGGCGTTCCGTCGCGCCATGATCGCCTTCAACCTGTCCGTATTTCGCACCCGTCCCTCCTCACGGTCTCGCGGCATCACGCGCCGACTTCAGCGGCGAACTTCCGGCTCGTGGAGATTGTGGCGAACAGCGGCAGGATCTTCTCGATCGAGAACGCGTGCCACGCCGGATCCGGGGCCGCGCAGGCGTCCTCGAGCACGGTGACCGACAGTCCGGCGTCGTCGGCGGCGCGCGCGGCGCTCTCCACCACGAGATTGGTGACCACCCCGGCCAGGACCACCCGATCCGTCTTGCCATGGAGAAGCCAGTTCAGGAGCCCGGTGTTGAAGAATGGATTGACGCATTGCTTGGTGACGACCAGCTCGCCGGCGAGCGGCGCCAATTGCGGCGGAAATTCCGTTCCCCAGGTTCCGACGACCGCCGCCCCGCTCTGCTTCAGGCGCTCGATGCGAGGCGCTCTGCTGAGCGCGTCGCCGTAGTCCGGACGGAAGCCGAGTCGGACATGCGCGACGCGGACGCCGGATCGGCGCGCGGCGTCCAGGGCGCGAGCGGCGGCGCCGACGACGCCGCGCTCCTCGACGGCGCGGGCCAATCCGCCCGCGCCGATCTTGCCGTTCGGGTCGACCATCTCGTTTTGCAGGTCGAGCAGGAGCAGGGCGATGGAGCTGTTCATGGCGGAGAACCCAATCGGAAACGCCGAGGCGGCGACGCGGGGTTCTTAGTCCGCATCTTGTCGATTGTCGACAGTGTTCTATCGACGGAATTTTGCGCTCAGTTGACATTCGGCATGCATAAACGGCGTCGATAGGGCCTATGATGGACCTGCCCGATGACCGGCCGGAGGTGATAAGCCCTATGAAGCGTGTGGAGGCCCATTCGCTCGTCGACGACATCGCGCAGCAACTGGAGACGGCGATCGTCAGCGGCGAGCTTCGGCCCGGGACGAAATTGAGCGAGCAGGGGCTGGCGAAGACCCTCGGCGTCAGCAGGAGCCCGTTGCGCGAGGCCATCCGTCGCCTGGAAGGCCGAAAGCTGATCGAGCGAACACCCAACATCGGCGCGCGCGTCGCGCAGTTGTCGCCGACGGAGCTCTACGACCTGCTCGTCGTCCGCGAGGCGCTCGAGGGGATGGCCAGCCGGCGCGCGGCGGAGAACATGACCGAGGCGGACGTCGCGCGGCTGCGCGAGCTCCTGCACGAGCACGCGCTGCAGCAAGAGGCGTCCGCAGGAGCGGGATATTATCAGCAGGGCCGCGATTTCGATTTTCATTTCCTGATCATTCGCGCAAGCCGGAACGACCGCCTGATCGCGATGCTGTGCGACGATCTCTATGACCTCCTGCGCGTGTATCGATACAATTCGAGCACCAAGCCCGGGCGCGCGAAAAAGGCGCTGGAGGAGCATGAGGCCATCGTCGAGGCGATCGCCTCCCGCGACGGCGATCGGGCCGAGGACGCGATGCGAAGACATCTTCGCAACGCGCGCGCCCATCTCGAGAGGGAGTTGGCGGATCAGGGCTCCGTCGCGAGGGCGCCGGGGCCTGGCGCCCTCTGAAGCATAATGTCCACCCCAGGCGGCTGATCCGTGTCCGGGCAGTGACGTCGTTCGCGTTGGGGGCGAACAGTCGCGAACTCGCGATCGCCTATCGAGTCTTTCCATCGGGAACCGATGACCGCCCGTCCGCGTCCGGCTTGGTCTTGCGCCGCTCGGCGCGGTTCGCCTCCTTCGCGTGTCCTTCGAATCGATCGGGAATCTCGACGCCGCGCGTTTCGGCGGAAATCGCGTAGCCGATCACGAGGGTCACCCAGATGACGGCCGAAATCTGAATGGCCTGCGCGACGCCGAAGCGCGCGGCGAGGGTCTGCGTGACAACCGGCGCGGCGATCGAGACGATGCGGCCGAGGCCGGCGCTCCATCCGAAGCCGGTGGCGCGGATCTCCGTGGGGAAGAGTTCGTTCACGTAGACGACGCCGAGCGTCCATTCGAAGTTGATGACGAAGCCGCCGGCGGCTGCGAACAGGCAGAAGATCGCGAGCGGCCAGTCGAACCCCCACCACAGGAACATGACCGCCATCCCGATGACCGCGACGACGATGGCGGGCTTCCTCCGCCCGATGAGGTCTCCGACGACGCCGCCGATCAGGGCGCCGGCGAGGCCGCCGAACTCGAACAGGGCCGGCACGATCATGGCCCCCGAGGTGGGCGACAATCCGTAGTGGCGGACGACATAGGCCGGAATGTAGAAGGCCATCGAGTAGAAGGCGTAGGCGAGCGCCGTGAAGATCAGGAACCCGGTCAGCACCCGGGACCGGAAGCCCCGATCCCGGACCGCCTCGCGGAGGCCGATGCGACGGCTGTTGGTCCGGCGGAGCTCCTCGATCACCGAGGCGAAGCGAGGCGATTCGTCGAGCCGCAGCCGCAGCGCCACGATCACGAGCGCCGGCGCGAGGGAGAACAGGTAGACCGCCCGCCAGCCCCAATCCGGCGCGACCAGCCGGAACACCAGGATCGAGAACAGGTAGCCGAGCGGATAGAACGCGAACATCAGGCCGACGCCGAAGCCGCGCCGCTCGCGATCCCAGACCTCGGTCACGTAGGGGCTGCCGACCGCGAGTTCGCCGCCGCCGCCCACGCCCGTGAGAAACCGCATCGCGGCGAGACCGGCGACGCCGTTGACGAGCGCGGTGGCCGCCGTCACCAGCCCGTATCCGATCACCGAGACGCCGAGCATGACCCGGCGGCCGAACCGGTCGCCGCACATGCCGAAGCCGATCGTCCCGATCGTGTAGCCGACGAGAAAGACGGACCCGATCGCGCCGCTGAGCACGGTGGTGTCGACCTTGAACTCGGCCGCGATCAGCGGCACCGTCAGCGCGTAGATCGTGATGACGTAGGCGTCGAAGAACCAGCCCAGCGACGCCGCGAGCGTCACCGTCCATTTCACCGCGCCGGCGTCGACCGGCGCGACCGCGGTCGCGGGATTCGCTTCGACCGTCATTCTGTCTCTCTCACGAAAATGTCACAGGGTCGCGGACGGCCTGCGGGAAACGCGCTTGCGCGCGAGTTCGCCGACCACCTGCGCCGGCGCGAACACCGGCGAGAACGGAGGCGCGTACGCGAGGTCGAGTTCGGCGAGGTCGTCGGCGGAGAGGCCCGCCCAGACAGCGGTCGCGACGACGTCGACATATTTGTCCACGGTGTCGGGGCCGTGCGCCTCGGCGCCGAGAACACGGCCCGTCGTCCGGTCCACGACCAGCATCGCGTGGACGTCGCCCGAACCGGGCATGTAGCGGGCGCGGCCGCGGGCGGCGGCGGCGACGACGACCGGATCGAAGCCCGCCCTGCGGGCGTCCTCGGGACCGAGGCCTGTCCTCGCCACGGCAAGGTCGAAGACCTTGAAGATCGCGGTGCCCAGAACGCCGGGAAAGCGATCGTCGCCGCCCGCCAGATTGGCGCCGGCGACGCGGCCCTGCCGGTTGGCGACGTCGCCGAGCGGAAGCCAGACCGGCTTTCCCGAGACGGCGTGACGGGCCTCTGCGCAGTCCCCAGCCGCGAACGCCCCATCGCGGTTCGTGCGCATCGCGGCGTCCACCGCGATCGCGCCGGTCTCGCCGATCGCGATCCCCGCGGCCGCGGCGAGCTCGATCCGGGGACGGACGCCGATCGCCGCGAGCGCGAAATCCGCCTGGACGAACCGGCCGTCGGAGAGCGTCAGCCCCCCGCGGCTCGCCCCGATCGCAGACGCCCCGACGACCACCGACACCCCGTGGCGCGCGAGCGCCTCGCCGACCGCGGCGCCGGCGTCCGGCCGGAACGAGGGAAGCAGCGACGCGGCGGCCTCGATCAGCGTCACCGACTGGCCGCGGCGGCGGAGCGCTTCGGCCATCTCGAGCCCGATGTAGCCGCCGCCGATGATCGCGACCCGTCCGCCCGGCCGCAGGCGGCCGTTCAGCGCCTCGGCGTCGGCCAGCGACCGGAGCGGCTGGATGGGCGGAGCGCCCGGTTCGGTCACGATGTCCGGGACGATCGGCCGGGCTCCGGTCGCGAACAGCACCCCGTCGAACGGCTCGACCGTCGCCGCGCCGGTCTCGAGCGAGCGAACTCGCGCCCGCCCGGCGCGGACGTCGACCTCCTCGACGCGGTGGCGCACCCGAAGGTCGATCCCGTCCGCGCGGAACCGCTCGACGCCGCGCACGACGAGCGAGGCGTGCGGGATCGTGTCCGGGTCGCCGAGGGAGAACGGCATGCCGCACGCCGAATAGGATGCTTCCGCCTCGTCCTGCAGCACGACGACGTCGAGCTCGGGGCTCCGGCGCTTCGCCGTCGCCGCCGCCTTCATTCCCGCGGCGACCCCGCCGACGATCACAATCCGCTTCACCGGAGTTCCCTCACTTCCGCCCGTGCCTCGCCCAGTGATCCGCGAAAATCGCTTCCGGCGTGATGGCGCGCGGCTTCAGCGGGCGCGACACCCAGGTCAGGTTGACGTAGTGACGCGCGTTGACGTTCTCGGTCGTGATGTTGCCGCCCCAGGTGCCGCAGGCGAGCGAGAGCGTGTAGGGCATCCCGTTGCGGGGGCTGCCGGCGCCCTCGTTCAGGTTCTGGTTGACCAGGACCCTCGCCGTCTTGGTGCCCATCGCCAGCGCCTCGACGTTGGCGTCGCTCGAGGTGTGGATCCCGCAAGTGTGCCCGAGGCCCTGATAGCCGGTGATCGCGTTGACGAGGCCGACCGCGGCGTCGATGCCGCCGGCGTAGCGGTAGAAGGCGAGAACCACGGAGAGCTTCTCGCCCGAGAACGGATGCTCGGGCCCGACGCCATCCTCCTCGACGATGAGGAACGTCCGGTCCGGACCGATCTCGAACCCGGCGAGTTCGGCGATCCGTTGCGCTGGCTTGGCCACCACCTCGATCGAGGGGATCTCGCCGCCGTTCGGCCACATGGCCCTGCGCAGCCGCCCCTTCTCGTCCGCGTTGCAGACATGCCCTCCGGCGGCGACGAGCCGGGCGAGCAGCGCGTCCGCGATCCGGCCCTCGGCGACGACGGCGTTGTCGGCGAGGCAGCTCGTCGCGTAGTCGAAGGTCTTGGCCCGCGCGATCATCGTCGCCGCGTCGTCGAGATCGGCCGTCTCGTCGACGATATGCACGGAATTGCCGACGCCGACGCCGTAGGCGGGCGTGCCGGAACCGTACGCCGCCCTGACCATACCCGCCCCGCCCGTCGCGACGACGAGGTCGGCGAGTTGCATGAGCGCCTCGGTCTTTGGGATCGAGGGCTGGACGATAACCTGGATCAGATCCTCGGGCGCGCCCGCTTCCGCGCAGCCGGCCCGCATCGCCTCGACCACCGCGATCGACGTCAGCCTGGTGCGCGGGTGCGGCGAGACGATGATCGCGTTGCGCGCCTTGAGCGCTCCGAGCGCCTTGACCGGAGGCGTCGCGTCCGGTCCGGTCGTCGGAATCAGGGCTGCGACCACGCCGACCGGCTTGGCGATCTTGACGAGTCCTTTCTCGGGGATCTCCTCGACGACGCCGCAGGTCTTGACGCCGGCCATGTCGGCGAGCGTGCCCATGACGCGGTTCTCGAACTTGGCGATCTTGTCCTCGTAGCGGCCGAAGCCGCCCTCATCGACGGCGAGCCGCGCGAGGGCCTCGCGGTTCTTGTAGACGTGCCAGCCGACGGCGGTGACGAGCGCGTCGGCTTCGGCCTGGGTGTACCGCTCGATCGCGCGCTGCGCTGTCCGCGCGCGTTCGACCAGCGCCGCGACTTCGGCGTGCGCCGCGGCGACGCCTGGCTTCGCGTCATGAGCGAGGGGCTTGTTCATGTCGAAAATCCTTCTTCTTCTCGTGGGAATGAACCGCCGCCGACGCGGATGCGCGCGTCGACGATGACCGGGCCGTCCGCGGCGACGATGACGGGGTTGAGGTCGAGCTCGACGAGCCAGCCGGCGCCGGCGACCCATCGGGAGAGAGAAGCCGCGAGGCGCGCGAGGGCGGCGACATCGGCGGCGGGCCGGCCGCGCGCGCCGGCAAGGAGCGTCCGGCCCTTGAGGCCGTCGAGCATCGCGCGCGCCTCCGTCTCGTCGAAGGGCGCGAGGCGCAACGCCACGTCGCCGAGCGCCTCGATCCACACGCCGCCGAGCCCCGCCATGACGACCGGTCCGAACGTCGCGTCGCGGCGCGCGCCGAGCACGAGTTCGAGCCCCGGGCCGGCCTGACGCTGCACGATCGCCGCATTGGCGCCGAGCCGGGCTGCGAAATCGTCCCAGGCCGCTTCGACCTGCGCGGCGGAGCCGAGGCCGAGGCGGACGCCGCCGTCGTCGGACTTGTGCACGACGCCCGGCCGCTCGGCCTTGAGCGCGAGCGGGCCTCCCAAGAGACGGGCGGCCTCCGCGGCCTCGGCGCGCGAGCGCGCGAGACGCCAGGGCGCCACCGGAAATCCCGCCTCGGCCAGCGCGCGGAACGCGAGATCCGACGGCAGCCAACCGTCCTCTGGCGCGTCCATCGGTCGTGCAACGACGGGCGGCGCCGGGACGACGGCGGCGGCTTCGATCCAGGCCGTCTTGGCGAGCGTCCGCACCGCGCGCGCCGGCCAATCGTGACAAGGCACGCCGGCGGAGAGGAGCTTGTGCCGGTTTCCCGTCGCGCCGGCCGGGGCGACCCAGCAGACGTGAACGGGCGTCTGCGACCCCCGCGCGCGCGCCGCCCGCACCTCGGCGACGATCCGGTCGGTCACCTCGGGCATCAGGGCCGACCGCTGCAGGAGCACGGGCATCACCGCGTCGACCTCGTCGCTGTCCATCAGCGCGGCGAGGCTGCCGCCGTACATCTCCGGGAACCGCCGCCACTCCGTCGTCACGTCGACCGGATTGGCCGCCGACCCGTACAGGGGCAGGAGGGGCCGAATCGCCGCTTGCAGCGCGTCCGACAGGCGTGGGGTCGACAGGCCGGCGCTCTCGGCGAGATCGGCGATCTCGACTCCCGTTCCGCCAGAATTGGCGATCACCGCGATCCGCCGTCCGGTGAGCGGCGGCTGCCGGTCGAGCGCGGCGGCTACGTCGAGCAGCGTCTGCCCATCCTCGACGACGCGAACGCCGGCCTGGCGCAGCGCCGCGTCGGTCACCGCAGCGTCCGAGGCGAGCGCTGCGGTGTGGCTCGCGGCCGCCCGACGTCCCGCCTCGCTCCGCCCGGTCTTGAGCACGACGATCGGCTTCCGCCCGGCGAGCGCGCGCGCCGCCTCGAAGAAGCGGCGGCCGTCCCCGATCGACTCGATCAGCATGGCTATGACGCGGGTCTCGTCGTCCTCGGCGAACGCGGTCAGGACGTCGGTCTCGTCGATGTCCGCCTTGTTGCCGGTGGCGACCACTCGCGAGAAGCCGATCAGATCCTCCTCGGCCCGGGTGAACGCGGCCATGCCGTAGGCGCCGCTCTGGGTGTAGAGCGCCACCCCGCCGCGCCTCGGCATGCCGATGCCGATCGACGCGTTGAGCCCGCTCGCGGGACTGATCACGCCGAAGCAGTTCGGCCCGACGATGCGCAACCCGCCCGTCCGGGCGATGTCGCGAATGCGGGCCTGCAGCGCCGCCCCGTCGGTGCCGGCTTCGGCGAAGCCGCCGCTGACGATGACCGCCAGCGGCGTTCCCGCCGCGGCGCAATCCGCGACGATCCGGGGCGCCTCGGCCGGCGGGGCGGCCACGACCGCGAGGTCGATCGGCCCGGGGACGTCGACGAGGCGCGGGTAGGCGGGCCGGTCCAGCACCTCGGCGAGCGTGGGATGGATCGGAACGACTTCGCCCTGGAACCCCGCTTCCGGCGCGGTCAGGTTCCGCATGATGAGATGGCCGACCTTGCCCACAGTGGCGGACGCGCCGACAACGGCGACGCGCCGCGGGGCGAACAGGGCGCGGGTCCAGGACGTCATCGCACGGCCTCCGGGCGGACGAAGACGCTCGGTTCGCCGCCAGTGTGCAGGAAGAGGGCCTCCCGATCGCCGCGGAAGCGCCCCGCAGCGACTAGGGCGCGATAGCCGGCGAGCGCCTTCGCGGTGTAGGTCGGGTCGAGCAGCACGCCCTCGGCGCGCGCCGCGAGCCGCAGCGCCTCTGCTCCAGCCTCGGACGGCCGGCCGTAGCCGTCGCCGATGAAACCGTCGTGGACGACGACCTCGTCGGCCGTGACGGGCGCCGGGACGCCGAGCGCCGCTGCGGCGTCGGCGGCGAGCTCGGCGACACGGGCGCGCGCCTCGGCGGCCGGGCGGCTGACCGTGACGCCTTCGACGCGCCACGGCGCGCAAAAGAGCTGCGAGCCCAGGATCCATCCGGCGAGGGTGCCGCCGGAGCCGACCGCGACGACGACCGCGTCCGGCCGCGCGCCCGCGGCGCGCGCCTGGTCGAGGGTCTCGCGGACGGCCAGCGCGTGGGCGATCACCCCGAGGGTCGAGGCGCCGCCGCGCGGAATCACGTACGGACGCGCGCCCTCGCCGGCGAGTCGGGCGGCCGCCGCCGCCAGCTCGGGGTCGACCGAGCTGCGATCGTTGTCGTCGGTAAACCGGACTTCCGCGCCCCAGAGCACGCTGAGCAGGTGATTGCCCTGGAGTTCGGCCGGCGCCCTTCCCCAGTAGACGGCGACCATCCGCATGCCGGCCCGCGCCGCGGCGGCGGCAGTTGACCGTACGTGGTTCGAGAGCGGCCCGGCCCCGGTAACCAGGGCGTTCGCTCCGCTGGTGACGGCGTCGGCCAGCATGAGGTCGAGACCGCGGATCTTGTTGCCGCCGAAGCCGAACGGAATGAGATCGTCGCGCTTGATCCAAAGGCGCGGGCCGCCGAGCGCCGCGGCGAGCGCCGGCGCGGGCAGGAAGGGCGTCGGCCCCGGGATCAGGCCGAAGCGCGCGGGCTCGGCGAAACGGCAGGCGGCGATGGGGCTCGCGGTCCCGGTCATGACGCGTCCCCGAGCGCCCGGTCGACCAGCGCGGCGCATTGGCCGGTCTGAAGCGCGGCGTCGAAAAGGCGCGCTATTTCGGCCTGGGAAAGCTGCGCCCCGATCTCCGGATCGGACTCGATCGTCGAGCGGAAGGTCTGATCGAGGCGTCCGGCCCGCTCGGCCGCGCCGTGGACCAGGCGGTGCGCCGTCTGCTTGCCCACCTTGACGGCCAGCGCCAGCATCACGGATTCGGAATAGATGCGTCCCCCCGACAGCTCGAGATTGCGGCGCATCCGTTCGGGATGCGCCTCGAGGCGCTCGAGCAGGCTGGCGAGCAGGCCGAGCGCCTTTCCCGACGCGAGCGTCGCCTCGGGGACGGCGTGCCACTCGACCTTCCAGGACCGCCCGTCGCGCTCGTGATCGTGCGGCAGGCTCTCGAGCATCGCCGCCGCGGCCGCGCGCGTCACGCGCGAGAGCGCGCCGAGGTGCTCGGCGATCTCGGGGTTGCGCTTGTGCGGCATGGTGATCGAGCCGATCTGGCCCGGGTCCGTCCCTTCGCTCAGTTCGCCGATCTCGTCGCGCTGGAGGTTGTAGACCTCCTGCCCGACGCGGTCGGCGAGGCCGCAGGCCAGCGCGAGGATCTGGACCCACTCGCAGAGGACGTCGCGGCTCGCGGTCCACGATGTCGCCGGCGCCTTCAGTCCGAGCCGCGCGAGGAAGGCGGCCTGGACCTCGAGGCCTCGCGGCCCGAGCGCCGACAGGCTGCCGACGCCGCCGCAGAGCTGGCCGGCGCCCATGCGCCCGGCGACGCTCCCGAAGCGTTCGAGGTGGCGGCGCAACTCGACCAGCCAGCCGGCGGCCTTGAACCCGAAGGTGATCGGCAGGCCCATCTGGCCGTGGGTGCGTCCGGCCATGACGGTGTCGCGATGCCGCCGCGCGAGCTTCGCCGTCGCCGCGATCGACCGCTCGAGGTCGCGCGTGACAAGCGCGCGCGCCTGTTCGAGCGCGAGCATCAGCCAAGTGTCGGTGACGTCCTGCACCGTCGCGCCGACATGGACCCATTCCCCCGCGAGCGCAGAGGAGCGCCGCCGCAGCGCCTCGATCAGGCCCGCGGTCGAGTGTCCGGTCGTACGATAGCCGGCCGCGAAATCGGCGAAGAAGGCGTCATCGAGGGCGACTCCGCGGCAGGCGGCGGCGACCTCGCGCCCGGCCTCCTGCGCGATCAGGCCGAATTCCGCCTGCGTTTCGGCGAGGGCGGCCAGGATCTCGAGCCAGAGCCGCGTGCGCGGCCCGTCGTCGAAGATCGCCCGCATCTCCCCGGTCGACCAGGCGTCGGCGTAGACGCGGGAGCCGAACGACCACCCGGTCACGGCGCGCCGCGGGCGAACGCCCGCGCCTCCTCGATGAGCGCCGCCGTCGCCTGCTCCCGGCCCGCTCGCGCCGCCTCGAGCCACGCCTCGCGCCCGGCCAAGGCCGCGTCGAGGGCGGCGAATTGGGCAGCGAGCGCGCGCGGCCCGGCTCCGCCGACGTCCTCGCGCGCGGCGACGCAGGCGGCGGGATCGAGGGCCTCGCCGATCGCGCCCCGCGGCAGCGGCGGCAGGCTCGCGTCGACTTCGGCCGCGGCCGCCCGGAGGTCGGCCTCCGTGAGGCTCGCGAACGCGCGCCCCTCGGCCTCGAGCCGGCTCGCCGTCCGCCCGACGACCGCATGG
>CAMFKX010000172.1 GCA_945957375.1 uncultured Roseiarcus sp.
GCCATAGGCGATGCGGGCGCCGACAATCTTTCGCCCGTCGAGTTCGAGGCGGGCGCCCAGCATCACGGCGGAAATGTCCTCGTCGAACCGCTTCGACACTTTTATCGCGCGATAGCGCTGGGTTTCGGCGAGCCGCGGGATCTCCAGCGCGAGCACGAACTCGCCGGGCGCGCGGTCCTGCTTGCCGTAGGCGATGAAGAAGTCTTCCAGCGGCAGCGTGCGCGTCGCCTCGCCCTTGCGCAGCACGAGCCGGCTCCCCAGCGCGATCAGCGCGGGGGCGAGGTCGCCGATCGGCGAGCCGTTGGCGATGTTGCCGCCGACCGTGCCGCTGGCGCGCACCTGGGTCGAGCCGAAGCGACGCATCAGGTCGCCGAGGTCGGGATGGATGGCGGCGAGCCGCGGCGTAGCGTCCAGCAGCGTGACGCCGGCGCCGAGCGACAGCGCGTCTTCGCGCGCCTCGACCGCGTCGAGATTCTCGACCCGGCCGAGCCAGATGACGCGCGGAAGATCGCGCAGCTGCTTGGTGACCCAGAGGCCGACGTCGGTCGCGCCGGCGACCAGCGTCGCGTCAGGGAAGCGGGCGGTCAGTTCGGCGAGCGAAGCGAGACTCGCGGGCGCGGCGAAGAAGCGCGTCGCATCGCCAACGACCAGGTCGCGCCCGTCGTCCAGCGCGGCCAGCGCCGCCGCGCGTTCGGCTGACGTCGCCGCGAACCGATCCGCCGGCGCGCCGGCGCAGGTCGCAAGGCCCGCCTCGATAATCGGGCGATAGCCGGTGCAGCGGCACAGGTTGCCGGCAAGCTGCTCGTCGAGGCTCGCCCGCGTCGCGGGCTTGCCGGAATGGTAGGCGGTGAACAGACTCATCACGATTCCGGGCGTGCAAAAGCCGCACTGCGAGCCATGCATGTCGACCATCGCCTGCTGCACCGGATGGAGCGCCTCGCGCTCGGCGAGGTCCTCGACGGTGATCAGTTCGGCGCCGTCGATCTGGCCGAGCAGCAGGATGCAGGCGTTGACCGCGTCATGGCGGATCTTTCCGTCCTTCGCCCGCGCGACCACGACCGTGCAGGCGCCGCAATCGCCTTCGCCGCAGCCCTCCTTGGTCCCCTTGGCGAGCGCCTCCTCGCGCAGCCAGTCGAGCAGGGTCGCGCGCGGCGAGAAGCGGTCGAGCGCGACGGTCTCGCCGCGAAAGCGGAAACGCAGTTGCGAACGGGCGCCGTCTATCGAATCCATCATCGCTCCTCGTGGGGCCCCGATGATGGAGCTTTTGCGGTCGAAACGGAAGCGCGGAGAGTGGGCGCCGAAGCTCAGGGTTTCGGCAAGGCGGGCGTGATATCGGTCAAATAGAAGTCGCCGCCGACGAACAGTAGCGGGCAGCCGCGCTGTTTGGCCAGGGCGTAAGCGAAGCAGTCGCCGAACTTCAGTCGCGCCGGGTGAAAGCCCTTGCCCCAGCGGCGGTAGGCGGCGGCTTCCAATGCGAATGGTTGCGAAACGTCGACGACAGTCGGCGCCGCCACCGTGAGCAGCTGATTCATTTCGTCGAGGCAATCCCGGCCTGCGGCGACAATCAGCGCCTCGGTCAGCGTCGCGGCGGACATCAGCAGCGGACTGGCGGACGCAAGCGCGCCCATACAAGGGGGCGCATCCGGCTCACGGAGCACGACAGCCATGAGCGCCGAGGTATCGACGACCATCACCCGGGCGCCGCGGTCATCGTAGAGGAAGTCCTGACTCCTGGCTGCGCTCGGACCGGGCGTTGGCGGCCTGGTCCACGACGCGACCAGCCGCTCCAATCGCGCCCGTCGCTCCTCTACGGTTTCCGCCTGCTTTTCGACAGCAGCGAGGCGCGCGACCGGACGCCCGTCACGGGTCAGAACGACCTCGTCGCCGGCCTCGGCCTGTCGAACGAGATCGTCGAGCCGGGCGGTCGCTTCCAGGATCGAAACTTCCATCGCGCTCGCTCCATCGGGAATGGACAGGCGATAATTTACGCCTGGCGGGACAAGGACAAGCTGATCGCGGACCCGTTTGAAATTCACCACCAAGGGCACGAAGGACACGAAGGGCCACTAAGTCTTCGTGACCTTCGTGTTCTTTGTGGTGAACAATTCGCTTAAGGCGGGCGCCTACCGCAGATCCGGCGGCACGGCTTCCGCGAGCAGCGCCTCGATCGCCTCGTCCGCGTTCATCGTCGTCTGCGCGTTCGACCCCAGGCGGCGCACCGAAACCGTATTCTCGGCCGCCTCCTTGCGGCCGACCGCGAGCAGCACCGGGATCTTCGCCAGCGAGTGCTCGCGCACCTTGTAGTTGATCTTCTCGTTGCGGATGTCGGCCTCGACCTTGAGGCCGCGCTTCCGCGCCTTGGCGACGAACCCGGCTGCGAATTCGTCGGCGTCGCTGGTGATGGTGCACACCACCGCCTGCACCGGCGACAGCCACAGCGGCAGATGCCCGGCATAGTGCTCGAGCAGGATGCCGATGAAGCGCTCCATCGAGCCGCAGATGGCGCGGTGCACCATGACCGGAATCGTCTTCTCGCTGTTGGCGGAGATGTAGAAGGCGCCGAACCGCTCGGGCAGGTTGAAGTCGACCTGGGTCGTGCCGCATTGCCAGTCGCGGCCGATCGCGTCGCGCAGCACGTATTCGAACTTCGGCCCGTAGAAGGCGCCCTCGCCCGGGTTGATCGCGGTCGTCACCACGTCGCCGTGGCGCGCCTTGATCTCGTCGAGCACGCGCCGCATCACGTCCTCGGCGTGGTCCCACATCGCGTCGGTGCCGACGCGCTTGTCCGGCCGGGTCGAGAGCTTGACCACGATCTTGTCGAAGCCGAAGTGGCTATAGACCGACAGGATGAGATCGTTGATCTTGTGGCACTCGGCCGCCATCTGCTCTTCGGTGCAGAAGATGTGGGCGTCGTCCTGGGTAAAGGAGCGCACGCGCATCAGCCCGTGCAGCGCGCCCGACGGCTCGTAGCGGTTGACCGCGCCAAACTCGGCGAAGCGCAGCGGCAGCTCGCGGTAGCTTCTCAGACCGTTCTTGAAGATCTGCACGTGGCCCGGGCAGTTCATCGGCTTGATCGCGTAGATACGCTCGTCCTCACCCTCGGCCTCGTCGCCGGCCGGGCGGGCCATGAACATGCTCTCGCGATACCAGCCCCAGTGCCCAGAAATCTCCCACAGCTTCTTGTCGAGCACCTGCGGCGCGTTGACCTCCTGATAGTCTTCCGCCAGGCGGCGGCGCATGTAAGCGGTCAGCGTCTGGAAGATCGTCCAGCCCTTCGGATGCCAGAAGATCGAGCCCGGCCCCTCCTCCTGGAAATGGAACAGGTCCATCTCGCGCGCGAGCTTGCGGTGGTCGCGGCGCTCGGCCTCCTCGATCTGCTTCAGATAGGCGTCGAGCTCTTCCTTCTTCGCGAAGGCGGTGGCGTAGATGCGCGACAGCATCGGCTTCGAGGAATCGCCGCGCCAGTAGGCGCCGGCGACCTTCATCAGCTTGAACGCGTCACCGATCTTGCCGGTCGAGGTCATGTGCGGCCCGCGGCAAAGATCGGTCCAGCCGCCCTGACTGTAGAGCTTGACGTCTTCATGCGCCGGGATCGTGTCGATCAGCTCGACCTTGAACGCTTCGCCCTTCTCCTCGAAGAAGCTCTTCGCCTCGTCGCGCGAGACGACGCGCTTCTCGAACGGCTGATCGCGCGCGACGATCTCGCGCATCTTCTTCTCGATCGCCGGGAAGTCCTCGGGGGTGAACGGCTCGGAGCGATAGAAGTCGTAATAGAAGCCGTTCTCGATCACCGGACCGATGGTGACCTGGGTATCCGGCCACAAGGCCTGCACCGCGTCGGCGAGCACATGGGCCGCGTCGTGGCGGATGAGCTCCAGCGCGCGCGGGTCGTCGCGGGAAATGAACTCGAGGCTGGCGTCGGCGGCGATCGTCTCGGCGAGATCGATCAACTCGCCGTCGCGGATCATCGCGACGGTGCGCTTGGCGAGCGAGGGAGAGATGGATTTGGCGATGTCGAGGCCGGAGACGCCGGGCTCGAAGGCGCGCTTCGCGCCGTCGGGAAAGGTGACGTTGATCATGTCGCTCCTCATGCTCACTCGCCGAAACGGGTCGGCGTAAGCGAAAACGGAGCTGGCTATAGACGCAGGGCGGCGGCGGGGCAATTCATTTGGCGGCGCGATGGGACGTCGATCCGCGCACATGGGATTTTTGCCGTCAGGGACCCCAGCTCAGACGCCGGCCGTCCAGGGGTCGATCACGGTGAGACCGGCGGCCGTGAAGGCGCTCGTGTCGCGGGATGCGACCGCGAAACCGTGCGCGGCCGCGATTGCGGCGACATAGCCGTCGGGCGTCGGGAAACCCCTGCCGGCCGCGCGCGCCCTGACAGCCAGGTCGGAATAGCGGCGCGCCGCGCTGGCGTCGAACGGCAGGATACGATTGGCGAACAGGTCCAGAACGCCGTCGAGAGCCGCAGTCAGCTTGTCCTTTCGCTGACCTTCGGGCAACGCGCCGACGCCGAACATCAGCTCCGCGACGGTGACGCTGGACAAGTAGAGCGTCTCCGCCGCCTGCGCGTCGAGCCACGCGCGAACACTCGGGGCCGGATCCGGTTTCATCGCCTCGGAGACGACGTTGGTGTCGAGCAAGATCACTCGAACCGCAGCGGCTCGGCGGGCCTGGTGTCGTGGATTTTCTCGAGGGCTTCGAAATCGGCGTTGGTGAGGCCGATTTTCCGGCTCATCTCCATGAGCGCGGTTCCAAGACGCCGCCGGCCCTCCGGCCGCACGGCGGCGTCCAGAATCGCGCGCATTTCTGCTTCCGCGCTGCGGTTGTGTTGCGCCGCCCGGACCTTGAGGGCGCGATGCGTCTCTTCGGAAAGATTGCGAATGGTGACGGCGGGCATGATCGCGGAGGTCCAAATACGCTAGCGATGATAGCGATATGACCACTTGCTATCAAGCGTCAAGGCGGCGGACGGCGCCTGGGCGACGACCGCGTCCCGCCGAATTTCCAGGCCGTGATCGACTGACGCGTTCGATTCGAGGGGGCTGCGAGCGGCGATCGCGAGTTGGATCGGGGTCGCTACTCGCCGTCCGGCGTCATGGCCATGATGTGGTCGTAGGAGCGGTCGGCGCGGAAGAGGCAGAGGAGCTTCTTCACGCCCTCCGCGCCCTTGTCGGCGGTCGCGTCGATGCGAAAGCCCGCCCCATCCGGCTTGACCGCGCCCGGCGCGATGCGACGCGGCGCGACGCCGTACATGGACGCCGCCTCGCTCTGGCAGCGATCCTTCAGCGCCAGGTCCGATGCGCCGCCGCTGACCCCGCCGGGCTTGCCGGCGATCTCGATCGACAGGCTGTAGCGGCAGGTCTCGCCCCGGCGCGCGGCGCTGCGCATCAGGTAGACCTGCGCCCGATACGTTCCATCGCGCGCGAGGGTCTTGCCGAACTCGTTTCCGCTGGTCGAGCCGATATGGGCCGCCTCGGCCGCGCCGGGCTCCCACACGTTGAAATAGCAGGCGCCGTTCGACGGCGAAAACAGCATCTGCAGCGCCTGCCCGGCCCGCGCGTCAAAACGGTAGTCGACGCCGGAATAGCCGCGGATCGCGCCCTTGAGCGTCGTCGAGGTCGCGCCGGCCGGGAACCGCACCATCATGACCCGATCAGCCGCCCCGGCCGGCGACGCCGCGAACGCGAAGAGAAGCGCCGCGCCGACGAGGCGCGCCGCGCGTGGAAATGCGATCATGATTTCGCTTGCCCTCCGTCGGAAGTTCGTCCCCAGCGCCGGGTCCCCTGCGTCCCCGCGACGGAGCCTTACCAGCACGCGTTCGCCTTCGACAATCGCCGGCGCGACGCCGTCGGAAGCGTGGATTGACCAAAGCGGAGATGTCAACGCGTCTGGACAAGGCTGACTGTCGTGGAGGGTGGCGTTCAAGACTGTTCGTTTCCGTTTAACTATTGGATGCGGTGATTTTAACAAGACGCTGCACATGGACCAAATGGTCATGCTATGAACCGATATTGACCGCAATTTCATGTAATGATAGTAGACAGTATATGAACGATAAGACGCTCTCCGTTCGTGGTTGTATCGGCAGTATTCATACACCGATAGCGATACTAGACCATGATATGAAGTATATCATGGCCAATCCGGCCTGGATAGCCGACTACGATATCAACGAAGACCTTCTTGGTCGATATGTGTGGGAGGGATTTCCAGGGATCGGCGACCAGTGGAAGCCGCTACACCAGCGCTGTCTCGAAGGCGCCTCGGTCATTTCCGAGTTTGACATGCTCACGGCGGCCGACCGGCCGAATCGTCGGATCCGGTGGGAGGCCGGCCCCTGGCGCAACGAGGGCGGAGAGATTGGCGGGATCGTCATCGTCAGCGCCGACCTGACCGAGCAGGTGGAGGCTCAACGGCAAGCGGAGGCGCTGACCCGGAGGCTCGACGAGGCCGCGCGTCGCGCCGAGGCGAGCGAGCGTCGCCTGACCGAGGCGATCGACGCGATTCCCGGCGGACTCCTGATCTATGACGCGGACGACCGGCTGGCCGTCTGCAACGAAGTCGTCCGGGGCATGTACCCGGATCTCCGGGACGTGCTGCGCCCCGGAGCTGCGTTTGAAGACATCCAGCGCGCGGGGTTCGACCGCCTGTACGGCCCCGCCGGCGCAGTTTGGGACAGCTGGATCCACGAGCGGCGGGCGAGTCGCCGCAGTCCGACCGGCGCGTTCGAACAGCTGGGCTACGATGGCCGCTGGCTGCGGATCGAGGAGCGTCGGCTGTCTGACGGAAGCCTCGTGACGCTCCGGACCGACATCACCGAACTCAAGAACCGCGATCGGGAGCTCGCCCGGAAGAGTGCGCTCGTCGAAGGCGTTCTCGAAAATATGCTCGACGGCGTCGCGGTCTATGACGCGAATCGGAAGCTGCGGGCGGCCAACCGCCTCGCCGCGCAGGTTCTCGAAACCCCCGATCCGCTGTTCGAACCCGGCACCGCGCTCGACGACATCGTCCGTTTCCGCGCCGCGCGCGGGGACTTCGGCGACTTCTGCCATGAGGAATTGCTTCAGGAACAGATCGCCCTGTTCAACGCCCAACAAGCCTGGAGCGTGACGCACCGCCACCGCGACGGCCGCGCCGTCGAGATGCGCTTCAGTCCTTCGCCGGACGCCGGGGGCATTTACGTGTTCCGCGACGTTACCGGGCACGCCAACTCCGTCGCCCGGCTGGTCGAGAAAACAGCCGTCTTGGAGGCGACGCTCCAAAACATCGGCGACGGCGTCGTGGCCTTCGGCCCGGACGGCCGGGTCGTGTCAAGCAACGCCATGGCGGCGCAGATCCTCAGTCTGCCGGACGCCCTGCTCGAACCCGGAGCCAGTTTCGGCGATTTCGCCCGCTTCCGCGCCTCCCGCGGCGAGATCGGCGAAGCCCGCGTGGACGACTATGTCCGCGAAAGGATGGCCTGGTTCGAGACGTCCATCCCCTTGACATGGACCGGAAAGGTTCACGGCGGGCGCTTGGTCGAAGGCCGGCTCACGCCTTTGCCGGGAGGCGGCGGGGTGCACCTGTTCCGCGACGTCACCGAACGTGTGCAGTATAAAGCCAGGCTCGCAAAAGAAACGGCGCTGCTCGAAGCCGCCTTCGAGAATATGGGCGAAGGCATGATCGTCTACGACGCCGACCGCACGCTGTCGATCGCCAACGATATCGCGGCGCAGGTGCTCGACGTTCCGGCCGACCTCCTGAAACGCGGCGCGACGCTCGATGCGCTGGTCCAATATTGCGCCGAACGGGGCGATTTCGGCGACGTCGAGGCTCGGGAGATCGTTGTCCAACGGACCGCGCGCTTTGTCGAGCGAGAGCCCTGGAGCATGATCCGGCGGCTCCCCATCGGCCGCATGATCGAAACACGCTTCAACCCCTCGCCCGACGGGTGCGGCATTTATGTCATCCGAGACGTCACCGAACGGGCTCAGAGTGAAGCGAAGCTTCGCGCCAGCGAAGAACGGTTCCGATTGCTGGTCGAACAGGCGCCCGACGCAATTTTGCTGTTCGACCCCGCCAGCCATCGCTGTGTCGCGGCCAACAAGGCGGTCGAGCGCCTGTTCGGCGTTCCCAGGGGGGAAATCATCGAACACGGACCCGAGCGATTCTACGCGCCGGAGCAGCCGGACGGTCAGCCGGTCGCGCAATCCTTCAGCGCGCACAGGGATCGCGCGGCTTCCGGCGAGGAGTTGAGCTTCGAACGACGAATACGGCGGCCTTCCGGGGAAGACCGCCTTTGCGAGGTGAGCCTCGTCCGACTCGAGGCGAGCATTTCCCTGATTCGCGCCAGTTTCGTCGATGTGACGGAGCGGCGGAAGAGCGAGGAGTTGCTGCGCGCCAGCGAGGAGCGCTTCCGCATGCTGGTCGAAGAGGCGCCCGACGCGATCATCATGCTGGATGTCGACGAGAACCGAATCCTATCCGCGAACAAAGCCGCCGGACAGTTATTCGGGGTTCGGATTGAACGCCTTATCGAACAAGGATTCTTTCCGTTCTATCCGGCTGAGCAACCGGATGGAAAGCCGGTCGCCCTGTCTTTCGCAGAGTATAGCGAGCGGGCGTTGAACGGCGAAGATGTCAACTTCGAGCGCCGCATCCGCCGGCCGTCCGGTGAAGAACGCCTTTGCGGGGTGAATGTCGTCCGGCTGCCGTCGAACCGCCGTCTGTTGAGGGCCAGCTTCGTCGACGTGACCGAACGCGCCAACTACATCGCCAGACTGAGCGAGGCGCTCGCCAGAGCCGAGCAGGCGAACCTGGCCAAGTCGGATTTCCTCGCAATGGCGAGCCACGAGTTGCGCACGCCGATGAACGCGATCATCGGCCTCTCCGGCCTCCTGCGGGAGAGCGACCTGCCGCCGGCCGAGCGGCGTCACGCCGAGTTGATCGAGAATGCCGGCGACGCCCTGCTCACGATCATCGAGGACCTTCTGGAATACGCGAGCCTGGGCGGAAGCGCGCCGGTCGGCCACGTGGCGCCGTTCGACCCGCGCGCGCTGCTCGACGAGGCGGTCGCTTTCGCCTGTCCGCCGACGCGAACCGGAGACCTGACGATCCAGAAGGCGTTCGATCCCGCCTTGCCGGTCACCGTCAGAGGCGACGCGGCGCGGGTGCGCCGTGTCCTCCTCAGTCTGCTCGACAACGCCCTCAAATACACGTTCAAGGGTTCGGTGACGGCGCGGGCTTCGCTTGCGCAGTCGCAGATCGGGGACGCGACGATGCTGCGCTTCGAGGTCGAGGACACCGGCGTCGGCTTTCCCCCGGAGCAAGTGGAGCGCCTGTTCGAGCCGTTCGAGCGCGGCGCCATCAACGACCGAACGCGCCCCGCGGGGTTCGGTCTTGGCCTTGCGCTCTGTCGCAAGCTCGTCGGGGTCATGGCCGGCCGCATCGGCGTCGAAAGCGCGCCCGGCGTCGGCAGCCGATTCTGGTTCGAGATCCCGGTGCAAATGGAGGCGCCGCCCGAAGCGCGCGTCCCCGCGTTCCCGAAGCCCGCCGAAGCCGCCCATCGGCTCAAGGTGCTGGTGGCCGAGGACATCGACGCCAACCGCCAACTCCTGCGCGCGATGCTAGACAAGCTCGGGCACCTGGCGGACTTCGTCGTCGACGGGGTCGAGGCGGTCGAGGCGGCGGCGCGCGACGTCTACGACGTCGTCCTGATGGACATCCAGATGCCGAGGATGGGCGGGCTCGAGGCGGCGAAAATCATCCGGGCGCTGGGCGGCCCGCGAGCCAGCATGCCGATCATCGCCGTCTCGGCCTATTCCCTCCCGATCGACAGGGAGGCTGCGTTCACCGCCGGCATGAACGGCTTCCTGGCCAAGCCGATCCGGCGGTCGGTGCTGGCGGACGTCCTGGACGCCGTCTGCGGCGAGCGCTAGGGGCGCATCGCCTCCTCCCGCAAGCGAGCCGACCATGACCGACGCTGAAACCCTCGCCCGCCGCATCCTGGTCGAGGGCCATGTCCAGGGCGTCGGCTACCGCCAATTCGCGGCGCGCGCGGCGCGGCGGCGCGGGCTTTCGGGCTGGGTGCGCAACCGCGCCGACGGCTCGGTCGAGGCGCTCGTCAGCGGTCCGCCCGACGCGGTCGAGGCGCTGCTCGCCGACCTCCGCCGCGGACCGCTCGGCGCCGACGTGCAGAGCCTCGTTCTGGCCGAGACGGGCGGCGCGGACTGGAGGCCGGGCGCCTTCGAGATCCGCCCTTCGGCCTGAGGCGTAAGGGTTCCTCCAAAAGTACCGTTGTCTCCCGATCATCATGGTCGGATATAACGCGGCAACGGCGATCGACCGGGCGCCCGCACCCCGCGGGCCGGCGAGCGACGGACTTGAGGAGGAGCCCCATGTATCAAGCAGCCATCGACAAGGTCGCGGCGAAGGGATTGATCCGCGCCAAATACGACAACTTCATCGGCGGCAAGTGGGTCGCTCCGGTCGAAGGGCGCTACTTCGACAACACGAGCCCGATCACCGGCAAGAAGCTGTGCGACATTCCCCGCTCCAACCATCGCGACATCGAGCTCGCGCTCGACGCCGCCCACGCCGCGAAGGACGCCTGGGCCCGCACCTCGGTCGCCGAGCGCGCGTTGGTCCTGCTCAGGATCGCCGACCGGATGGAGCAGAACCTCGACCTGCTCGCGCTCGTCGAGACCCTCGACAACGGCAAGCCGATCCGCGAGACGACCCATGCCGACCTGCCTTTGTGCATCGACCACTGGCGCTATTTCGCCGGTTCGCTGCGCGCGCAGGAGGGCAGCCTCTCCCAGATCGATCACGACACGGTCGCCTATCACTATCATGAGCCGCTGGGGGTCGTCGGCCAGATCATCCCGTGGAACTTCCCGCTGCTGATGGCGATCTGGAAGCTCGCGCCGGCGATCGCCGCGGGCAATTGCGTCGTCCTCAAGCCGGCCGAACAGACCCCGCTCAGCATCCTCGCGCTGTTCGAGCTGATCGGCGACATCCTGCCCGCCGGCGTCGTCAACGTCGTCAACGGCTTCGGCCTGGAAGCGGGCAAGCCGCTCGCCTCGTCGAACCGCATCGCCAAGATCGCCTTCACCGGCGAGACGACGACCGGCCGGCTGATCATGCAATACGCCTCCGAGAACCTGATCCCGGTCACGCTCGAACTCGGCGGCAAGTCGCCCAACATCTTCTTCGCCGACGTGATGGAAGAGGACGACGCCTATTTCAACAAGGCGCTCGAAGGCTTCGCGATGTTCGCGCTCAACCAGGGCGAGGTGTGCACCTGCCCGAGCCGCGTGCTCGTCCAGGAGTCGATCTACGACCGCTTCATGGAACGCGCGGTCGACCGGGTGAAGAAGGTCAAGCAGGGCAACCCGCTCGATCCGGCCACGATGATCGGCGCGCAGGCGTCCTCCGACCAGCTCGAGAAGATCCTGTCCTACATCGAGATCGGCAAGAGCGAAGGCGCGGCCTGCCTCACCGGGGGCAATCGCGCCCGTCTCGGCGGCGAACTCGAGAACGGCTACTACGTCGAGCCGACGATCTTCGCCGGCTCCAACAACATGCGCATCTTCCAGGAGGAGATCTTCGGGCCGGTGGTTTCGGTGACGAAGTTCAAGGACGA
>CAMFKX010000173.1 GCA_945957375.1 uncultured Roseiarcus sp.
CGCGTCCGCCGCGGTCGCCGACCGCGGCTACAGCGGCGCTCGCCGAGCGCGTCTAGAGGCTCGTCTACAGCGTCCGCCGCGGTCGCCGACCGCGGCTACAGCGGCGGTCGCCGAGCGCGGCGAGAGCGGCGCTCGTCCAACAAAAGCAGTCGACAAGGCCGCCGGAAACGTCGATGCTGACTTCCGGAATCGCCGGAAAATCCGGCGACTGGGGATGGACGTTCGATGGGGCTGGCCGAGGCGCGCGCCGAGACCGGAGAGGAGAGCCGTCAGGCGTCCGCGCTGCTCGCCGTGGAGGGCGTGACGATCCGCTTCGGCGGGGTGACCGCGCTCGAGGACGTCAGCTTCGCCGTCGCGCCGGGCGCGATCTGCGGCCTGATCGGCCCGAACGGCGCCGGCAAGACGACCCTGTTCAACTGCATCTCGCGCCTCTACGAACCGCATGCGGGCGGGATCGTCTTCGATGGGCGCCCGCTCGCGCGCGTCTCCCGCCACGCCATGGCGGCGCTCGGCATCGCCCGCACCTTCCAGAATGTCGCTCTGTTCGCCACCCTGACGACGCGCGACAACGTCCGCGTCGGCGCCCATGCGCTCGCCCGCGGCGGCTTTCTCGCCAACGCCCTCGCGCTGCCGTTCACCGCGCGCGAGGGCCGGCGGATCGCCGAGCGGGCGGACGAGCTGATCGAGGAGTTCGGCCTCGGCGCGGTCGCCGACCGGCCGGTCGGCGAGTTGCCTTTCGGCGTGCGCAAGCGCGTCGAACTCGCCCGCGCGCTCGCGATCGGCCCAAAGCTCCTGCTGCTCGACGAGCCGGCGGCGGGACTCAATCACGAGGAGGTCGATTCGCTCGCCGACGAGATCCGCGCCATCCGCGACCGGCGCGGCGTCTCGGTGCTGCTGGTCGAGCATCACATGAACCTCGTCATGCGCGTCTCGGATCAGGTGGTGGCGCTCGAATTCGGCCGGGTCATCGCCGACGGGACGCCGGAGGCGGTGCGCTGCGACCCCGAGGTCGTGCGCGCCTATCTCGGGAGCGCCGCGTGAGCGCGCTGCTCGAGGTCAGCGGTCTCGACGCCTATTACGGGCCGATCCAGGCCCTGTTCGGACTCGATTTCGTCGTCGAGGAGGGAGGCGTGACGGCGCTGCTCGGCGCCAACGGCGCCGGCAAGACCACGACCTTGCGCGCGCTCTCGGGGCTGATCCGCCGGCAGGGCGACATCCGCCTCGGCGGGCGGGCGATCGTCGGGCTGTCGACCGAGGCGGTCGCGCGCCTCGGCGTCGCCCATGTGCCCGATGGGCGCGGCACGTTCACCGACCTCACCGTCGAGGAGAACCTGCGCCTCGGCGCCTATGTCCGCCGCGACCGAGCCGAGGTGCGTCGGGATTTCGACCGGGTATTCGGCTATTTCCCCCGCCTCGCCGAGCGCCGCAAGCAGCAGGCCGGCACGCTCTCGGGCGGCGAGCAGCAGATGCTGGCGATCAGCCGGGCGCTGCTGATGCGGCCGAAGCTGCTGATGCTGGACGAGCCGTCGTTCGGCCTCGCGCCGATGATCGTTCAGGAGATCTTCCGCATCCTGGCGGCGATCAACCGCGACGAGGGCGTGAGCATGCTGATCGTCGAGCAGAACGCGTCGCTCGCGCTCGACCTCGCCGACCACGCGGTGCTGATCGAGACGGGGCGGGCGGCGATGAGCGGGGCGGCCCACATGCTGCGCGCCGACGACGCCGTGCGCCGCGCGTATCTGGGGTACTGACGATGCGGATGATGGGTGGCCGCAACAGTTTTCACCGCGCACCCGCCCCCCTTGTGGGGGCGGGCAGGGGTGGGGGGTCGCGCCGACCTTCGGATTTGTGGGCGGTGTTCGTGCTTCGCCCAAGAGCGGCGCGACCCCCCTCCTCAATCCTCCCCGACAAGGGGGGAGGAGACGCCGCTGCGCCCACGTCGCCTTTCCACCTGCAATGCCCTCTTCCGGGGCGTCTCGCGTGAACGAGTTCCTTCACCAGCTCGCCTCCGGGCTCGCGCTTGGCGGCGTCTATGCGATCATGGCGCTGGCGCTGGTGATGATCTACCAGGCGACGCAACTGGTGAACTTCGCGCAAGGCGAGATGGCGATGTTCTCGACCTATTTCGCCTGGAAGCTGACCGACCTCGGCTGGCCCTACTGGCGCGCCTTCGCCGTCACCGTCGTCGTCTCGTTCCTCGGCGGGATCGCGCTCGAGCGGATTGTGGTGCGCCCGTTCGCCAAGGCCCCGGTGCTCGCCTCGGTGATCGTGTTCATCGGCCTGTCGCTGATCTTCAACGCGCTCGCCGGCTGGCTCTACGGCTATTCGACCACCGACTTCCCGACGCCGTTCGACGGTCGCCCGTGGTTCGGCCAGCGCTACATGTCGGCGCACGAATCGGGCTCGGTGCTGGTGAGCCTCGTCGTGCTCGCGCTGGTCTGGGCGTTCTTCCGCTTCACCCCGCTCGGCCTCGCCATGCGCGCGGCGGCGCAGAACCCGACATCGAGCCGGCTCGTCGGCATCCGGGTCGGCTGGATGCTGGCGATCGGCTGGGGGCTCGCCGCGGCGATCGGCGCGATCGCCGGGATGATGGCGGCGCCGATCGTCTATCTCGACCCGAACATGATGGCCGGCATCCTGCTCTACGCCTTCGCCGGCGCCGTCCTCGGCGGCATCGACAACCCGTTCGGCGCGGCCTTCGGCGGCTTCGCCGTCGGCGTGGTCGAGAACCTGATGGGGGCCTATGTCGTCGGCTCCGAGGTCAAGCTCTCGGTCGCGCTCGCGATCATCGTCGGCGTGCTCGTCTGGCGCCCGTCGGGCCTCTTCGGCCGACGCATCGTGGCGAGGGTGTGATGACCGGGACGGCGCCGAGGACGCTGCTCACGCTGGCGCTCTTCGCCGCGGCGCTCGCTTTTCCGTTTCTCGCCTCCGGCTACCACATCTACCAGGGCGCGCAGGTGCTGATCCTCGCGATCGCGCTGATCGGCCTCAACCTGCTGACCGGCTACAATGGCCAGATCTCGCTCGGCCACGGCGCGTTCTTCGCCATCGGCGGCTACGGCGCGGCGATCCTGACGGTCAAGCTCGGCGTGCCCTATTTTCTCGCCATTCCGCTGGCGAGCCTCGTCTGCTTCGGCGCCGGCTTCCTGTTCGGTTTTCCCGCGCTGCGCTTCGGCGGGCTCTATCTCGCGCTCGCGACCTTCGCCCTCGCCGTCGCGACGCCGCAGATCCTGGCCTACAAGGGCTTCGACGCCGTCACCGGCGGGTCGAGCGGCGTGACGCTGATCAAGCCGCGCGCCCCCTTCGGCCTGCCGCTGAGCGCCGACCAGTGGCTCTATCTGGTCTGCCTCGCCTGCGCGGCGATCCTCTATTTTGCCGCGCGCAATCTCGTGACCAGCCGCATCGGTCGGGCGCTGGTGGCGCTGCGCGACCAGCCGATCGCCGCCGAGACGATGGGGGTGGATGCGGCGCTCTACAAGACGACCTGCTTCGGCGTCAGCGCGCTCTACGCCGGGGTCGCCGGGGGCCTCAGCGCGCTCGCGGTCGGCTTCGTCTCGCCCGAGAGTTTCGGCCTGTCGCTGTCGCTGTCGTTCCTGGTCGGCATCGTCGTGGGCGGGCTCGCCTCGCTCGGCGGCATGCTGTTCGGCGCGCTGTTCATCGAGTTCGTGCCCAATCTCGCCGACCAGCTGTCGGTGACCTTCGGCGAGAGCGCCAAGGCGCTGCCGGGCGCGATCTACGGCGTGCTGCTGATCCTGGCGATGGCGATCATGCCGGGCGGCGTCGCCGGAGCTTTGCGGTCGGCCCTGCGTTGGGCTTCAAAGACCAAATGACGACGGCGGCGGGTCGTCCGCCGACGCGAACGAGCACGGGAGGAGCACATGATCACACGACGGTCGTTTCTGCACACGGGCGCCGCCGGCGCGGCGTTCCTGGCCGGGGCGCGCGCGGCCCATGCCGACACGCCCGGCGTCACCGACACGGAGATCAAGATCGGCCAGACCATGCCCTACAGCGGCCCGGCCTCGGCCTATGGCGTGATCGGCCGCGTCGAGGCCGCCTATTTCAAGATGATCAACGAGCAGGGCGGCGTGAACGGGCGCAAGATCAACTTCATCAGCCTCGACGACGCCTATAGCCCGCCCAAGACCGTCGAGCAGGTGCGCAAGCTGGTCGAGGACGAGAAGGTCGCGTTCCTGTTCAACACCCTCGGCACCGCGCCGAATCTCGCGATCCGGCAATATCTCAACGACAACAAGGTGCCGCAGCTGTTCGTCGCGACCGGCGCCGCCGTCTTCGCCGATCCGGAGCACTTTCCGTGGACGATCGGCTTCAATCCGAACTACCAGACCGAGGCGCGCATCTACGCCAAGCACATCCTGGCGACCAAGCCCGACGGCAAGATCGCGGTGCTGTTCCAGAACGACGGCTTCGGCAAGGACTACCTGACCGGACTGAAAGATGTTCTAGGCGCCGACAAGGCCGCGATGATCGTCAAGGAGGCGTCCTACGAGACCTCCGAGCCGACGGTCGATTCGCAGATCGTGACCCTGCAGGGCTCGGGCGCCGACATCCTGATCATCGCCGCGACGCCGAAATTCGCCGCGCAGGCGATCCGCAAGTCGTTCGATCTCGGCTGGAACGCGACGCGCTACGTCTCCAACGTGTCGTACTCGATCGGCGCGGTGCTCAAGCCCGCCGGCCTCGAGAAGTCGAAGGGCCTGATCACCGGCTCCTACGGCAAGGACGTCACCGACGCAAAGTTCAAGGACGACCCCGGCGTTCTCGAATGGAAGGCTTTTTCGGACAAGTACCTGACGCCGAAGGAGTACATCGACCTCAACGCCTCCTACGGCTACGGCGCGGCGCAGACCATGGTGCAGGTGCTCAAGCAGTGCGGCGCCGATCTCAGCCGCGACAACGTGCTCAAGCAGGCGGCCAGCCTCAAGGCCTTGCAGCTGCCGATGCTGCTCGACGGCATCGTGCTCAACACCTCGCCGACCAACTACAGCCCGATCCGCCAGCTGCAACTGGCGCAGTTCGACGGCGAAAGCTGGAAGCTGTTCGGCGACATCATCACCGGCTGAAGCCCGTGACGCCCCTTCTCCGGGCGATCGGCGAAGGGGCGTCGGCGCCGTCCGCAAGACTCAGACCCAAACATCGGTGCTGAGCGGAACGGACGTCAGGTTCGCCCCTCCCAGTCGGCACGCTCCTGCTCGTCCATGGGCGCCATGAAATCCGGGCCTTCGCCGAGCGCGCCGGGTTCGAGAACGCCGAACCGGAACCCCTCCGCCGGGACCGGAACGGGCCGAACGACAGGCGTATCGCCTTTGGCGATGACGACGTCCTCCCCCGCCAAGGCGGCTTCGATCAGGCGGAAGAGCGGGGTCTTGGCGGCGTGAATGGTGAGCGCTCCCTTTGCGGCCTCAAAGACGGCGCTCGGCTCAATTCGCAAAGCGGGGCGGGGCGGCAAAATAAAACTTCCCTCAACTCCACGCCTTCAGCGAACCGAAGCGCACGAACTTCTTGGAGAAATGCCGGTCCATCCGGGCGAGCACGTCGCGCAGGAAGGCGACGCCCTCGGCGAGATAGGGGCCCTTGTTGAGCATGACGCACTCGGCCCCTTGGGCGGTCGCGGCGTCGGTCATCTCGGCCCGGCTGGCCACGCCGTCGCGCACGTAATTGTCGAGCACCTGGGTCGCCCAGACGACCGGCGTATGCGCCGCCTCGCACAGCCACAGGATCTCCTCCTGCATCTCGGTCAGCCGGGCGAAGCCGAGTTCGACCGCGAGATCGCCGCGCGCGATCATCACCGCGGTCGGGTTGTGCGCCGCCGATTGAAGGATCAGCCGCGGCAGGTTGCGCACCGCGAGCGGGGTCTCGATCTTGAGCACGATGGCGTGCGGCTCGCGTTTCGGGGCGCGCGCGACGAGATGGTCCTGCAGCAGCTCGACGTCCTCGACCCGCTGCACGAACGAGAAGCCGACGAGATCGGCGTGCTCGGCGACGAAATCGAGATCGCGGAAATCCTTGGAGGTCAGCGGCGGCAATTCGAGCTCGGTCGAGGGGAAGTTGATCCCCTTGCCGGGCTTCAGGCGCACGCCCTTGTCGCGCGAGGCGTAGACCTCGATCTCGGCGCGCCCGGGCGACTTGGCGACCACCCGGGCCGCCGCCTTGCCGTCGTCGACGAACACTTCCGCGCCGATCGCCAGCTGGTCGACGAGTTCGGGAAAGTTGAGCGAGAAGGCGATCGGGTCGCGGGTCTTGTCGCGGATCTCGTCGACCAGCGCCGCGCGGTCGCCGCGCGCCAGCCGTGTCTTCGGCGGCGCCTTGACCTTCAGGATCCGGCATTTGGGTCCGCCGAGATCCATCAGAACCTTGCACGGGCGCTCGTGGCGGACGGAGGCGTCGCGCAGGTTGGCGATCATCCGGCTCCAGGCTTCGGCGTCGTCGTGGGCGCAGTTGATCCGGGCGCAGTCCATGCCGGCGGCGATCAGGTTGTCGACCAGCTCCGGCTGGGTCGCGGCCTCCGGCGGCAGGGTGGCCATGACGCGCACGCGCGGCGCGCCCTTCGGCCGCTTGCCGAACACCCGGTCGGCCTCGGCCTCGAGCTCCGACTTGCTGGCGCGCGCGACCGAAGCGGGCGGGTATTGGACGTCGGTTTCGCCGTTCAGGCGCTTCAGCGTCACGATCAGCGCATCGAGCGTGGCGGCCACCTTGGCCTCGCTCCGCCCGAGCGAGGAAAGGCCGCGGGCGGCGAGCTTGAGCTGAAGCTCGGTGAGATCGTGGCCGCGCAGCGCGATATATTGCGACAGGTTGACCGCTTTCGACGCCGCCGCTTCCGCCGGCTTGCCCCATTCCTCGCGAAGCTCGGCGCCCCGGGTCTCGACGGTCTCCCGCAGCGCGACGACCTCGGCCAGGAGGTCGCGGAGGTCGTCGGAGTCTTTACCGGTCCTGGTGGCCATGACGGCTTCGCCTTGCGCGCGCGCTCCTCCGACGGGAATCGGATTCATGACGCCTTTCGGGTCTTTGACGCGCAAACATGACGCCTGTGCAACACCCAATTTGCGGGCGGCGCCGCCCTTGCGGTCAGTTCGGCTTGAGGTCGAGGCCCTTCAGGAACGTCGCGAACCCGGGCGCGAGCTGCTTCGAGCCGGCGTAGGACAGGTGGTCCCAGTTGCGGAACACCGGCTTGCCGTCCTTGAATTGGCTGCAGCCGCGGTCGACGCACAGGAGTTCGACCGGATCCCAGACGGACACGCCCGGCCGCGCCTTGGCGAACGCGTCGATCAGGCTTGTCACCGGCCGTCTCGCCTCCTCGAGGTCCGCCCGGGTCCTGGTGCAGCCGTCGTAGGTCCAGCGAAACCATTCCGGGGTGCAGATGAAGGCGTCCCTGCCGAACTGCGGCGGCGGGGCCTGGATGACCAGCCGGGCGTTCGCCTCCCGGGCGACCTGATAGATCGCCTCCCATTCCGCCTTGGCGAAGCTGCGATCGACCGTGTCGCCCAGGAAGTTCAGGGTCGCCAGCAACACGACGTCGCCGGGCTTGAGCACGCGCCGCAGGCGGTCGGGCATTCCGTTCCAGTAGGCGGCGCAGGACGGCGGATAGACCCGGCGGTCGAAGTTCAGGTCGCATCCCTCGTGCGAATAGGCGACGACGTTCAGGTTCAGGTCGTGCGCCGCGCCGAGCGCCATGCCCCAGTCGGCGAAGGCGAGGCTGTCGCCGATGAGGAACAGCGTGCGGGCGTTCGGACCCGGGACTTTCGCCCGGCACTCGGCCGGGAAATCGGAGGCGACCGACGCGCCGGCGCTGAGATCGCAGCGCTTCTTGGTGATCGCGCCGTCTTCGGCATAGGCGGCGTCCGCGTCCGGCAACCATTCCGCCGCCGGGTAGCGGCTCGCGCCGACGTAGAGCGCGCTCGGGTTCACCGTGGCGATCCCGGTGAGAACGACGATCGCCGCGGCGCAGGCGACGACGAACGGCGCGGTCGCGCGCCGGAAGCCTTCGTCGGTGCGGCGAAGCGGCTTTTCGATCAAGCTGTAGGAGGCGACCGAGGCCAGAGCCGTCATGCCGAGGGCGGCGAAACGCGCCGGCCAGCTCTCCAGTCCGACGGTAATCGTGAGGAGAACGTAGACCGGCCAATGCCAGAGATACAAGGAATAGGACAGGAGCCCGGTCGCTTTGAGCGGACGGCTGGAAAGGACCCGGGTGAACCCGTCGACGCGCCCTCGTCCGGACGCGATCAGGAACGCGACCGCGAGCGTCGCGACGCCGATCTCGGAAGTCGGGAACCGGTCGACGCCGCCCGGCCAGAGCGCGGACGCGAGGATCAGGGCGGCCGCGATCGCCCGCGCCGCCGTGATCGCCGGGGAGCGGCCGGCCCCGTCTCCGCCCGGAAACAGTCCGGGCGACAGCGCCAGGATGCAGCCGATGCCGAGCTCCCAGAAGCGGAACTGGATCATGTAGTAGGCCGACGACGGATAGGCGTTGGCCAGCAACAGCATCAGCGCGGCGGAGATGACCGTCAGGAAAGACAGCAGCCCGAGCCCCAGCGCCCGGCGCGAAACGCCCAGAGAAACGACGTTGGCGAGGCCGAGGACCATCAGCGCGAAGATCACATAGAACTGCTCCTCGACGCCGAGCGACCAGGTATGCAGGAAGAAATTGTCGGCCTGGTCGCCGAGCAGATAATTCGAGCCGATGCGGTGGAGATAGACGTTGCCGAGTCCCAGCATCGCGGCGAAGCCGGTCCGCACGTAGGACAGGATCAGCTCCCGCGGAAACGCAGGGGAAAACATCAGCGTCGGCAGCAGGGTGACGGCGATCATGAACAGCATCGCGGGATAGATCCTCGCGATCCGCTTCATCCAGAACACCTTCAGCTGGCGCAGCGGCGGCAGGTCGGCGCGCGACGCCGCGGCGGTCGCGACCACGTATCCGGAAATGACGAAGAATATGTCGACCCCGACGAAGCCCGACGGGAGCCAAGACTTGTTCAAATGATAGATCATGACGAAGATGACGGCGACCGCGCGAAGCCCGTCGATGTCGTCGCGGTACTTGCTCTGGGCGGGGCGCGGCCGGTCGATTTGTCTCTCGAGCGGTTGGGTCAAGGAATGCATCAAGGGCGCGTCTCGTCGGTTACTGGAATATTCGCGACCGTAAAAATGAGTGTCGTCGCCGAGCAACCCAAGATGAGCAAGCGTTTGTCAGGACGGCAGGTTAACTCGCCGGATCAAGACCTTCAACACCAGCCGGAAAATCTGATCGAGAGCGTAAACGGACCCCATCGCGCGGCGTTGTACGCTCCTTCGGGGTGCTAGCACGTTCGCGCGGAGATGGTAAGAGACCGAATCGACCGGGGAGAAGCATGGCTTTGAGATTTGACGGTCGGGTCGCCATCGTCACCGGCGCGGGCGCCGGCCTCGGACGCTGCCACGCGCTCGGGCTGGCGGCCCGGGGCGCGAAGGTGGTCGTCAACGATCTCGGCCGCGACGGCGCGCCGTCGGAGAGCGCCGAACGGGTGGTCGAGGAGATCCGGGCCGCCGGCGGCGTCGCGATCGCCGATCCCGCCGACGTCGCCGATTTCGAGCAGACCTGCGCCATGGCGGCGCGCGCCGAGCGCGAATGGGGCCGGATCGACGTCCTCGTCGCCAACGCCGGCGTGCTGCGCGACAAGACCTTCGCCAAGATGGACATGGCCGAGTTCGAGTTGGTCGTGCGCGTCCACCTGATCGGCTCGGCCAATTGCGCCCGGGCGGTGTGGAACGGCATGCGCGAGCGCAATTACGGACGCATCGTGCTGACCTCGTCGGCCTCCGGCATCTACGGCAATTTCGGCCAGTCGAACTACGGCGCGGCCAAGGCCGGCATGATCGGGCTGATGAATGTGCTCGCTCTCGAAGGGGAGAGGAACGACATCCGCGTCAACGTCCTCGCGCCGACCGCACGCACCGCCATGACCGAAGGCCTGATCCCGCCCGCCGCGGCGGCGCTGCTCGGGCCGGAGACGGTGACGCCGGCGGTGCTGTTCCTGGCGAGCGAGGCGGCGCCCTCGCGCGTCATTCTCGGGGCCGGGGCGGGGGCCTTCGCCGTCACCCACATCGCCGAGACCATGGGCGTCTATCTCGACGACGCCGAGCGCACGCCGGAGACGATCGCGGCGCGCTGGGCGGAGATCTCGGACCCCGCGACCGCGAAGCCGCTGCGCGACGCCTTCGCGCAGACCCAGAAATTCGTCGCGGCGGCGGCCAGGGCGAAGGGCGTGGCGCTGTAGCGCTACTTGTATTCCCACTGCGCGCCGACCCCGATATTGGTGCCGCCCGACGCGTCGACGCCGGCCTGCAGGCGGATGTGGCGGGTAACGTCGAGGTTGACGTTGACGCCGTTGTTCTGCGGCTGAACGCCGGTGGTCACGTCGACGCTGACGCGGTCGTTGATCGTGCGGCCGAGGCCGAGGAAGCCGCCGCCGGACGAGCCGACGTTCAGGTTCGTCAGGCCGAGCGATTTGCGCAGCGGATCGAGCGCGTCGCCGCGGCCCGAGAGGACCGCGACCGAGTTCGCCAGTTCGAGCGCCTGAAACGCCGAGAGGTTGCCGGCCGGCTTCTGGAACAAGAGGCGCGCCAGGATCTCGTCCTGCGGCAGGCTCGGCGACGAGGTTATGGCGAAAGTCGGCTGGTTCGCCGGGCCGGTCACCTCGATTTGCGCGGTGATGTCCGCCGCGTTGGTCTCGGCGACCAGATCGATGTCCGGGATCACGTCGCCGTGGAAGGTCGCCCGGCCGCGGGTGAAGGTCAGCCGCTGGCCGAGAATTGCGAGCGTGCCGCGCAGCAGGTCGAAACCGCCGGTGATCTGCGGGTTGCTCGACGTCCCCGCGACGCGCAGCTCGCCGCCGAGCTCCGCGTTGACCCCGCGGCCGCGCACGAACACCCGGTTGACCGCCGAGACGGTCAGCGCCAGCGTCGCGTTGAACGCCGCCGCACGCTGGCCGGCCGCGGCCTTGGCGCGCCGGGCGAGCAGCGCCTTGGCCGTCGGCGTCGGGTTGAGGTGCTTGGTGCCGGGGATCGGCGACGACGCGCCGCCGAAGCGCTCGGGAATGGCGATGTCCATCGAATCGATGATGATCCGGCCGGAAACCGTCGGCGACTGAGCGAGCTTGCCGGCGATATCGATGGCGATATCGGCGGTCGCCGAGACGATGTCGCTGGAGACGACTTCGGCCCGCCGCCCGACGAGATGCACCGTTCCCGGGAAGCCGGCCGCCGGGTCGAGCCGCACCTCGCCGTTCGCGCCGATCACGCCGCCGTTCGGCGTCGTCCCGGAGAGCCGCTCGATCCGGATCGTCTCGCCATTCGCCGCCAGGAGCCCGTTCACCGCGGACAGCCGGAAGCCGGTCACGTCGTCGCGGACCTGGCCGTTGGCGAGCGCGATCGTCCCGCGCGCGTCCGGATGCGCGACCGTGCCGCGCAGCGTCATCGCGACCGTCACCGCGCCGCCGACGCTGCGCCCGCCCGCCGAAAGCGCGACATTGGCGAGGCCGGCGTCGAGCCGGCCGTCGATCTTGAGGTCGAGCGCGCCGCCGGCGGTCACCGGCGCGGAGCCGGCGACGCGCAGCGCGTTGGC
>CAMFKX010000174.1 GCA_945957375.1 uncultured Roseiarcus sp.
GCCCACGACGTCGCCGAGGTCGGCGGGGTTCCGCACCGGCTCGCCCGCCTCATCCGCCGCGGCGCCGGGCGGGAAGGCGCGGCGCCCGGCGCGCGCGCTCGCCTCCAGCCCGTCGGCCAGGCTCATGAGTCGGCGCTCGTCGGACAGGTCGAGCCCGCGCGAATTCGGCCGCTCGGCCCCGTAGAGCCCGCGCGGCGCGCGGATCTTGTCGTGCGGCGCGCCGACCGGCGCGATGCGGCGGGCGAGCGCGACCGGATCGGCGACGAGATCGTCGATCGGCACGTTCGGGTCGGCGATGCGGTTGACGAACGAGGTGTTGGCCCCGTTCTCCAGAAGCCGTCGCACCAGATAGGCGAGCAGGGTCTCGTGCGAGCCGACCGGCGCATAGACCCGGCACGGGCGGTCGAGCTTGTCGCGCCCGACCACCTCCACATAGAGCGGCTCGCCCATGCCGTGCAGGCACTGGAACTCGTATTGCCCGCGGTAGAAGTTGGGGCCGGCCATGACCAGCACGGCGGCGAGCGTCTGGGCGTTGTGGGTGGCGAACTGCGGAAACACCGCGTCGGGCGCCGCAAGCAGCTTCCGCGCCGCCGCGAGATAACTGACGTCGGAATGGATCTTTCGGGTAAAGACGGCGAAGTCGTTCTGGCCGTCGACCTGGGCGCGCTTGATCTCGGAATCCCAGTAGGCGCCCTTGACCAGGCGGATCATCAGACGCCGGCGGCCGCGCCGCGCGAGGTCGATCAGGTAATCGACGACGGCGCCGCACCGCTTGCCGTAGGCCTGGATGACGAAGCCGAGACCGTTCCAGCCGGAAAGCTCCGGGTCGAGGGCCAAGGCTTCCAGGATGTCGAGCGACAGGTCGAGCCGGTCGGCCTCCTCGGCGTCGATGCTGAGGCCGATGTCGTAGCTGCGGGCGAGGCTCGCCAGATGCTTGATGCGCGGCAAGAGCTCGGCCATCACGCGGGCGCGCTTGATGCGCTGATAGCGCGGGTGGAGCGCCGAGAGTTTTATCGAAACGCCCGGCCCTTCGTAGATGCCGCGCTTGTGCGCGGCGGCGCCGATGGCGTGGACGGCGCGCTCGTATTCCACGAGGTAGCGCGCCGCGTCGGCGGCCGTCGTCGCCGCCTCGCCCAGCATGTCGTAGGAAAAGGTGAAGCCGCGCGCCTCCCGCTCGCGGGCGGAATTGAGCGCTTCCTCGATGGTGCGCCCGGTGACGAACTGCTCGCCCATCATGCGCATCGCGACGTCGACGCCGGCGCGGATGATCGGCTCGCCGCGGCGCGCGATCAGGCGCGTGAGCGCGGCGCCGAGGGTCTGTTCACTGCTCGTGCCGACGAGCTTGCCGGTGAGCACGAGGCCCCAGGTCGCGGCGTTGACGAACAGGGAAGGGCTGTTTCCGAGATGGGCGCGCCAGTCGCCGGGCGCGAGCTTGTCCCGGATCAGCGCGTCGCGGGTCGCGGCGTCCGGGATGCGCAGCAGCGCCTCGGCGAGGCACATCAGCGCCACACCCTCCTGGCTCGAGAGCGAATATTCGTAGATCAGCCCCTCGACGCCGCTCGACCGGGCCTTGGCGCGCAGCTTGGTGACGAGTCCCCGCGCCAGCGCCTCGGCCCGCTCCGCCTCGGCTGGGCTGAGCGCGGCGAGGTCGAGGAGCGGCGGCAGGCATTCCGGCTCGGGCCGACGATAGGCCGCGGTGATCGCGGCGCGCAGCGGCGCCTCGGCGACGACCTCGGAACGAAAGGCGGCGAAGGGATTGGTCATGGCGCAGGTCCGGCGCGGAGGGTCCGCGGCTGGGATCGTAGGCCAGCTGGACGGATTCGCTCAACTGGCCGGCGGACGGCGGATCCTGAGCCCTCCTCCGGTTTCGGATATCGGGAAGGCGCGGGCGATCGCCTCGAGCATCTCGGGCGTGAAGCGCTCGGCGGCCAGGCCCGCCTTGTCTGTCATGACGACGAAGGCGAACCCGTGATCCGCGATCCGATCGAGAACCGGACGTTGATCCCACAGCCCAAGGGCGGCCAGTTCGTGAAAAATGAAGGGTTCGATCAGAGGCTCCTTGCCGGCCCTCAACGGGAGCGTCAGGTCGTCGGTCAGAACCGGCTTGTCCGACGCGGCGATCTCGCGCGCCAGTTGCTCCCGGAGAGCGGTCGAAGCGGGCGTCACCGTGGCCATCGGATTCGCAAGGGGGGCATGCAGCAGCAAGGCGGCGACGTAGAACGCGATCGCGATCAGCCACAGTCCGGCGGCGTCGCCGCGTCCGGGGCGAGGCGCCGCCAGCGCTTGCCAGCCGAGCCCGGCCAGCCACCCCGTGGGGATCGCGGCGACGCACAGCAATTCGAGGACGTAGTTGCTGACGGCGCCCGTCTTTCCGATCATCGGCAGCATGAGGATGCATATCGCCAGCCAAAGGCCGACGGCCGCGACAAGCGTGGCTTGAGCGACGTCGTCCGGCGCGGGCTCGGTCCGAACAGCCGCCAAGCCGCGGAACGCGATCACCAGCAGGGGCAGATCGATCGCCATCCCCAACAGCCTGGACGTCATGGCCTGCAGCGAGAAGGTGTTGACGTTATAAAACACGATGTGGCGCAGAAACCCGCCGTCCGTCGCAGCCTGAAGCCAGAGCAGGGGCGCAATCGCGATCATTGCTCCGCCGAGGATCGCCAGGATCGTGGCGCGGGGTCTGACCGGCCAGAGGGCAAGTAACGCTGCGGCAGGCGCAGCGAGGGCCGTCTGCTTGGCGTAGACTGCGAGAACGAACGCGGGCATCGCGAGCAGGAGCCAGGCCGGCTGTCTTGCGGCGCGGACCGCCAGCACAACCCCGACGAAAGCCAACGCGATCGCGAGAAAGTCGACGCGCATCAGCGCGAACCAGTAGTCGAAGGTCGACAGGGCGAAAGGCAAGAGGGCGCCCGTCAAAGCGCCGACCCATACGGCCGAACGCTGGACCCGCGACACAAGCCCGCGCGAGACAAGATGCGCGATGCACAGCACGATCACCGCGGCCGCGGCCGCGGACACGGAACGTCCGGCGACCAGAGGATCGACGCCGAGCGTCATCAGGAAACGCACGACGAGGTGGTAAGCGGGAGGATATTCGAAACCGACGAACGGGGCCCGATCGATCGGACCGTACATGAGCGGCCCCGGAATCAGGAGCGCCTGTCGCCAGACCTCGCCTTCGACGTAGTCGAGTCCGAAGCGATAGGCGATGACGTCGCCGGCGTGTTTCAGCTGGATCGCGGCCGCGACGACCAGCGCGGCGATCGTAAGCAGGGCGGCCGCGGCGCCGATCCATTGAAACCGCGCGAACGCGTCGGTCCGCGCCGCCTTTTCGCCTGAGCTCATGCTGTGCGGCGCATCTCGCGCACGCCCGCGCCTTGCCCCTGTCCCATTTTCCAGCCGCCTTGCCGCGCGATCGAGGCACGATAGCGACGGCTCTCGCGCCTTGCACTGCGGGTCGTGGTCGCAGGGACGCGGCCCTTGACGCCTCCCGAACCTGAAGATCAGGGGCGATCGCTGACGAGGGCGGCGATCGTCTGCGGGCGTTCCGAGGTTTCCGTCGAGACGCTGGCCGACGGGTCGGTCTGGCGCGCCTCGATCTGGTCCGCGATCAGGAACCGCGGCCGCCCCTTCGTCTCGATGTAGATCTTGCCGACGTATTCGCCGATCACGCCGAGGCTGAACAACTGGACGCCGCTGACGATGTAGATGGGCAGGACGGTGGACGCCCAGCCCGGAACCGTGATGCCCTCGAACCGGACGAAGATGGCGTACAACGCCATGACGGCCGAGCACAGCGACAGCAGCAGCCCGAGCAACGTCACCATGCGCAACGGTTTGGTCGAAAACGACGTGATGCCTTCGAAGGCGAACGAAAGCATCTTTCTCAACGGATATTTCGTGACGCCCGCGGATCGGTCGGCCCGATCGTATTGCACGATGCGGGTCTCGAATCCGAGTTGCGGCACGAGGGCGCGCAGGAACAGGTTTCTTTCGCCGAACAGCTTCAGGGCGTCGACCGCGCGGCGCGACATCAGCCGGAAGTCGGCGTGGTCGTAGACGATCTCCACGCCGAGGGCCGCGAGCGTCCGGTAGTAGCCGCGCGCGGACACGCGCTTCAGTCTGGTGTCGACCGCGCGCTCCCGGCGCACGCCATAGACGATGTCGACGCCTTCGAGCGCGGCGTCGACCATGCGCGGAATGGCCTCGACGTCGTCCTGGAGATCGGCGTCGATCGTGATCGTCCAGTCCGCATCGGTCTGGAAAAGGCCGGCCATCAGCGCATTCTGATGGCCCCGGTTGCGCGACAGGCGCAGACCGCCGACTCGCGGCAGGCGGAGGCTGAGGTCTTCGATCGTCCGCCAGGTCCGGTCGCGGGAGCCGTCGTCGACGAAGCAGATGCTGCTGCCGTCGTGGATCTTTCCGGCCTCGACCAGCCTCTCGACGACGTCGTTCAATCGCTTCCCGGTCTCGGGCAGGACCTCTTCCTCGTTGTAACAGGGAACGACGACGACCAGACGCTTCTTGCCTTCGGTCATAGCGCCGCCGTTCGCGTGCGCGAGGCGCCGTCGGGGCTGCGATTCGTCCGGTTCATCCAAGGCGAAGCCCGCAAGAGTCCAACATGACCAACTCGTGTGAAGCGGCGATTTTCCCAGGCGATCCCGGACTCGCCGGCCGAATGCGCCGGCCAGCGCCGGGGCTTCGGGACGTCAATCCGAAGCGACTCAGCGAAAAATCGCAGACCACCATCCGCTCGGCCCCTGAAACATCCCGACGGCCGACCCGGAGACGTTCAAAACACTGTGCACATAGCTGAGGCGCCGTTTTGTCGCAAGATCGCGTGGGGATCGCGGCGCGCGGCGCATCCGGTTCGGCGGCGGCGCGTCTTCGCGGTTCGTGAAGGCGTCGGCGGCGACCTTCGCGCGCGGACGCGGCTAATCCTGCGGCGGCGATGCGGGATGCGCCGGACCCGGCGTTTCGGCGATCAGCGCGACGAATCCGGCGCCGCGCGCCGCCTCGGCCGCGCTCCGGACCGTGGCGTCCTCCAATCGCTCCGCGGTCGCGGCGACTGCGCTGACGCCGGCCGCCGCCGCGGCGAACAGGACCATGTCGCGCGCCGTCTGGAGCGGCGAGGCGTAATCGGCGCCGTCGCGGCGCGCGTCGAGGTCGACCTCGGCGGCGAGCCTTGCCGGGTCGAAGACGAGCGCGATGAGCCGGGCGGTCGCGCCGCGCAGGCTTGCCGCGGCGAGCAGGCCCTCGGCGGTGTCGATCGCGGCGACGATCGCGGTGGCGCCGTCGTCGATGCCGTTCAGCGCCTCGCGCAGACCGATCTTTGCCGAAAGCTGCTGCAGGCTCGCCGCGCCGCGCGTCTCGGGAAGCATGATCGCGAACGGCGCGGCGGGCATGACCGCGTCGAGGTCGCGGTCCGTCTCGCCGGACGCCAGCGGATGGACGCGCACGATCACTGCGGGCGCGTCGCGCCGTTCCGCCGGTTGGCTTGCGGCGCACGCCGCTTGGGCGCGCGCGGCGTCGCGCTCGGGCGCCGCCGCAGGGAGATCGATCACCACCGCCTCCGCCCCGCTCGCGAACGCCGCCGCAAGGGCTTGCGGGTCGTTCGCGGCCGCCAGCAGCCAGCGCATCGGTTCAGACGGAGACGATGTCCGGCCCGCGCCGGCGCATGAAGGCGGTTCGCCGGCATTCGGCGACCAAGGTCCCGTCCTGCTTGAACGCACGGTGGCGAAACTCGACCAGGCCCGCGTCGGCGCGCGATTTCGAAGCGCGCGTCGCCAGCACCTCGGTCTCCGCGCGGACGGTGTCGCCCTCGAACAGCGGCGCCGGAAACACCACGTCGGTCATGCCGAGATTGGCGATGGTCGTGCCGACCGTCGTGTCGTTGACCGAAATGCCGATCATCAGTCCGAGGGTGAAGAGCGAGTTCATCAACGGCCGGCCCCATTCCGTCTCGGTCGCGCAGAAATGGGCGTCAATGTGGAGCGGCTGCGGATTCAGCGTCATGTTGGAGAACAGCATGTTGTCCATTTGCGTCACCGTGCGCGTCAGCCGGTGGCGGAATACGTGGCCCACGAGGAAATCCTCGAAATAGAGGCCGCCGCGCGGATGGGGGGTCATGTCAGGCTCCGAACCAGGGTCCGCGTCGATCAGCGCCACGCCGTCCGGAGTCTCCGGCAGTCCTCGCGCTTCTTTCGCCGCCTGCCGCCATGGTGCGCCGATTCCGCGACCGGGCGCAACCGAGCGAAGGTCGGCGGCACGTCACGGCAGGGCGCGTGGCGGCTGCCTTTCGACCTGGTAGAGCCGGGCGTAGCCTTCGTCGGCGGCCAATCGAAGCCCGGGGGGCGGGACGAAGGGACCCATTTCGTCCTCGTGATTCATGCCGAGCAGCAGGACGTAATCAAATTTCTTGTCCCATCCGTCCAGCCACGGCTCCGCCTGAAGGCGCTGCGGCGAGCGCGCGCTCTCGATCGCATGAATATCCGACGGCTCTACCGGCAGGTCGTTCCAGGGCGGCAGGATTCGCACCGGCTGCTCGCCGGGGATGGCGAACAGCGTCGGCACGAAGGCGTGCTGACGAGGGATCGCCAGCGCCGGCCAGTGCTGCGCGAGATTGCCCCACGAGATTTGGCAACACGCCGGATAACGGCCGACCGGCTCCCTGTGGGCGTTCTTCGGAGAAGACAGCAGCGGCAGGACCGTTGCGCCGGGCGGGACCTGCGCAAGGGCGCTCTCGAACGCCTCGAAATCGCTCTGCCGCATCCGCCAGACATGTTCGATGTCGGCCAGGCGGAGCAGCGCGAGGCCCATCATGGCGATCGCGGCGGCATTCTTCAGCGCCGGCCGATGGAACGGCTCCGGCAGAACGGCCGCGAACACGACGAGCGCGGCCATGATCGGAAACCGCACCGCGACCGAAGGTTCATCAGCGATGCCGGTCGGAGAGACGACCGACAGCACGCAGAGAAACAGGCCCGCGGTCAACAGCCCGGCGTGGATTCGCATCGTCTTTGTGAAGAACGAGAACACGACGATCGCGATCAACGGCAGGAAATACAAGGGGTCGACAAACAGCCGGTACGACAGGAACGGCGTGGCCAGACGGATCGCCACCTCGAGCGGGGCGAAATACCAGGTCAACAGCGGCGCGCCGTGGTCGTAGTGCCCGGGCGGCGTTCGCGACAGGACCAGAAGGCACGCGACCGGAATGACCAGAGCCGGCAGCGCCAGCGCGGCCTGGCCGACGATCCGGGTCGTGCGCGTCAGGTCCGCGAGAGCAAACGGCTCCTTGCCGATGATGAGCGCGAACAGCAGCAGGACGTAGAAGGCAAGCCCGAAAGGATGGAAGAACAGGATCCCGAACCCGAAGACGACGCGGACGAGAAGCCTGACCAGCAGCGTCTGCGGAAGGACAAGGTCGACGCTTGCGAAGAACAGGGCGAGCGCAAGCGAAATCTGAAACGCCATGAAGCCCAACAGCGCGGTCGAGGACCACGTCAGGAGCAAGAAACTCAGTTGCCACCAGCGCCAACCGCCGAAGATCGTTCGACTGAGGCACAGGCCGCCCGCCGGCGGTCCGGCCAGCGCGAAGAATGCGATGATCTTGCCAACGACCGTGTAGGGGAAAACCTGGCCCAGCAGCAGGGCGAGCGTATCCATGCCGACGAGCGACGACCGCCGCCAGTCGAGGGCGTAAAACCGTGTTAGTTCCGGCTGTTGCGCGCCGCCCGAGAGGAGCCAGAATCGCGCGATATGATTTGGATAATCCAGCAATATCGGCATCGATACGCTGAAAATCGAAGCTGCGACGGCGAGAAAGAACACCAGGATCAATAGAAACAGAGAATTTTTTGGCAAAAATTCTCGAAAAGTCGAAGCCATGGGGTTTCCGAGCGATGTCGTCCAGTTGACAATCGAAATTGGACGACGGCCCCTGCCGAAGAAGCCGCCACGCTCATCTAAACAATGTAAACCTTAGCACGCAAGGCGCCGCGGCGCCGGCGGCTCGGCCTGTCGCAAGATCGCGGTCGAGCGGGGCGCGCTCGGGAGAAGCCTATGATCGGGGTTCGGCCTGCATCGCGGCCCGGGCCTGCCCGATCGCGCCCTTGAGCACCTCGACATCCTGCGCCCCGGATACGCCGAAGCGGCCGGCAAAGACGAAAAACGGCACGCCGGTCACCCCCATCGACTGGGCCTGGGCGATCTCGCCCTGCACCGTCTCGACGTCGGCGCCGTCCTCGAGCAGGCGCCCGACCAGGGCGACGTCGAGGCCGCAGGCCGAAGCGACGTCGAGCAGGACGGCGCGGTCGCCGATATCGCGCCCCTCGACGAAATAGGCGTGGAACAGCCGGTCGACGACGTCCGGCTGACGGCCGGTCGAGGCGGCCCAGCGAATCAGCCGGTGGGCGTCGAGGGTGTTGGGCGCGCGGGTGATGGCCTCGAAGGCGAAGGGTAGGCCGACCTCGGCGCCGAGCGCGACCAGGCGGTCGTGGACCGCCCGCAGCCGGCCGTCGCGGCCGAACTTGCGCTCCATGTATTCGGTCCGATCGAGTCCGCCGGCGGGGATGGTCGGGTCGAGCTGATAAGGCCGCCAGCGCACGACGACCGGCCCGCCGTCTTCCGCAAGCGCGGCCGCGAGGCGCTTCTCGCCGAGATAGCACCATGGGCAGACGACGTCGCTCACGACGTCGATGATCAGCGGCTCGGCGGCGTCGGTCATGGCGGTTCTCCTTGCAGTTCTGAGGCTGGCGCCGATGGCGCGGCGACGCAAGCGCCGCCGCTACGGCGCCTTGCGCCACCAGGCGGCGAGGTCGACGCCGAACAGCGGCGTCGTCGGCGGCCGGCCGAGCTTGGCCGACCAGGCGATCCAGTCCTCCGGCGCATAATAGAACGGAACGATGTAGAAGCCGGAGATCAGGACGCGGTCGAGCGCGCGCGCCGCAGCGACGAAGTCTTCGCGGCTGTCGGCCGCGAGCACCGCGGCGATCATTGCGTCGATCGCAGGCGAAGCGGTTCCGGCGAGGTTGTAGGCGCCTTCGGCGTCGGCCGCGGCCGAACTCCATCGGCCGCGCTGCTCGTTGCCGGGGGAGGGGGAGGCGGTCCAGGTTCCCGGCATCATGTCGAAGTCGAAGCGCGTCCGCCGGTGCTGGAACTGCGCGTCGTCGACGAGCCGGACGCGCGCATCGACGCCGATCCGGGCGAGATTGCGGGCGTAGGCAAGGGCGAGGCGCTGCTGCTCCCGGGTCGCAACCGTGATTTCGAAGGCGAAGGGCGCGCCGTCGCGGCCGACGAGGCGGCCGTCCCGGGACTGGTATCCCGCCTGTTCGAGCTTTTCGATCGCCTCGCGGGCGACCGCGCGGTCGCGGCCCGACCCGTCCGAGACTGGGGCTCGCCAGACGCCCGCCATCACGTCCGCTCGCGCCGCGCCGGGAAACGGGGCGAGCAGCGCGGTCTCCCGCGCGGAGGCCGGGCGCCCGATCGACGACAATTCGCTGTCGTCGAAGAACCCTTGCGAGCGCCGGTAGGCGCCGGCGTAGAGATTGGCGTTGATCCACTCGAAGTCGAACATCGAGGCGAGCGCCTCGCGCACGCGCACGTCGGCGAATATCGGCCGGCGGGTGTTGAAGGCGAAGCCCGACACGCCCTTGGGCAGGCCGTTGGGCACGGCCGCCCGCATCGCCCGCCCGTCGCGGAGGGCGGGGAAGCCGTATTCCCAACGCCAGCGGGTGGCGTCGTCCTCGACCCGGAAGTCGATCAGGCCGGCCTTGAACGCCTCGAACATGGCGGTCGGGTCGCGGAAATAGTCGAAGCGGATCTCGTCGAAATTGTAGAGCCCCTTCGCCACGGGCCGGTCCTTCGCCCAATAGTCCGGGTCGCGCTTCAGCACGACGCGCTGACCTGGATCCACCTCGGCGACCCGGTAGGGCCCGGAGCCCAGCGGGATCTGCAGCGTCTGATCCTCGAAATGCGCGGCGTCGGTGCGGGCGGCGGACAGCACCGGCATGATGGCGAGGGTGAGCGGCAACTCCCGGTCGTCGGCGCCGGCGAGGTCGAAATGCACCGTGTGCGGGTCGGGCGCATCGGCGGCCTTCACCAGGCCGAACGCCTCGCGCTGTTGCGGCCTGCCTTTCGCCTTGAGCAGGTTGAAGGTGAACAGCACGTCAGCCGAGGTGATCGGCGAGCCGTCGGAGAAACGGGCCGCCGGGTCGAGCCGAAACACCACGGAATCGCGCGCGGCGTTGGTCTCCACGCTCTGCGCGATCAGACCATAGAGAGTGAAGGGCTCGTCGTCGGAGCGCATCATCAGCGACTGGTAGACGTTGCCGATCAGCCCCTGCGCGGTCGACAACGCCTTGACGTTGTAGGGATTGAGACTCTCGAAGGTCCCAAGAACGCCGAGGCTCAGGCGCCCGCCCTTGGGCGCGTTCGGCTCGGCGTAAGGAAAATGGGCGAAACCCTGCGGCAGCGCCGGCTCGCCGTGCATGGCGATCGCCGTCGCCGGGCCGCCGGCGCCGGCGCCGCTTGGGGCGAAGAGCGCCAGCGCGGCGGCGAACAGACAGCGAATCGCGAGGCCGACCATGACCTGACCCTATCACCGTGACTGTCGCCGTTTCATCGGCGGCCGCGCGATTTCCGCCGCGGCGCGGCAAGCCGGCCGCGTCTCCGTCTCGGCCGAATTTGTTATTGGATTGTCGCTCTGGATATGGAAAGAGAGCGCGCGCTTTGAAGAGCAGCCCGCCGCCGCATTCGCGCCCTATTGTCGCCAGACGGCTCGCGGAAGGGCTCGGCGCTGCGGCTCGGGGGCGGGCGGGCGCCGAGATCATTGGGTTTCACCGCTTGAAAGGACGATTGATGCATTTCCCGATCACGCGCTTGGGCGCCGCGGCGCTCGTACTGGGCATGACGCTCGGCGCAGGGGCGGCGCTGGCCCAGAATGCGCCGGCCAAGCCGGCCGCGCCCGCGCAGGCGCCGGCCGCGGCCGGGGCTCCCCAGACTCCCCCGCCGCCCTCGAAGGTCGACCTCGTGTCCGAGGAGCCGCAGTGGGTCAAGGCCTGCGGCAAGGAGCAGACGACCGGGCGCGACGCCTGCCAGACGATGCGCGCCTTCGGCGCCTCGGCCGACCAGCCGCCGATCCTGCAGATGCAGGTGTTCGAGCTTCAGGGCGAAGAGAAGAAGAAGCTGCGCTTCATGATCGCGCCGATCGGCCTCATGATTCGACCGGGCATTCGCGTCATCGTCGACAAGTCCGAGCCGATGGAAGGCAAGTACGACATGTGCTTCCAGAGCGCCTGCACGACGGAAATCGAGATCAGCGCCGCGACGCTGTCCAACATGAAGAAGGGAACGAACCTCGCCATCCTCCTGCGCGTTCCCGGCGGCGATCAGTCCGGCCGCGAACTGACCCTGAACCTTCCGCTGAAGGAGTTCGGAGCGGCGTTCGACGGCAAGCCGACCGATCCGGAGCTCCTGAAGAAGCAGCAGCAGGAGCTTCAGCAGCAGTTGCAGAAGAAGGCCGAAGAGCAGCGCAAGGCGCTCGAGCAGCAGCAGGGCGGCGCCGCCGGAGCC
>CAMFKX010000175.1 GCA_945957375.1 uncultured Roseiarcus sp.
CGAGATTCCTCTACGTCTCGTGGGCTCGGAGATGTGTATAAGAGACAGGAGGTAGACGTCCTGCATGTCGTCGCCGGCGAAACAGAGATTGGTGGTGAAGAGGTCGGGAACAGCGACATGCTCGGCGGCGCCGTCGGGGCTGAAGACGGTGATCCCGCCATTCAGGATCGTCCCGACGCAAATCCGTCCGCCCGCCTCGACCTTGAGGCTGTCCACCCATTGAAATCCCGGCAGCGTGGCGATGACGCGCCCCGGCATGACCCCGGGCAGGGGGCCGGCCCGCGCCTCGCCCGGACCGGCGAGGTCGAGCGCCCAGAGACGGCCGAACAGCGTGTCCGAAACATAGAGCGTGGCCTCGTCCGGGGAGAGGCCGATTCCGTTCGGCGTCGGGATCGAGGCGACTCTCTTGATCAGGCTTCCGTCGGCCTTCGCGTAATAGACGCCGCCTTTGTGAATGGCCGCTTCGTCCTGATAGCCGGAAGCCGTGAACCAGAAATTGCCGGACCGATCGAAAACGATGTCGTCGGGCGCGAGGAGCGGTTCTCCTTCCGCTGAATCATAAAGCAGCGTGACTTTGCCGGACGCCAGGTCGACCCGCTGGATGCAGCCGCCGCGATAGCCGCCCGGCGGAGGGCCGGGGACCCGGCCGCCCTTGAACTCCTGAAAGGTGTAGACGCCGCCGTTGTTGCACAGATAGACGGCGCCGTCGGGGCCGATCGCCGCGCCGTTCGGTCCGCCGGGGATTTGCGCTATGACCTCGACGGCCTTGTCGCCCGGCCGCACGCGCGAAAGCGTCTGCCTCTCGATCTCCACGAAAACGATGGAGCCGTCGTCCATCGCGACAGGCCCCTCGGGAAAGCCGAGGCCTTCCGCCACCTTTTCGAAATCGGGCGCCATCCGCTCTCCCCCTCGCGGCCAACAGTTTAGCGTCGCACGTTCGGCGGTCCAAGTCTGTGACGTCCATCACAGGACGCCGTCGATCGGGCGGCCGCGCATGCTGGCCAAATGGTCGTGTCGTGCGCATGATGGCCCGGCACGTTGGGAGGGTTTCGCTTGTCCAGGCGCCAAGAACCGCATCGGCCGCTCGAACTCGATCCCGCGCGCGTCCTGGGCGGCGAACGGCCGCACTACGCCATCATCGACATCGGCTCGAACTCGGTGCGGCTGATGGTCTACGACCAGCTCGGGCGCGCGCCGTTGCCGCGCTTCAACGAGAAGTCGCTCGCCCGGCTCGCCGAGGGCCTCGCCGAGACCGGCGCGATCGCAGCCGACGGCTTTCGCCGTACGGTCGAGGCTCTGCGCCGCTTCCGCGCCATCGCCGAGGCGATGGGCGTCGGCAAGCTCGACGTCACCGCGACCGAGGCGATCCGGCGGGCGAGCAACGGCCCCGATCTCGTCGCGGCGATCGCCAGGGACGCCGGCCTGAAGGTGCGCATCCTCTCGGGCGCCGAGGAGGCGCGCTTCGCCGCGCTCGGCGTCATCTCCGGCTTCTTTCGGCCGGTGGGTGCAGTGGGCGACATGGGCGGGGGCAGCCTCGAGATCACCGAGGCGATCGACGACCACGTCGGCGAGGCCTGGACGAGCCTGCCGCTCGGCGCGCTGCCGGTCGAGGCGCTGATGGCGGAAGGCTACGACGTCGCCAAGCGCAAGGTCGACGAAATCCTGCGCTCGGGCGTCAAGCCGTCGTTCGCGCGGCCGACCTTCTATCCGGTCGGCGGCGGCTGGCGCGCGCTCGCCAAGGCCCACATCGAGGCGGTCGGCGCGCCGGTCAAGACAGTGCACGGCTATGCGGTCGAGACCTCCGTCATCCGCGCTTTCGCGAAGGCGATCGTGCGGACGGCGCCGGCGAAGCTCGTCGGCATGCCCGGCGTCTCGTCCCGGCGCGCCCGGACGCTGCCGGCGGCGGCGCTGACCCTCGACCGCGTGCTGAAGCGGCTGGCGCCGGAACGGGTGATCTTTTCCGCGCTCGGCCTGCGCGAGGGCCTGCTCTATTCGCAGCTCGACGAGGCGGAGCGCTATTTCGACCCGCTGGTCGAGGGCGCGCAATTCATCGGCCTGCCGTTCGCCCGCGTGCCGGATTTCGCGCCGGCCCTCGCGGCCTGGACCGCCGACCTCGATCCCCGCGAGACGCCGGCCGAGACCCGACTGCGCGTCGCCGCCTGCGCACTTTCCGACATCGCCTGGCGCGACGCCGAGGACCTCCGGGCCGAGGAAAGCTTCCGGCGACTGTTGCAGTTTCCGCTGATCGGCGTCGATCATCCCGAACGCGTGTTTCTCGCTGCGGCCGTCCATGCGCGCTACGCCGGCCGAGCGGATGCGCCGTGGCTCGAGCCGGCGATCGGACTCCTTTCGCCCGCCTTGCGGCGGCGCGCGCAGATTCTCGGGCGCGCGATGCAACTCGCCTATCGGTTCTCGGGCGTCGTCCCCTCGGTGCTCGCGACCGCCCGCCTGCGCCTCGATCCCGATTGCGTGCGGCTCGAGGTCTCGCCAGCCGCGCGCGCGCCCGACAGCGAGGTCGTGAGCGACCGGCTGCGTTGGCTCGCTGCGGCGGTCGGCGCCAAGCGGACCGAAATCGTGGTGCGCGACGACGGCTGACGCTTTGACGCGCCTGCTCGCCCGGCGCATGATTCCTTCGACCTCGAGGAGGATGGCGGTGGAGGAGAAGCGCAAGATCGAGGTCGGCTTCCTGGTCTTCCCGAAGGTCCAGCAGCTCGACCTGGCCGGGCCGTTCGAAGTCCTGGCGTCCTGGCCCGGAGCGAGGGTCCGCCTCGTCTGGAAGAGCCGCGAGCCGGTCGTGTCCGCGACCGGCCTCGTCCTGACGCCCGACTTGACCTTCGACGACTGTCCGCAATTCGACGTGATCTGCGTTCCCGGAGGATCGGGCGTCAACCCGCTCCTCGCCGACGAGAAGACGCTCGCCTTTCTGCGCCGGCAGGCGGAAGCGGCGCGTTTCGTCACCTCCGTGTGCACCGGGGCGCTCGTGCTCGGGGCGGCGGGGCTGCTCGTCGGCAAGCGGGCCACGACGCACTGGGCCTCGCATCACCTGCTCGCGCGGTTCGGAGCCGAGCCGGTCCATGCGCGCGTCGTACGCGACGGCCGGCTCGTCACCGGCGGCGGCGTGACGGCCGGAATCGACTTCGCTCTCTCGCTCCTCGCCGGGATCGCCGGCAAGGCGATCGCCGAGGCGGTGCAGCTCAATCTCGAATATGCGCCGGCGCCGCCGTTCGACGCGGGCGATCCCGAGACGGCGCCGAAGGCGGTTCGAGACGCGGTGCGCAACCGCCTTGCGCCGGTCATCAGCGAGCGCGAGCGCCTGGTCGCCGAAGCGGCGAAACGCCTCGGCCTGTCCCGCTCGGCCTCCGCGCCGTCATCGGCCGATTGAAGCTCGGCCGGCGTCTTTCGCCGCCCTTGCGTCCGCGGCCAGCGGCGCGCAAATGAGCGTCGAACTGTTTCCTCGGAGCCGTCATGCCGATCTACGCCTACCGTTGCCGCGACTGCGGTCAGGAATTCTCGACCCTCGTGATGTCGGGCGAGACGCCCGAATGCGAGCGCTGCGCGAGCGTCCATCTGGACCAGCAGCTGTCGCTGATCGCCTCGCCCAACAAGGGCGGCGAGGCGGCGCCGGCGATGGCCGCCGGTGCCTGCGACATGATGGGCGGCTGCGGCTGCGCCGGGGCGTGTCCTGCGTTTGCCGACGCGTAGAACGTAGCGCTCCCAGTCCCCGTTTGGGGGGAGCCCCGAATCCCTTCCGGGGGACGGCCAAACCATCATCCGGGAGAGGGGGCTGCCGCCGCCTGCGCCCGCAAGCACCATGGAAACGCCAACGTCGTCGCGTTAGCCTCGCGCATGCCGGGTCCCCGGCCCGGTCGCGCCGCGGCCGGCGGAAGAGGAGTCACGCGATGGCCGAAAACGCTCGCACGCGCGTCGCGCTCGTCACCGGCGCCAACCGGGGCATCGGCTTCGAGGTGTGCCGCCAGCTCGGGGCCCGCGGCTGGCGCGTGTTCCTCGGCGCGCGCGATTACGAGAAGGGCGCGGAGGCGGCGCGGCGGATCGGCGGCGACGTCAGCCCGGTCGCGCTCGACGTGAACGACCCGGACGCGCCGGCGCGGCTCGCCGCAGGCATCGGCCAGGTGGATGTGCTGATCAACAACGCCGGGGTCCACTACGACACGTGGCAGACGGCGCTCGACGTCGACTGGCGGATCGTGCGCGAGGCGTTCGAGACCAACCTGTTCGGCGCCTGGCGGATGGCGCAGACCTTCGCGCCGGAGATGCGGGCGCGCGGCTGGGGACGCATCGTCAATGTTTCATCGGGAGCTGGTTCGCTCGCCTCGATGGGCGCGGGGACGCCGGCCTATTCGACCTCGAAGGCGGCGCTGAACGCCCTGACGCGGGTGCTGGCGGGGGAGCTTTCCGGAACCGGCGTGCTCGTCAACGCCGTCTGCCCCGGCTGGGTCGCAACCGACATGGGCGGGAGCGGGGGACGGCCGGTCGGGGAGGGGGCGGCGAGCGTGCTGTGGGCGGTCGACCTGCCCGAAGACGGGCCGAGCGGCGGTTTCTTCCGCGACGGCCGGCCGGTCGCGTGGTGAGGCGGCGTCTGTAGGGCGCGCTCGCTGGCGCGCCGCGGCCGGGTCGACGACCCGGCCCTACAGGCCTGGCGGTTCAGCGGCTGCCGATCGCCGTGTAGTCGCGGAAGGTCGCGCCGGTGTAGAGCTGGCGCGGACGGCCGATCTTCTGCTCCGGATCGTCGATCATTTCCTTCCACTGGGCGATCCAGCCGACGGTGCGCGCCACGGCGAACAGCACCGTGAACATCGACACCGGGAAGCCCATCGCCTTGAGCGTGATGCCCGAATAGAAGTCGATGTTCGGGTAGAGCTTCTTCTCGATGAAGTACTCGTCGTGCAGCGCGATGCGCTCCAGCTCGATCGCGACGTCCAGCAGCGGGTCGTCCTTGATGCCGAGCTCGTTGAGCACCTCGTGCGTGGTCTTCTGCATGATCTTCGCGCGCGGGTCGTAGTTCTTGTAGACCCGGTGGCCGAAGCCCATGAGGCGGAAGGGATCGTTCTTGTCCTTCGCGCGGGCGATGTAGTGCGGGATGCGGTCGACCGAGCCGATCTCCTGCAGCATCTTCAGCGCCGCCTCGTTGGCGCCGCCGTGGGCGGGGCCCCAGAGGCAGGCGACGCCGGCCGCGATGCAGGCGAACGGGTTGGCGCCCGACGAGCCGGCGAGGCGGACCGTCGAGGTCGAGGCGTTCTGCTCGTGGTCGGCGTGCAGGATGAAGATGCGGTCGAGCGCGCGCGCCAGAACCGGATTCACCTTGTAATCCTCGGCGGGGACCGAGAAGCACATGCGCAGGAAGTTCGAGCAGTAGTCGAGGTCGTTCTTGGGATAGACGAACGGCTGGCCGATCGAATATTTGAACGCCATCGAGGCGAGGGTCGGCATCTTGGCGATCATGCGGATCGAGGCGATCTGCCGCTGCAGCGGATCGTTGATGTCGACCGAGTCGTGATAGAACGCCGCAAGCGCGCCGACGCAGGCCACCATGATCGACATCGGGTGCGCGTCGCGACGGAACCCGTTGAAGAACCGGGTCATCTGTTCGTGCACCATCGTGTGGCGGGTGACGCGGTAGTCGAACTCCGCCTTCTGCGCCGCCGTCGGCAACTCCCCGTAGAGCAGCAGGTAGCAGGTCTCGAGGAAGTCGCCGTGCTCGGCGAGTTCGTCGATCGGATAGCCGCGATAAAGCAGGACGCCCTGGTCGCCGTCGATGTAGGTGATCTTCGATTCCGTGCTCGCCGTCGAGGTGAAGCCCGGATCATAGGTGAACATACCCGTCTTGGCGTAGAGCTTGCCGATATCGACGACAGCCGGGCCGACCGAGCCGGTTTTTACGGGCAATTCGACGGTCGTGTCGCCGACCTTCATCGTGGCGGTGCTCTCTGTCATCGCGGGCCTCCTGGCGGCTCAAATGCTGCGCTGCGGTGGATTAGCGTTATCGCACGGCTTGGGGCGGAACAAGTCAAACCAAAGCAGCAGCGCGTCTGTTCCCTATTCCGGATTTTCGTAGCTGAAGGATTGGGCGGCTTCATCATAGGCGAACAGTTCGCCGTAGCGGCCAAGATTGATCAGCGTGCGCAGGGTGCGGTCGGCGTAGTCCTCGGACATGTAGTCCTCGAGTTCCTCGCGGAACCGGCTCGCCGGCGCGCGATGCGACGGACGTTCGTCGAGGACGCGCTTGATATGCGAGGCGAGCGGCACGTTGGCGAGGACCTGATCGCCCATCATCTTCTTGCGCTGGTCGACGTCCATGTCGACGAACCGCCGGCCGAGCGGAGTGAGCTTGATGTCGGCTTCCTCGAAGTCGGCGAGCTTGAGGATCTGCAGCGTTTCGCCAAGGGGGAAGAGGTCGTCGATCTCGAATCCGAGCGAGTCGGCGAGATGGGGCAGATCCGCCTTGCCGTTGTAGGGCGGCGCGGCGATCTCCTCGAGCATGCCGGCGAGCGAGTTGGTCGAGACGTCGGGAAGGGACAGGGCGAGGCTCGCGCCGGCCGCCTCGCGCGGCGCCACCTGCGCGGTCTCGGCGCGCTTGGTCATGAGCGCATAGATGCTGTCGACGAGGGCGCGGAAGGGCGGGTCGAGCCGGTCGCGCGGATGCGGAATCGTATTGACGATCTCGGAGGCGATCCGTCCCGGGTTGGACGAGAGGACAAGGATGCGGTCGCTCATCAGCACCGCCTCCTCGATATTGTGCGTCACCATCAGGATCGATTTGATCGGGATGCGTCCCTCCTGCCAGATGTCGAGCAGGTCGGTGCGCAGGGTCTCGGCGGTCAGGACGTCGAGCGCCGAAAACGGTTCGTCCATCACCAGGATTTTCGGCTGCATGACCAGCGCCCGGGCGAAGCCGACGCGTTGGCGCATGCCGCCGGAGAGTTCCTTGGGATAGGCCGATTCGAACCCGTCGAGGCCGATGATGTCGATCGCCTTCAGCGCGCGCTGGCGGGTCTCGTCGAGCGGCACGCCGTTGGCGCGCGGGCCGATCTCGACGTTGTCGAGGACGTTGAGCCAGGGGAAGAGCGCAAAACTCTGGAACACCATCGCGACGCCTTCGGCCGGCCCCTCGACCGGCTGGCCGGAAATGGTGACCGTCCCGCTGGTCGGCCGGCTGAGTCCGGCGATGATCCGCAGAAGGGTCGACTTGCCCGAGCCGGAGCGGCCGAGCAGGGCGACGATCTCCCCGGTCTTCAGGGTCATCGACACGTTGTCGAGCACGAGCTTGCGCGATTCGCCGGAGCCGGTCGCATAGGTCTGATTGACGTTTTCGACGCTGAGAAGCGTCGCTGTGGCCGGGTCCAGCATGAGAAACTCCTCAAATGTGTGGTCGGTCCCGCGTCGTTCGCGTCAGAGGCGCAGGCGGCGCTCGGCGTAAGCGTAGAGTTGTCGCCAGAACAGGCGGTTGAACAGGGTGACGAACAGCGACATCATCGCGACGCCGAGGACGATCTTGGGGAAGTCGCCCTTGTCGGTCGCTTCGGCGATGTAGGATCCGACGCCCTGCGCGATGACCGAGTGGTCCTTCCACTTTACGTATTCGGCCACGATCGAGGCGTTCCACGAGCCGCCCGAGGCGGTGATCGCGCCGGTCAGGTAATAGGGCGCGACGCCGGGCAGCATCACCTTCACCCACCAGCGCCAGCCCTTGATGCGGAAGTTGGCCGCGGCCTCCTTGAGGTCGTTCGGGAAAGCCGCGGCGCCGCCGATCACGTTGAACACAATATACCATTGCGTGCCGAAGATGATCAGGAAGCTCAACCAGATATTCGGGTTCAGATTGAAATACAGGATCACGCTGACCGTCGCGCCGAACAGCAGGTTGACCGGGAACGCGGCGAGGAACTGTGCGATCGGCTGCAGGCCCTCGGCAAGGCGCGGCCGCAGCCCGACCCAGATGCTGATCGGCACCCAGACGAGCGACGCCAGCATGATCAGAACGAAGACGCGGACGAGCGTGTAGAACGTCAGGACGAAGACATGCATCACTTCGGCGAGGCTCACCTCGGAGGCGATGAACTGGACGGTCAGCCATCCGGCGTAGATGGCCACGGCGAGGACCGCGAGGATCCAGACCGCGTCGAGCACGCGCGAGGGCTGCGTGTCCTCCGATGCGGACGCCGGGGCGAGACGCGGAAGCCGGATCGGCAGCAGACTGAAGGCGCGCAAGGCCGCGAACAGGGGTTGAAACGCCATCCGCACCCAGTGCGTGCGCTGCAGGATGTTCAAGACCCAGGATGTCGAGGTTTCCTGTCCCGCCGACAGTTCGACGCGAAACTTGTCCGCCCAGGCGACGATCGGGCGGAAGAGGAGCTGGTCGTAAAGCAGGATGACGATCGCCATGGTGAGAATCGCCGCGCCGATCGCCGACCAGTTCCCCTCGTTGTTGGCTTTCGCGATGTAGGAGCCGACGCCGGGCAGAGTGATGGTGGTGTCGCCGACCGTGATCGCCTCCGACGCGACCACGAAGAACCAGCCGCCCGACATCGACATCATCGTGTTCCAGATCAGGCCCGGCATGGCGAAGGGCGCCTCGAGCTGCCAGAATTTTTGCCAGCCGGAGAACCGGAAGCCGCGCGCCACCTCCTCGAGGTCCGGCGGCACCGTGCGCAGCGACTGGTAGAACGAAAACGCCATGTTCCAGGCCTGGCTGGTGAAGATGGCGAAGATCGCCGCGAGCTCGGCGCCGAGCGTGTTGCCAGGGAAGAGGCCGAGAAAGAACGTCACCGTGAACGAGAGGAAGCCCAGGATCGGGACGGACTGAAGTATGTCGAGGATGGGAATGAGCACCATCTCCCAGCGACGGCTCTTGGCCGCGAGCGTGGCGTAGGTGAAGGTGAAAACGAGCGAGAAGAACAGCGCGGCGAACATGCGCAGCGCGGTGCGCAGCGCGTAATAGGGCAGGCTGCCGTAACCCAGCGAAATGACGTCTTCGGTCGGCCTCGGCAGCGGCGCGGAAATTCCGTGGTAGCTCTGCGCAATCGCCGTCAGCACCGCCATGATCGCGGCGAATGCGATCAGGTCCCACTGGTTTGGCAGGACTCGGCGCCCGGCGGAGGCGATGCTATCGACCATTGGAAACCCCGTGACGCCGGACGCCATGACGCTTGAGCGGACCCCGGCGCCCATAACACCTTGCCGCCATTGCTGAAGCAAGGACGCTGCGCCGAGCTTCTTTTGTGCGATGGCGGACCGATATGACAATGTGACGACGAGGTCGAGGCTCTTGCCGCCTGCTGCCGACGTCAAGGCGCGTCGCGGGCGCAGGCTGGCGCATGCGCCGAAACCGAGCTTGCGTTTGGCCCGCCGGTCGCTTATAGGCGCGGGCATTCCACAGGCGGATTTCAGCGGCTCCTGTTCAAGGTTCCGCTCCGGTGGCGAGGGTCCCCTCGCCGTTCATGATCCGCCGAGGCTCAACCGGACAAGGACGACCCTTCCATGGCATTGCCTGATTTCACCATGCGTCAGCTTCTCGAGGCGGGCGCGCATTTCGGCCACCAGTCGCATCGCTGGAACCCGAAGATGGCGCCCTACATCTACGGGACGCGCAATTCGATCCACATCATCGATCTCGCCCAGACGGTGCCGCTGCTGCATCAGGCGCTCAAGACGGTTTCCGACACCGTGGCCAAGGGCGGCCGCGTGCTGTTCGTCGGCACCAAGCGCCAGGCCTCCGACGAGATCGCCGAGGCGGCCAAGCGGTCGGCGCAGTATTTCGTCAACGCCCGCTGGCTCGGCGGCATGCTGACCAACTGGAAGACGATCTCCGGTTCGATCTCTCGTCTGCGCAAGGTCGACGAGATGCTCGCGGAAGGCGCCAAGGGCCTGACCAAGAAAGAGCGCCTGATGATGTCGCGCGAGCGCGAGAAGCTCGAGACGGCGCTCGGCGGCATCAAGGACATGGGCGGCGTCCCGGACCTCGTGTTCGTGATCGACACCAACAAGGAAGCGCTGGCGATCAAGGAGGCCAACCGCCTCAAGATTCCGGTCATCGCGATCCTCGACACCAACTGCGATCCGGACGGCATCACCTATCCGATCCCGGCCAACGACGACGCGGGGCGCGCGATCCAGCTCTACTGCGACCTTGTCGCGCGCGCGGCGATCGACGGCATCGGCCGCAGTCAGGGCGCGGCGGGAATTGACCTCGGCGAAGCCGAGGCGCCGCTGGCGGAAGTTCTGCCTGAGACGGTGGAAGTCGAGTCCGTCGCCGCTGCGGCCCCGGATGATCACTTCGAACTCCTGACGGCGCCGCGCGGCGCGCCGGACGATCTCGCCAAGCTCACCGGGGTTGGCCCGCAGATCGTCAAGAAGCTCAACGAGCACGGCGTGTATCATTATTGGCAGCTCGCGGCGATGACCGAGGACGAAGCGGCGAAGCTCGACTCCGATCTTCGCTTCAACGGCCGCATCTTGCGGGACAAGTGGAGCGAACAGGCGCGCGAGCTGATCGCCGCCGAGTAAGCCGGCGCCTGCTTGGAAGTTGCTTTTGTCCGGGCTCGGCTGCGGGAAGCGGCGGCCCGGACTTTCGTTTTGGAACGGCGCCGCGGCCCCGGGGTCGCCCGCCAGATCAGATGAGGGATTGTCGATGGCTGCGATCACCGCCGGGCTCGTGAAAGACCTGCGTGAAAAGACCGGCGCGGGCATGATGGACTGCAAGAACGCGCTGACGGAGACCAGCGGCGACATCGAGGCCGCGATCGACTGGCTGCGCAAGAAGGGCCTCGCCAAGGCCGCCAAGAAGAGCGGAAGGGTCGCGGCCGACGGGCTCGTCGGCGTCGCGGTCGAAGACCTCGTCGGCGTCGTCGTCGAAGTCAATTCGGAAACCGACTTCGTCGCCCGCAACGACGACTTCCAGGGCCTTGTCCGCGGCATTGTCGCCGTCGCGCTCGACAAGTCTCCCGCGGCGGACGTCGACACGGTCCTCGGCGCTCACTACATGGGCGGCGGCACGGTTTCGGAAGCGATCGCCAACGCGATCGCCACGATCGGCGAAAACATGACCCTGCGCCGGGTGCATGGCTTGCGCGTCTCCGAAGGCGCGATCGGCCAGTATGTCCACGGGCAGATCGCCGACGGACTCGGCAAGATCGGCGTCATCGTCGGCCTCGAGTCGAAGGGCTCGAAGGACGCGCTGGCGAGCCTGGGTCGACAGATCGCCATGCACATCGCCGCGTCGAGCCCGATCGCCCTCAACGCCGAAGGCGTCGATCCGGCGACGGTCGCACGCGAGCGTTCGGTGCTGGCCGACAAGAACGCCGGCAAGCCGGCGCATGTGCTCGAGAAGATCGTCGAGTCCGGGTTGAAGACCTACTACAAGGAAGTCTGCCTGCTCGATCAGCCCTATGTCCACGACGCGTCGAAGACCGTCGCTCAGGCGGTCAAGGAAGCGGAGAAGACGGTGGGCGCGCCGATCGCGCTCACCGGGTTTGTGCGCTTCGCCCTCGGCGAGGGCGTCGAAAAGCCCGTGGAAGAGGCCTGATCCCGGCGCGGAAAAGCGGCCTCGAGGCC
>CAMFKX010000176.1 GCA_945957375.1 uncultured Roseiarcus sp.
ACGCGCTCGCTGAGCGCGTCCGCCGCGCTCAACGAGCGCGGCTACAGGGGCGCGTGGGCCGCGCTCGGCGAGCGCGGCTACAGGCGGGCGTCCGCGTCAGGTTCGAATGGCGGCAGTTAGGGCAGTCGCCGCCCGACAGGAGGCGTCCTGTAGACGCGCTCGCTGAGCGCGTCGTTCGCGCTCGCCGAGTGTGGTTACAGAGGCGCGTCCGCCGCGCTCAACGAGCGCGACTACAGGCGCGGGTCCGCGTCAGGTTCGAATGGCGGCAGTGAGGGCAGCGGCGCCGGACAGGAGGCGTCTTGTAGACGCGCTCGCTGAGCGCGTCCGCCGCGCTCAACGAGCGCGGCTACAGGGGCGCGTCCGCCGCGCTCAACGAGCGCGGCTACAGGGGCGCGTCCGCCGCGCTCGGCGAGCACGGCTACAGGCGCGGCTACAGGGGGGCGTAGCTGCTGACCTCAGGCGGCCGCCAGCCGGCGAGCGCTTCGGCGCGCGGACGGAGAATGTCGACGCGGAGCGGGAAACAGGACGCCGCGTCGCTCGAATGGCCCGAGCCGCAGTCGCCGCCCGGGCAGGCCGAGAGCGCGCCGATCAGGTCGATCTCGGCGAACAGCTCCAGGAAGTCGCCCGGGCGGACCGGGCTCGCCTTCATGATGTAGCGGCCTTCGTCGCGCTCGAAGCCGGTGCACATGAAGACGTTGAGCACGTCGTGGACATGCGGCTCGGCCGCCTCGAAGGCGGTCCCGAGCCGCCGGGCGAGCGCCCGCGTCAGGTTCGAGTGGCAGCAATGATGATAGTCGCCGCCGGACAGGAGGCGGTTGGTGTAGGGGTCGCAGCGGGTGCCGATCACGTCGTGCACCCCTGCCCCGTCGCCGTCGAAGCCGTACCAGTCGAGCGTGTCGGCGGTGATCGTCGCCATCGGGCGCAGGTACGGCAGCGCGCTCCACAGCCGGTCGCCGACGGTGACATGCGTGCCGTGCAGGGCGCGGGTCTTGCCGCTGTAGAAGCGCTCGGCGAGGTTGGCCGCGTTCCACAGGTTCAGGTCGCCGACCTGCGGCCCGTCGACGCCGACGATGCGGAAGACGTGCCCGGCGGGCACGTCGAAAGTCGCCGCCTCGCGCGGCGGAACCACAACCTCGCCGACCTTGGTCATGCCCTTCCGAACGCCGGCGTAGAACGCCCGGTCCAGCGGCGGCAGCCGGTCCTCGGGATAGACCACGACGGGTTTGGCCGCCCGCCGTGCGGCGGCGTCGGGCGGAGGCGGATGCTGGGGCTCACGCGACATGGGGAGACCATAGCCGCCGCCGGCCCCGAGCGCGAGACCTTGACAGGAAACGCCCGGCTCCGCGACGTTGAACGTCCCGGCCACTCCAGCCTGAACGAGAGCTCCGCCGTGACCGGACTGAACCTGCCCGAGCCGGCCCCGGCGATCGCGCTCACCCGCCTCGCGTCCTATCCGTGGCTGGTGGTCGGCACGGTCTGTCTCGGCAATTTCATGGGCCAGGCCGACGCGAGCATCGTCCAGCTGGCGATGCCGGCGTTCGAGGACGCCTTCGACGCCCCGCTCGGCGCCGTGAGCTGGGTGGCGATCGGTTATGTGCTCGCCTTCGGCGCCGCCCTGCCCGCCTTCGCCCGGCTCGCCGAGATCGCCGGCCGGAAGACGATGGTTCTGATCGGCTTCGCCCTGTTCGGCGTGTTCTCGGCCTGCTGCGGCTTCGCGCCCGACCTTCCGGCGCTGATCGGCTTCCGGATCCTGCTCGGGATCGCCGGCGCGCTGCTCGGGGCCAACAGCGTCGTGGTCATCGTCAACGCCGTCGGTCCGGAGCGGCGCAGCGAGGCGCTGGGGGTGCAGGCCACCGCCCAGGCGATCGGCTTGAGCGCCGGCCCCGCCCTCGGCGGCCTCCTGCTCGGCGGGTTCGGCTGGCGCTCGATCTTCTGGATCGCCGTTCCGGTCGCCGCGATCGCGACGCTGCTCGGATGGCTGATCATCCCGAAGACGGCCAAGCGCCTCGATGAGCGGTTCGACGGCCTCGGCGCGCTGCTGCTCGCACCGGCGCTCGCCGCGCTGCTGCTGGCGATCAGCGAGGCGCGCAACTGGGGCTTCTCCCCGCCGATGATCGCGTGCCTCGTCGCCGCGCCGGCATTCTTCGCCGCCTTCGTCTGGCGCGAGGTCACGACGCCGGCGCCGCTGGTCCACCTGCGGCTCTTCAGCATCCCCGCCTTCTCCGCCGGCGGGGTCGGCGTGCTGCTGTCCTACGCGATGCTCTACGCGCTGTTCTTCGCCCTGTCGTTCGCCCTGGTGCGCGGCTACCACGAGCCGGCGTTCTCGGCCGGCCTGCGCCTGACCATCGTCCCGGCGGCGCTCGGGCTCATGGCGCCCTTCGCCGGCGCGCTTGCGGCCCGTCGCCCGCGGCTGATCATGCTTTCGGGCATGGCCGCGTGCGTCGTCTCGTCGCTGGCGCTCGCCCGCTGGCTCGACGGAACGCCGGGAAGCCTGCTCCCGGTGATGGGGGCGCTCGCCCTGTTCGGCGCCGGGCTCGGCCTGTTCATCGCGCCGAACAACGGCGCGACCATCGCCGCGGCCCCGCCGGACCAGTCGGGCGTCGCCGGCGGACTGATCAACCTGCTGCGCATCTTCGGCGGCGGACTCGGCGTCGCGGTCGCCTCGGCGACGCTGGCGCTGCGGCTCGAAGCCATGACCGGATCCGATCGAACGAGCCGAGCGGCGGCGGCGCCGCTGCTCGCCGCGGTGGGCGACGTCCTGATCCTGCTCGCCGTCGTCGCCGCAATCTGCGCGGCGACCGCGCTGGCGCGGCAACCGAAGGAAGCGGCGGCTTAGGCGGCGTCAGCGGAGGATCGGCGCGCCCGCGACCGCGCCGATGGCGAAGGGTGCGGCAGGCTCTCGTTCGTCGCAGGTGATCGACGCCGCGCGCTTCGAACTGCAATTCCTTTCGGAAATCGGAACAGCCTGCTAGAGTGTTTCGATCAAGCGCATAGTCCTCGCGACCGCGCGCGGCTGTTTGACAATCGAATCGGCGACACGGTTCCGTCAGGCGGCCGAGGAATGACGAGCGCCCGTGGCGGCCAAGGCGGGCGACGCTGTGCGCGTTTCCCGGCGCTCGCAAGCGGCGACATGCCCGCTCTATCGGAACCGCCGACTCGCGCCTCTTGCTCCGTCCTCGCGAGACCGTCATCGCGAGGAGCCCAAAGGGCGACGCGGCGATCCAGGGGCCGCTGACGCCGATCGGCGCCGCGCTCGGAACGATCGGCGCCTGCGGCCCCTTGATCGCCACGTCGCTTCGCTCCTCGCGATGACGCGGAAGGACACCTCGGCGCTCTGCGAGCGCCTCCCTTGGGAGTGAAAACGCCCGGGAAATCGATCGTAAAGCCTTGAAAAGGCTCAAAACCGGCTCGGGTCTTGGCGGCTCACCCGAGGATCAGCACGCCCGCGACGGTGTCGATGGTGAACCGCCCGACCTGGTTGAGGAGCGGGAAGCCGAGCAGCGGCTCGGCGCCGTGCGGGGCGACGCTGGCGTAGACGTCGAACAGCGTATGCCGGCCGAGCGAGACCGACCACACCCGGATGCCGCGGCGCAACTCGCTGACCCCGTTGGCGAGGGTGTAGATCGCGCTTTCGCAGGCGCGCGCCTCGCGCCGCGCGAGCAAACCGTCGACGATCCACTGCGGCAGACTGAGGCCGGTCGCGCCGGTGTCGATCACCAGGCGTCTGGTGATCGATCCGAGCTGGACGTCGACCCGCACCGTCCGGCGGTCCGGGTCGAGATAGATCGGCGTGCTGGTCCGGGGCGACGGGCGCAGGCGAAGCGGGGCGCTGGTCATTGTTGCGGTCATCGGCTCCGTCGAGTCGGGCGGGGACCAAACGCCTGATCCCGCGCCAGTTGACGGCGCCTTCCCGGAGCGGTCAATGCGACCAAAAAGCCCATCGGGCTTTTACCGGACGGCGGTCGGCCTACGCCGCGGTCACCCGCCTGGGCTCCGCCTCCGCATCCTGCTCCAGGGCGGTCAGGACGTCGAAGGCCTCGGACAGGATATGCGGCGTGTGCCGGCCCGGCGACTCGCGCAGCGCCCGCTCGAAATAGTCGTCGAGCGCAGGGCGGTAGCTCGGATGCGCGCAGTTGGCGATCACCGCCTCGGCGCGACGCTTCGGCGACAGACCGCGCAGATCCGCGAGGCCCTGCTCGGTGACGATCACCTGAACGTCGTGCTCGGTGTGGTCGACGTGGGTCACCATCGGCACGATGCAGGAAATCTTGCCGTTCTTGGCGGTCGAGGGCGTCATGAAGATCGACAGGTAGGCGTTGCGGGCGAAGTCGCCCGAGCCGCCGATGCCGTTCATGATCGACGTGCCGCGGACATGCGTCGAATTGACGTTGCCGTAGATGTCGGCCTCGATCAGGCCGTTCATCGCAATCACGCCGAGGCGGCGGATCAATTCGGGATGATTGCTGATCTCCTGCGGCCGCAGCACCACCTTCTTGCGGTACAGCGCGACGTCGCGGTTGAACTCCTCGGCCGCCTCCGGCGAGAGCGACAGCGCGGTGGCCGAAGCGAAGTCCATCTTGCCGGACTTGATCAGGTTCAGCATCCCGTCCTGCAACACCTCGGTGAAGGCGGTGAGGTTCTCGAACGGCCCGTGCTGCAGCCCATCCATCACCGCGTTGGCCACATTGCCGACGCCCGACTGGAGCGGCAGCAGGCCCTGCGGAAGGCGGCCCTTCTTCACCTCATGCTCGAGGAATTCGAGGATATTGCCGGCGATGGCGCGCGAGGTCGCGTCGGGCGGGCTGAAGGCCGAGTTGCGGTCGGGCGAGTCGGTCTCGACGACGGCGACCACCTTGGCCGGGTCGCAGAAGAAATAGGGCTGGCCGATGCGGTCGTGCGTGGTCAAGAGCGGGATCGGCCTGCGATGCGGCGGCAGGTCGGTGCCGTAGTAGATGTCGTGCATCCCTTCGAGCGCCGGGTTCTGCCAGCGGTTGACCTCGAGGATGATCTTGTCGGCCCGATCGAGCCAGGTCTTGTTGTTGCCGACCGACGACGAGGGAATCAGCCGGCCGTCCTCGAGCGCGCCGGCGACTTCGACCACGGCGACGTCGAGCTTGCCGAAATATCCGAACCATACGTATTGCGCGACATGCGACAGGTGGATGTCGATGTAGTCGAGTTGGCCCTCGTTGATCCGCCTGCGGCAGTTCGGATCGGACTGATAGGGCATGCGCAGCTCGATGCCGTCGGCCTTGGCGAGCGCGCCGTCGAGCTCCGGCGCGGTCGAGGCGCCTGTCCAGACGCCGATCTTGAAATGCTCGCCGGCGGCGTGCCGGGCGGCGATGCGCTCGGCGAGCGCGATCGGCACCGCCTTGGGATAACCGGCGCCGGTGAAGCCGGACATGCCCACATGGGCGCCGTCGGGAATCATCGCGGCCGCCTCAGCGGCGGACACGATCTTGGAACGCAGCGCGGCGCTCCGGATGCGGCTCTCGGTCATGATGTCTGGATCGCTTTCGTTGGCGCCCGCCAGCTCTCCGCCCGCTGCGGCGCGTAACGCGCATAGCACACCTGGGCCGCCCCGGAATGCGACATTTGGTCAACGGCGTTCTCAGACCGCTCGCGCGCAACCGCGAGGACGCATCATCCGGATCGGCGAAGCGTTTCAAAAGGCAGGGATAACGCTCGATTTATCAAGTGCTCTTATGAATTTTACGCGAGGCCCGAACCCTCTGCGTCCGCGACGGCCGCCTCCTGTCGCCATGCAGAATTCGCAATGCAGCGTCGCAATGCCGCAGGGGTCGGATCAGTCCCGGACGAACTCGAACCGGTCCACGTCGACGAGTCCCATGTCGGTGATCTTGAGGTGCGGAATCACCGGCAGCGGCAGGAAGGCGACCTGGAGGAACGGCTCGGCCAGGGTGACGCCGAGGTCCTTGGCGGCGGTGCGCAGCGGGACCAGCCCCTGATGCACCTCCTCGAAGCTCTGCAGGCTCATCAGCCCGGCGACCGCGAGCGGCAGTTCGGCGATGATCCGGCCGCCGCAGGCGACGGCGAAGCCGCCCTCAATCTCGCGCAGCCGGTTGACCGCGGCCGCCATGTCGGTCGCGTCGGCGCCGACGACGCACAGGTTGTGGCTGTCATGGCCGACCGAGGAGGCGATCGCACCGCGCTTCATGCCGAAGCCCTTCACAAACGCCGTGGCGATGTTGTCGTTGACGCCGTGCCGGGCGACCACCGCGACCTTGATCACGTCCTGGTCGAGGTCGACGTCGCGCTCGCCGTTGCGGAACGGCAGGGTGACCGGCACGCGCTCGGTGATGATCTTGTGCGGCACGATGCCGATCGCCTGGGTCGAAGGGCCCTGCCCTCTGGCGACGAAATCGCTCGGCTGCACCCGGCGCGCCTTGATGCTCTCGCGCCCGACGTTCGCAAGCGCGCCGCGCGCGGCGAACAGGGCCGGCTCCACGACGCGCCCCGCCGTCAGTACGGTTGAGACGGCGCAACTCTCGAGGTCGTCGACCACCACGAGATCGGCGCGCCAGCCGGGCGCGACGAGGCCGCGGTCGCGCAGTCCGAAGATGCGGGCGGCCGAGATGGTCGCCGCGCGGTAGGCCGCAATCGGCGGCGCGCCGAGGCTGATCGCCGAGCGGATGAGGAAGTCGAGATGGCCCTCCTCGGCGATGTCGAGCGGATTGCGGTCGTCGGTGCACAAGGCGATGAAGGGCGAGTTGCGCTCGGTGATGATCGGCGCAAGCGCATGCAGATCCTTGCAGATCGAGCCTTCGCGGATCAGCACCGCCATGCCCTTCGACAGCTTCTCGTAGGCCTCGGGCAGGTTGGTCACCTCATGGTCGGTGCGGACCCCGGCGCTGAGATAGCCGTTCAACCGCAGGCCGCCGAGCAGAGGGCTGTGCCCGTCGATGTGGCGGGTCTGGAACGCCGCGAGCTTGGCGAGGCAGTCGGGATCGCGCGCCAGCAGGCCGGGGTAGTTCATGAACTCGGCGAGGCCGAGCGCCTTGGGATGTTTGGCCAGCGCCACCAGATCTTCGGCTTCGAGGCGCGCGCCGGCGGTTTCGAGATGGGTCGCCGGCACGCAGCTCGACATCTGCACGCGCAGGTCCATCGCGGTCGCCATCGCGCCTTCGAGGAAGTAGCGCATGCCGGCCACGCCGAGGACGTTGCCGATCTCGTGCGGGTCGCAGACCGCGGTGGTCACGCCATGGGCGAGCACGCAGCGGTCGAATTCGAGCGGCGTGATCAGCGAGGATTCGACATGGCAATGGGTGTCGATGAAGCCGGGAACGACGATCTTGCCGCGCACGTCGATCTCGCGCGCGCCGCGGTAGTCGCCGAGCGTCCCGACGATGCGGTCGTTGCAGATCGCGACGTCGCCGGGCAGCAGTTCGCCGCTGACGAGGTCGAAGATGCGGCCGCCCTTGAGCACCAGGTCGGCTTCCGCGAGGCCCTGCCCCTGTTCGATCGCGCGGCTCAGAAAGGCGATGGCGTCGCTCACGGGCATGCTCCTTCGATGGGCCGGCATTGTCTCAGGCTTGAACACCCCGCTCAAGGCGCTTTGACGACGGCCCGAATTCTGCGCCACGCTGTCGCCCATGCGCACCCCGGTTCTCTCGATCCAGTCCCACGTCGTCTACGGCCACGTCGGCAACGATGCGGCGACGTTTCCGCTGCAACGGCTCGGCCGCGAGGTCTGGCCGCTGATGAGCGTGCAGTTCTCCAGCCACGCCGGCTATCCAGGCTGGCGCGGCCGTGTGTTCGACGCCGGCATGATCGACGAGTGCCTCGCCGGCCTCGCGGCGATCGGCGCGCTCCCGGCCTGCGCGGGGCTCCTCACCGGCTATCTGGGCAAGGCCGAGATCGGCGAGGCGGCGCTGCGGGCGCTCGCTTCCCTGCGCGCCGCCAACCCAGCCGCCGCCTGGTGCTGCGACCCGGTGATCGGCGACGTCGATCGCGGACCCTATGTCGCCCCCGATGTCGCCGCCTTCTTCCGCGATCGCGCTTTGCCGGCGGCGACCATCGTCACGCCGAACGCCTTCGAACTGGAATGGCTGACTGGCGCCGCGGTTCGGACACGCACGCAAGCGCGCGCCGCGATCGCCGCCTTGCGGGCGCGGGGGCCGCGGGTGGTCGTCGTCACTTCGGTCCATCTCGATGACACGCCGGCCGACGCGATCGATGTGCTCGCGGGCGACGAGGCCGGCCTCTGGCGGGTGCGGACGCCGAAGCTGCCGATCGCCGTCAACGGCGCCGGCGACCTGTTCAGCGCGCTGTTCTTCCATCACCGGCTCGAATCCGGCTCGACCCCGGCCGCGCTGTCGAGCGCGATCTCATCGGTGTTCGGCGTCGTCGCGGCGACGCTCGCGGCGGGTCGACGCGAACTCGCCCTGATCGACGCGCAGGACGAATTCCTGCGTCCGACCCGCGCTTTTCGCGCGGAGCCGATCTGATTCCAGCCGGCGACATTTACTTTTCTTTCGGGTCGTCGCAAAACGGGGTGCGCTCCGAGGGTAAGCTCGCAGCGTGAGTGGGGGATTGGCCATGTCGCGTTCTGTCCTGAGGTCCGGAGCTCTGGTTCTCGTTTGCAGCCTCGGGCTCGTCGCCACGGCCGACGCCGAAGTGTCGCAGCGGCGCGTCCGTCATGCGGCCCCGGAGGGCCATCAGATCGTGGTCCACGCCCGCGAATCGTTCTTGACCCTGGGCACGTCCGCGCCGGTCGGCTACGCCAATGGCTACGCGCTCGACACCATCGCCAGCACGGCGCCGTTCACGCCCTTCGTCGATCACACCGGGGTCGGGGTAATGGGCCTGGATCGCATTCCGACCAACATGACCGTGCCCGGCTGCTGCCGGCCCTGACGGCCGGGCGGCGCGCGCGGCGGGACTGAGCCCATGGCGCGGCGCTTTCACACGCTCGACGTCTTCACCGAGAAGCCGCTGGCGGGTAATCCGCTCGCCGTCGTGATCGATTGCGACGGCCTCGACGGGGTCCGGATGCAGGCGATCGCCCGGGAGTTCAACCTCTCCGAGACCGTGTTCGTGCTTCCGCCGCGCGATCCCGCGCATGAGGCGCGCATCCGCATCTTCACCCCTGCGACCGAACTGCCGTTCGCCGGCCACCCGACGATCGGCGCGGCCTGCCTGCTCGCTCACGTCCGGGCCTCGCACCGGCTCGCCGCCGAGGACCTGCGCCTCGTCCTCGAGGAGGACGTCGGCGACGTCGCCTGCGTCGTACGCAGCCGCGAGGGTCAGGGACTGGCGGCGATCTTCACGGTTCCGCGCCTGCCCGAGCGGCTGGTTCGGCCGACGCCTTCCGCCGCCGAGATCGCCGCCGGTTTGGGAATGGCGCCGGACGACATCGGTTTCGACCGGCACGAACCGAGCTTCTTCACCGCCGGCGCGCCGTTCCTGTTCGTGCCGGTGCGCTCGCTGGCCGCCGTCGCGGCGGCGAGCCCCGGCGTGACGCCGTGGGCGGAGAACCGCGGCCCGGCGACGTTCCTCTACACACGGGAGGTCGTCGAGCCCGGCGCCGCCTTCCATGCGCGCATGTTCGGCGGCGGCTGGGGCGTGCCCGAGGATCCGGCGACCGGCAGCGCCGCAGCCGCGTTCGCCGGGGTCGTGGTCGCCTACGACCGACCGACCGACGGGGAGCATGTGCTGACGATCGAACAGGGGTTCGAAATGGGGCGGCCGAGCCGCATCGTTCTCGGCCTCCAGGTCGCGGATCGCATCCTGCGCTCCGCCTCGATCGCCGGCTCGGCGGTGATCGTCTCCAGCGGCGCCCTCGACCTGTGAGCGACGGCCTGCGCCTCGTCGAGGTCGCCGAACTCGACTTCGCCTTCGAGCCTGAGCCGTGGGACTTCGCCGCGACGCACCGCCAGGCGATCGACGCGCATTGGGCGTCGCTGCGCGCGGAAAAGCCGGCGCTGTTCAACGGCCGGGTGCTGCTGCTCGGCCGGCGGCGGTTCGTCGAGCGTCCCGACGGAGGGATGAACCTCGAGGGCGCGTTCTTCGCGACCGACTACGCCGATTTCGTCGCCTGGCGCGCCTTCGGCGACCCTGCCCTTCCCGTCGCCAATGCCTTCTCGATGGCGGCGCTGCGCAGCGCCGACGGCGGCTTTCTGCTCGGCGAGATGGCCGCCCACACCCTGAACGCCGGGCAGGTCTATTTTCCCGCCGGCACTCCCGACCTCAGCGACGTGTTCGACGGCAAGGTCGATCTCGAAGTGAGCGCGAAGCGGGAGCTTCTCGAGGAAACCGGCGTCTCCGCCGCCGAGACCACGGTTCGACCCGGGTGGACGACCGTGATCGCGGACCGCCGCATCGCCTGCATGAAGGAGATGACCATCCCCCTCGCCGCCGAGGCGGCGAAGGCGCGGATCGATTCGTTCCTGGCCCAGGACCCGCGCTCCGAATTGGCGCGGATGCACGTGATCCGCGGGCCGGACGACCTCGCGCGCGTGCGGACGCCGGACTTCATGATCGCGTATATCCGGGCGCGATGGACTGCCCGCTGATCGCCTCGCCGACGCCCCGTCGAGTCCTGGCGGACGGTAGATCTTTAAGGGCTTCGGGCTCCAACACCTCAACCAGATAACGGAGGCAAGCCCTGCCCCTTGGTCCTGAGGAGCCCGCGGAGCGGGCGTCTCGACGGACGCTCCAGAGAGGATAGGCGTCGACGGTGGCGTTTCGCCCTGCCCCGCCAGTCGCCGCCTCACATGGCTGTCGGATAGCCGTGGCGCGTCTGAGAGGCGGTGATCATCGCCTTGGCTTCGGCGTCCCGCCCGGCGGCGCAGGCGCCCTCAGCCGCGGCGATCTCCTTCTCGATCTGGCGATAGACCGATTGGGCGACATGACCCATCGAGAGGTCGTTGTCCTGGACGGCGCGGTAGCGGGCGATCGCCGCCCGGCAGTCGTCGCCCTGCGGCAACTGGAAATTGCTCGGCGTGTACAGGACCGCCGAACCGGGCGAGGACGCGATCGTCTTCTGCGCCGGCGCATTGCATCCGGCCAGCACGAGGCCGACCCAAGCGGCGCAGGCAAATGACGGCTTCACTGGCGGCTCCCCGGATCGACTCTCCGCCGCCAGCCTCACCATGGCGTCCGCGACGTCAAGTCCGCCGGCGGACGGTCTGGCGACGGCCCCAAGCCCGCAACCCCGACCAAGCTCGCGTGCTTCTTGCAGGGGTGATTTTCTGTTTCGCTATTGAAGGCGACCCAACGTCGAGGCTCGGCGCGCCCCTCCTCCTCAATCCTCCCCCACAAGTGGGGGAGGAGGAAGCGGAAGCGCTCCTGGCGCCACGCGCAGCCGGTTCAGCGAAGGACCTCGGTCGGATGATGGACGATCCATATCTCCGAGAGCGAGGCCAGGGCCACGACCGCCCCGAGCACGACGAAGGTCCAGACCGCGTAGGGCGTCGCCGCGAAGCCGAACAGCCACGGCGAGGCGATCATCACGACGCCGGCGATCAACTCGACCCCTGTCTCTTATACACATCTGACGCTGCCGACGATCGCATAAGTGTAG
>CAMFKX010000177.1 GCA_945957375.1 uncultured Roseiarcus sp.
CTACACTTATGCGATCGTCGGCAGCGTCAGATGTGTATAAGAGACAGCATCAGGTCCGTGCCGCCGGCCAGCACGCGTGCGCCCGACCCGACCCGGGCGATTGCGTCTTCGAGACTGGCTGCACGCACGAGCACACGGGGCCCCGGTTCGCACGATTGTTCGTATACAAATGGTCGCGCGGTCGCCGGCGCCTGTCAAGCGGCAGGCGGCGGCTGGCGCGGCGGTCGTCCCGTTTCGGTTGAGCGCTGCGGGCGGCAAGGCGCTGCGAGCGACGCCGTCGTTCCTCGAATTGTCGCGAGGCGTAGAGCTTCTGACGCGCCGATTGCACGCGCCGCCAACTGGAACGTCCTTCGAGACCCCCGCCTCGCGGGCTGCAAGGACCAGGGCGCAGGCCCGGTCCTTGGGAGTTACGTTCGACGCGGGCCGTGGGCCGAGGTCGGCGGTTCAGCCGACGACCCCTCCTTGGGAGTCAGCATCGAATCGTCGAATCGAATTCGGCGCCCAACGGGTTGAAGTCGTTCTCTCGGCTGCAAAACTCGCCGAGCCGCCAGAACCGGTTCACTTCGGCGCGGCGAACTGTTTTGCGACCTCGTTGTGGCAATAGCGCTCCTGGTGGCGGCGGACGTAGACCACGCGCCAGCGGTCGTCGACCTGGGTGAGTTTGGCGCCAAGCCGCAGCGCGCAAGCGCATTGCGCCTGCGCGCGCGCGTCGGGAAAGACGTCGCATCGGGCGTCCGCGGCGAAGGCCGGGGCGGCGGCGGCGAAGGCCGCCAAGGCGACCGGAATAGGCAACATCTTCACGGCGTCTCCTCCCGATTTCCATGAACATCGCCAAGCCGCGAAGCGCTGGCGCCCCCTCCCCAGCCTCGCTGAGGCAGGGTTTTTGCACAAGCCTTCCGTCGGCCTTTGGCCGACGCCTTCCCCGGCTGTCGCCGAGGAAGGGACGCTGCGGACTCTACGCCGTCGAATGCGCCTTGCGCCCGAGCGCCGCCTGCGCCGCGGCGAGGCGGGCGATCGGGATGCGGAACGGCGAGCACGACACGTAGTCGAGATGCGCCGATTCGCAGAAGGCGATCGAGGCCGGATCGCCACCGTGCTCGCCGCAGACGCCGAGCTTGATGTCGGGCCGGGTCGCCTTGCCGCGCTCGACCGCGATCTTGATCATCTCTCCTACGCCGACCGTATCGATCGAGACGAACGGATCGGCCGGCAGGATTCCCTTGGTCGTGTAGAGGCCGAGGAAGGAGCTGGCGTCGTCGCGCGAGATGCCGAGCGTGGTCTGGGTCAGGTCGTTGGTGCCGAACGAGAAGAACTCGGCGCTCTCGGCGATCTCGCCCGCGCGCAGGGCGGCGCGCGGCAGTTCGATCATCGTGCCGACGTGATAGGGCACCGTGACGCCGGTCTCCCTGGCGACCTCTTCGGCGGCGGCGACGATGATCGGCTTGACGAGATCGAACTCAGGCTTGCCGAAGATCACCGGCAGCATGATCTCGGCCGTGACCGGCTGGCCCGTCTTCTTGCCGGCGTCGACCGCGCCGAGGAAGATCGCGCGCGCCTGCATCTCGGCGATTTCCGGATAGCGGACCGCCAGACGAATGCCGCGGAAGCCGAGCATCGGGTTGAACTCGTGCAACTCGGCGGCGCGGGCGCGCAGCTTGTCCCCGGGGACGCCCATCGCCTTCGAGACTTCCTCGATCTCGGCGTCGGTCTTCGGCAGGAACTCGTGCAGCGGCGGGTCGAGCAGCCGGATCGTGACCGGCAAGCCGCTCATGATCTCGAACAGCTCGGCGAAGTCCTGGCGCTGCATCGGCAGCAGTTTCGCAAGCGCCGCGCGCCGGCCCTCCTCGGTCTCGGCCAGGATCATCTCGCGCATGGCGATGATCCGGTCGCCCTCGAAGAACATGTGCTCGGTGCGGCAGAGGCCAATGCCCTCGGCGCCGAACGAGCGCGCGGTGCGCGCGTCGGCGGGCGTCTCCGCGTTGGCGCGCACCTTCATGCGGCGCACGCCGTCGGCCCAGCCCATCAGGGTCGCGAACTCGCCGGTGACTTCAGGCTTGGTCATCGGCACCGCGCCCGGCATCACCTGTCCGGCTGCGCCGTCGATGGTGATGACGTCGCCCTTCTTGAGCGTGACGCCGCCCGCGGTCATCGTCTGCTTGGCGTAGTCGATGCGGATCGAGCCCGCGCCCGAGACGCAGGGCTTGCCCATGCCGCGCGCGACCACCGCCGCGTGCGACGTCATGCCGCCGCGCGTGGTCAGAATGCCCTGGGCGGCGTGCATGCCGTGAATGTCCTCGGGGCTGGTCTCGACGCGCACCAGAATGACTTTCTTCCCGGCCAACGCGGCGGCTTCCGCGTCGTCGGCCGAAAATACGATCTCGCCGCTCGCAGCGCCGGGCGAAGCCGGCAGGCCTGTCGCGATCGCCGGGGGCTTCGACTTCGCGTCGATGGTGGGATGCAGCAACTGGTCGAGCGCGCCGGGCTCGACGCGGGTGATCGCGTCGTCGCGGGTGATCAGGCCTTCCTCGGCCATCTCGACCGCGACCCTGAGCGCCGCGCGCGCCGTGCGCTTGCCGTTGCGGGTCTGGAGCATCCAGAGCTTGCCGCGCTCGACGGTGAACTCCATGTCCTGGAGGTCCTTGTAGTGCTTCTCGAGCAGCTTCGTGGTCGCCACGAACTGGTTGAACACTTCGGGCATCAGCTGCTCGAGCGACGGCTTGTCGGAGCCGGCCGCCTTGCGCGCCCGCTCGGTGATGTTCTGCGGGGTGCGGATGCCGGCGACGACGTCCTCGCCCTGGGCGTTGACCAGGAACTCGCCGTAGAGCGCGTTCTCGCCGGTCGAGGGATTGCGGGTGAAGGCGACGCCGGTCGCCGAGGTCTCGCCCATGTTGCCGAACACCATCGCCTGCACGTTGACCGCGGTGCCCCAGTCGGCCGGGATGTTGTTGAGGCGGCGATAGGTGATCGCGCGCTGGTTCATCCAGGAAGAGAACACCGCGCCGACCGCGCCCCAGAGCTGGTCCTTCGGCTCCAGCGGGAAGGGTTTGCCGGTCGCCTCGAGGACCTTGGCCTTGTAGTCGACGATCACCGCCTTCCAGTCGTCGGCCTTGAGGTCGGTGTCGAGCGTATAGCCCTTGCCGTCCTTGTAGTGCTCGAGGATGTCTTCGAAATTGTGGCTGTCGATGTCGAGCACGACGTTGGAGTACATCTGGATGAAGCGGCGGTAGCTGTCATAGGCGAAGCGCTCGTCGCCGGAGGTCTTGGCGAGCGTCACGACCGAGGCGTCGTTGAGGCCGAGGTTGAGGACGGTGTCCATCATGCCCGGCATCGACGCGCGCGCCCCCGAGCGCACAGAGAGCAGCAGCGGGTTCGACGGGTCGCCGAACACGTGGCCGGTGAGCTTGCCGACTTCGGCGACCGCCGCGTCGACCTGCGCGGCGAGGTCCGGCGGGTAGCTCTTGCCGTTGGCGTAGAAATACGTGCACAGCTCGGTGGTGATGGTGAAGCCGGGCGGTACTGGAAGCCCGAGAAACGCCATCTCGTGCAGGTTGGCGCCCTTACCGCCGAGCAGGTTGCGCATCTCCCCTCGGCCTTCCGCGCGCTCGGCGCCGAAGGAATAGACCCATTTCGTCATTGTTTCGCTCCTCACGTGAGCACGACGGCAGCCTTCTTGGGCTCTAGCTCCGCGCGTGCAATCCCAAACCGAAACTGACCCAACCGGCGCCGTGGAAAAGAAGGTCGACGCCGAGCAGGGTCCCAAGCACGTAGATGCTGTCCATCGGCCAATGGCTGACGATCACGACGCCGAGCAGGACCGTGACGGCCGCGGCGACGAACACAAGAAGCCGGGTCGGCTCCGCCGGCAGGCTGAACGCCAGGACCAGGCGCACCGCGCCCGCCGCGATCAGGCCCACGCCAAGCAGCAGCGTCAGCACGGCCGAAGCCAACGCCGGATTGACGATGCAGAGGACGCCGGCCGCCAGATAGAGGAGACCGCCGACCACCCACAGCAAGAACCGGCCCCAGCCGCGCGCGTGCATGCCGATGGCGATCTCGGCCGCGCCGGCGATCAGGAAAAGGACCCCGTTCAAGGTCACCGTCGCGATCGTGGCGACCAGCGAAAAAGCGATCGCCGCGACGCCGAAAACGACGAGCAGGACGCCGAACGCCGTGATCGAAGCCCACTTCGCTTCGATGCGCTCGATCGCCTGCCCAAGGCTCGGCGTCGAACTCCCGGCGTTCGCCATGACGTTTCCTCCGCCGTCCGCGCGTCAGCGCGATCGTTTCAGTTCGCCGAGCACTTGCGCGGCGTATTCGACCATCGGCACGATGCGGCCGTAGTTCAGCCGGGTGGGGCCGATGACGCCGAGAACCCCGGCGATGCGGTGATCGCCGCCGCGCAACGGGGCGGCGATCATGGACGACCCGGACAGCGAGAACAGCTTGTTCTCCGATCCGATGAAAATCTTGACCCCGTCGCCGGTCTCGGCCCGGTGCAGAAGCTCGATCACGTCGGTCTTGGTTTCGAGGTCGGCGAACAGCGTTCGCAGGCGCTCGATGTCCTCGGCGGCCCGGACGTCGTCGAGCAGGTTGGCCTGCCCCCGGACGATCAGTTGCTCCCGCGCTCCGGCCGCCCCCGCCCACGAGGCGAGGCCGGCGTCGACCAGGCGAGCCGCGATCGTGTCGAGTTCGCCGCGCGCCTGTCGCCGCTCGATCTCGATCTCTCCGATGACCTCGGCCAGCGTGCGGCCGCGTATCCGGGCGTTGAGATAGTTGCCCGCCTCGACCAGCGCCGAGGTCGGCAGGCCCGCGGGCGTGACGATCACGCGGTTCTCGATCGAGCCGTCCTCGCCGACGAGGACGGCGAGCGCCTTCTCCGGTTCGAGGCGCAGGAACTCGACGTGCTTGAGCGACGGATCCGACTTGCTGGTCAGCACGATCCCGGCGCCGCCGGTGAGGCCGGACAGGACGCTGGTGGTCTCGGCGAGCGCGCCTTCGAAGCCGCCGCCTTCGGCGGCCGCTCGAACCTGGGCGTCGATGCGCGCGCGCTCCTCGCGCCCGAGATCGCCGAATTCGAGCAGCGCGTCGACGAAGAAGCGCAGACCCTGCTGCGTCGGCAGCCGCCCGGCGCTGGCGTGCGGAGCGTAGATCAGGCCCAGCTCCTCGAGGTCCTGCATGACGTTGCGAACGGATGCAGGCGACAAGGTGATCGGCAGCAGCCTCGACAAGTGCCGGGAGCCGACCGGCTCGCCCGTCGACAGATACGACTCGACGATACGCCGAAATATCTCGCGCGATCTGGCGTTCAGATTCGCAAGCGCGCCGGCTTCGACGGCGGGGCGGTCGAGATGTGGGGCCATGGCGGGGCCGACAATGACCGTAAAGGACCCCCAAGCGCAAGGCGACGGCCCGCGCCCGATCGTCGCGGGCGACGCTTCGCCGCGCTCACAAGCGCGGTTGCTCCCGACGGAGGTCGACGCCTATTAGATTGACCGACCTCACTCCAGGATCCAAATCGGCCCATGTCCAGCTCCGCGCCCCGCTCCGGCGGCCAGATTCTCGTCGACCAGCTCGTCGCCCAGGGGGTTGAGCGGGTTTATTGCATCCCGGGCGAATCCTATCTTGCGGCGCTCGACGCGATGCACGACGCGGCGATCGCGGTGACGGTCTGCCGGCAGGAGGCCGGCGCCGCAATGATGGCGCTGACCGAAGGGCGGCTCACCGGCCGTCCCGGGATCTGCTTCGTCACCAGAGGACCCGGCGCGACCAACGCCGCCCACGGCGTCCACATCGCCGAGCACGATTCGGCGCCGATGATCCTGTTCATCGGCCAGGTCGAGCGCGGCATGCTCGGGCGCGGCGCCTTCCAGGAGATGGACTACCGGGCCTTCTTCGGCTCGACCGCCAAATGGGTCGCCCAGATCGAGGACCCGGCGCAGATCCCCGAGGTCGTCCAGCGCGCCTTTCACATCGCCATGCAGGGACGGCCGGGCCCCGTCGTGATCGCGCTGCCGGAAGACATGTTGCTGGAAAAGGCCGAGGTCGCCGACGCGCCGAAGTCGGTCGCCGTCCCGATCTGGCCGGGGCTGACGCAGATGGCGGAATTGCAGAAGATGCTGTGGGCGGCCGAGCGGCCGATCGCGATTCTCGGCGGAGCGGGCTGGACGGCGCGGGCGAGCGCCGCCTTCGCCCGGTTCGCCGAGCGCTTCGACATGCCGGTTGCGGGCTCCTTCCGCCGCGCGAGCGTATTCGACGGCGAAAGCGACAATTACGCCGGCGAGATCGGCCTCTCGGCGAACCCGAAGCTCAAGGCGCGGATCGAGTCCGCCGATCTCGTTCTGCTGGTCGGCGGGCGCATGTCGGAAGCGGCGGCGCAGAGCTACAGCTTGTTCGACATTCCCTCGCCGCGGCAGAAGCTCGTCCATGTCCATGCCGATCCGCTGGAGATCGGCCGCAACTATCACCCGACGCTCGGCGTCGTCGCGACCTCGCCGGAGTTCTGCGCCGCCCTCGAAGGCCTCCAGCCGCCCGCAACGATCCGCTGGTCGGGCGAGACCCGGCAGGCGCGCGCCGACTATCTCGCCTGGAGCGAGCAGGCGCCGCCGAACCCGGGCCGCGTCCAGGTGAGCGAGATCATGTTCGCGTTGCGCCGCCGCGTTCCCGAGGCGATCTTCGCCACCGGCGCCGGCAACTTCACCATCTGGGTCAACCGTTTCCTGCGCTTCCGGCGGATCGAGCAGCAGCTCGGCCCGACTTCGGGCTCGATGGGCTACGGCCTGCCGGCGGCGATCGGGGCGGCGCAGGTCTTTCCCGGCCAGACCGTCGTCTGCTTCGCAGGCGACGGCGACTTTCTTATGAATGGCCAAGAGTTCGCGACAGCTGTCCAGTACGGGCTGGCGATCGTCGTCGTCCTGATCGACAACGGCATCTACGGCACGATCCGGATGCACCAGGAGCGCGTTTTCCCCGGCCGGGTGATCGCGTCCGACCTGCGCAATCCCGACTTCGCCGCTTACGCCCGCGCCTTCGGCGGCCACGGCGAGACCGTCGAGGACACCGCTCAGTTCATGCCGGCGTTCGAGCGCGCGCTGGCGTCCGGCATGCCTTCGATCGTCCACGTCAAGATCGACCCCGAGGCGATCACGCCGGCGACGACGCTGTCCGCCATCCGCGCCGCGGCGCTCGCGCGGCAGGCCGGCGCCTGAGGCGCGGCGCCGTCGCACGGAAAGAGAGGGACGCGATGATGAACGTCGATCTGGCGCTCAGGGCGCTTGCGGGCCACGAGTTCCCGCGCGAGGCGATGACCTGGGCGATCGAGAACTGGGAGACGGCTTCGTCGCGCCTGATCGCGAGGCTGCGCGCCTACGTGGCCGGCGGCGATCGCACGGAGGCGGCGGACGGGCAGATCTTCTATATCCTCCATCTGTGCGGCCAGATGGGCGAGACGCGCGCCTACGAGCCGCTCTGTCGCCTGATTGCGACGGACCCGGACCTCGCAGTCAGCCTCGGCGACGCCGTCGCCGAAACCCTACCGGGCATCCTCATCAAGATCTTCGACGGCGATCCGGAGCCGCTGATCCAGGCGATCGAGACCCTTTCGGCGGACGAATTCGCCCGCGGCTCGGCGCTGTCGGCGCTCGGCTATCTGGTCCGCGCGAAGGGCGCGCTCGACGACGACGCCATGCGCGGGTTTCTGCGCCGCCTGTGGCGAGGGCGGAAGCCGGACGAGCAGCTCGATTTCTGGCCGAGCTGGGTGCTGACGGCCGCGGCGCTCGGCTATGAGGAGCTCAAGATCGAGACCGCCGTCCTCACCAAGGAGGAGCTGCTCGATCCGATGGACTTCAACCTCGACGACTTCGACAGGATGGCGTCGTTGGCTCGGGCCGACCCGGCCGGGCTCGAGGCCTTTGATGGCGCAAACCTCCGTCCGCTCGACGACGCGATCGCAACGCTCGAGTCGTGGGGGGCCGAGGGCGACGATTCCGAGTTCGACGAGGACGCTCCGTTCGACGAAGACGCGGCGCTGGACGCGCCCTACGTCAATCCCTTCCGCGACGTCGGTCGGAACGACCCGTGTCCGTGCGGCAGCGGGAAGAAATACAAGAAGTGCTGCCTCGCCGCCTGAGGCGGAGAGCGCCTGACGGAGAGCCCGACGTCGCGCTGCGCGGGTGAGGCGTTTCGTGCGCAGTCCGGCGGCGACGAATCCCGCGCCGCACTCGCGTGGAACGGCCATTCTCGCGCAAGCCCGCCGTGACACAACCGACGCAACCCGGTCCGCGACTGCAAGAGGGATGCGAACGTTGAGCGACGAAACTTCAATCGTCACCTGGGACTCCGCGCGCCATACGTTCCACGACGAGGACAATCCGCCGCCCGCGCTCCTCGCCTGGGCGGCGACCGATCGGGCGGAGCCGTCGCCGCCGCCGGTCTCGAGACTGGAGGCGTTTGCCGCGGGCGAGGCGCCCGCGATCTCCGCAGCGGAGCTGTTCTGCGAGGTCCACCTCTGCGCGGAGCGGGGCGAGACGCGCGCGTATCCGGCTCTCTGCCGGTTGATCGCCGAGGACTCGCGCATCGCGGATTGGCTCGACGACGCCGTAACCGAAACCCTGCCGGGAATCCTCATCCGGACATACGACGGGGACCCGGAGCCCCTGCGGCGCGCGATCGAATCCGCTGACGGCGACGAGTTCGCGCGCGCCGCGGCCCTCGCCGCGCTCGCCTACCTCGTGCGGGAGCGGGAGGCGATGAGCGACGCCGACATGCAGGTCTTCCTGCGACGACTCCGCCGCGAGGCGGCGCCGCGCCGCGAGTCGGTCCTCTGGTTGACCTGGGCCTCGGTCGTCGCAAGCCTCGGTTACGAGACCATGCGCTTCGAGGTGGCGCAGCTCGGCCGCGACGGCCGCATCCCCGAAGGGGGGTTCAGCCGCGCCGAGTTCGACCTGCGCCTGGATCTCGCCCGATCGCATCCCTCAGGACTGGGGGGCTTCCGCTACGACCGCATCGAGCCCTTGCGCGACGCAGGTTCGGCGATCCGGTCGCTCGTCGGACGCGACGGGGCCGGGCTGTGCGCGTTGGCCTGGAATGGCGAGAGCGGCTGGTGAGGCCTCTTTACGTCAACCCGGCGCATAGGATGACGGGTCGAGCCTCGAGGGTCGCCCTGCGAGCGTCAGCGCGGTCTCGCGCGCCGGCGTGCGCGCGACGACCCGGCCGCGACGCATGACCAGAAGACGCGTCGCCCGCAGCCGCACGGCCTCGATCGGGTCGGCGGCTTGCAGGAGCACGAGGTCGGCGTGCGCGCCGACCCTGACGCCGTAGCCTTCAAGCCCGAGGATGCGCGCCGGAACCTCGGTCACCGCGTCAAAAGTCCAGCGAATGGCTTCGCGGCTGGTCATCGGCGCCCCGTGCACCGCCATGTGGGCGACGTCGAGCATGTCGGCCTGGCCGAGGCCGTACCACGGGTCCATCACGCAGTCCTGCCCGAGGGCGACCGGCACGCCATGCGCGCGCAACTCGGCGACCCGGGTCATGCCGCGGCGGCGCGGATAGGTGTCGTGCCGTCCCTGAAGCGTCAGGTTGATCAGCGGATTGGCGATCGCGTTGATCCCGCTTTCGGCGATCAGGGGCAGAAGCTTCGAGACGTAGTAATTGTCCATCGAATGCATCGAGGTGAGGTGCGACCCGGTCGCCCTGGACCCGAGGCCCAGCCGATGCGCTTCCGCCGCCAGCGTCTCGACGTGACGCGACAGCGGGTCGTCGCTCTCGTCGCAGTGGAGGTCGACCATGAGGCCGCGCGCCGCCGCGATCTCGCACAGCGCCGTCACCGCAGCCGCCCCGTCGGCCATCGTGCGCTCGAAATGCGGAATGCCGCCGACCACGTCGACGCCGAGGTCGAGCGCCCGCTCGAGATTGCGCGCCGCAGTCGGCGAGCGCAGATAGCCGTCCTGCGGGAAGGCGACGAGCTGCAGGTCGAGGTAGGGCTTGACCCGCTTCTTCACCTCCAGCAGCGCCTCGACCGCGAGCAGGCGGTCGTCGCAGACGTCGACGTGGCTGCGCACCGCGAGCAGGCCCTGCGACACCGCGAGGTCGCAGTAGCGCAACGCCCGCTCGGCCACCGCCTCGTGGGTGAGATGCGGCTTGAGTTCGCCCCAGAGGGCTATCCCTTCGAGCAGCGTGCCGGAAACGTTGAGGCGCGGCTGGCCGAGCGACAGGGTCGCGTCCATGTGGAAATGGCAATCGACGAACGGCGGCGCCAGCAGATGGCCCTGCGCCTCGATCGTTTCGCCGGCCTCGGCGTCGAGCCGGGCTCCGATCGCGACGATGCGGCCGCCGGAGACGCCGACGTCCTGGCCCTTGCGCCCGTCAGGCAGCGTCGCGTTGCGGATGATGGTGTCGAACGCCATAGTCCCTCCGTCAGTCCACCCGCACGCCGCTCGCGCCCGATTCGCCGTAGGTCGGGCTCGGATAGCGGTTGGAGGTGAAGCGGATCACGAGCACCGCGAACGCAAGAATCAGGGTCGCGCCCGCGAGGACCAGCACTTCCATATCGGCCCCGGTCTTTTCCTGGACGAAGCCGATCATGTGCCGGGTCAGCGCGGTGATGCCGACATAGAGCAGGAAGCGTACCGGCATGTGGTTGGTGCGGAAATAGATGCCGACCATCGAGCCGATCTCGAGATAGATAAACAGCAGCAGCAGGTCCTCGATCGAGGGCGCGCCCTTGTGCATCATCTCGTAGAAGGCCCCGGCCGCGGCCCACACCGTGGCCCCGCCGATGGCGAACAGGCCGAGCAGGTGGAACACGTCGGTGAGCAGCCGGCCGACCGGATCGGCGAGCGCGCGCATCTTCTTGTCCACCGACATGATGCGGTGCGTCGTGTCGATCATCGTCATCTCCTCATCGCTCGCATTTGTCAGGCGGGCGACGATCGATCAAGGCTGCAACGGCGGACGAAGTCAACGCTACGCCCGACGGATTTCGCCCGTCTGTCCACGGGATTCCGCCCGCCGGCGAACCGTTCGCGAAGGAGTCGCCACGATGACGCCGCGGGCGCCGGGCGAGGACGAGGTTCGGCTGAAGGGAACCGTTTCAAGGCCTTGCGCAACCGAGGCGCCGTCGGCCGCCGCGCGCGCGTTCTTCCAGCCGGCCGGCGCCAAGCGGCATGGGCTTCCGACGCGGCGTCCGTCCTTGCACGTATTGTCACGCGGAGAAGTCTTTTCAAGGCCTTGACGCCTCCATTGTGCAACTCCGGAACGGCCAAGCCGCCCCCTCCGACGGGGCCGCGTCATCGCGAGGCGCGAAGCGACGCGGCCTTCCAGGAGTCGCAGGACACCAATCGTTCCGAGCGCGACGCTGATCGGCGTCAGCGGCCCCAGGATCGCCGCGTCGCCCTTCGGGCTCCTCGCGAGGGCGAAGCGAGAGGCGCGAGGCCTAGTCGTCGATACGTCCCCATTCACGCAGGCGCGAACCGCAATCAGAACTCGATCCTAATACCATCGGTCATGATTCCTGACCGATATGGGCCCAGTCGCGCAGACCGAT
>CAMFKX010000178.1 GCA_945957375.1 uncultured Roseiarcus sp.
GCTGCCTGATGAAGCTGCGCTGAGCGCTTCGGCGCGCGGCGCGACGGTCAGGACGCGGCCGGCGCGCCGTCGCCAAATCGCTCCGCCGCCTCCGCGGTGGCCGGGGCGAAGACGTTGACGAGATTGCCGTCCGGGTCGCGGAACAGCAGCGAGCGGTTCCCCCACGGCATCGTCGTCGGCGCCTGGACCACCTCGCCGATTACCCCCTGGAGCCGCTGGTATTCCGCATCGACGTCGTCGGCCCGGAACTCGATGATCACGCTCGCGTTGGCGCCGCCGCGGGCCGCGCCCGCCTGGAATCGCGCCACGGCGCGCGCGCTGCCGATCGCCAGCCGGCAGGCGGGGGCCACGAACTCGGCGAAATCCTCCGAATACACGGTCGGCGCGATACGGGTGACGGCCTGGTAGAAATCGACTAGGCGTTTGACGTCGTCGGTGACGATCCGAACCGAGGCGAGGCGCATGAGCGTGGTCCTTTCTGTGCGCGTGAGTCCTCCGCTTGTAGAAGGGGGCTCCTGACAGCGTCCTGTCAGGAGCAGGCGATGCGCCGCGCCGACCGCCTCTTTCACATCATCCAGATCCTGCGCCGGTCGGGCGCTCCGGCGACGGCTCGCACGCTCGCCGAGGAGCTCGAGGTCTCCGAGCGCTCGGTCTACCGCGACATCGCCGATCTCATCGGCCGCCGCGTGCCGATCCGCGGCGAGGCCGGGGTCGGCTACGTGCTCGAGCGCGGCTTCGACATGCCGCCCCTCATGCTGACCGACGACGAGCTGGAGGCGGCGGCGCTCGGCGCGCAATGGGTGGCGAGCGCCGGCGACGCCGCGCTGGCCGCCGCCGCGCGCGACCTGGTCGCCAAGATCGCGGCGGCCTCGCCCGAGCGGCTTCGTCCGTTCCTCGTCGAGCCGACAGTCGGCGCGCCGCCGGTCCGGGCGAAGGCCACGGACGGCCTCGACGTCGCCAGGGTCCGCCAATGGATTCGCGGCGGGCGGAAGATTCGCATCCGCTATCGCGACGACCAGGCGCGCGAAAGCGAGCGCACCATCTGGCCAACCGTGGTGGGCTACGCCGAGACCGTGCGCCTGATCGCGGCGTGGTGCGAATTGCGCTGCGATTTCCGCCACTTCCGCACCGACCGGGTGGTCGCGGCGGAGTTCCTCGACGAGCGCCACGGCCTGCGCGCCGCCGAGTTGCGGGCGCGCTGGCGCGACGCCTTCGAGGCGTCGCACGGGTTCCGCCCGCCTTGACGCCGGAAATCCCGCGGATTCGCCGGTGTTCCCGGGCCTTGACGGAGGCGGGCGACCGGCGGAAGCTTCCGCCATGGCGCGCGTCGTATTCACGGCCAATCTCAAGCGGCACATCGACTGTCCGCCCGCGGAAGCGGACGGCGGCACGGTGCGCGAGGCGCTGGAGGCGGTGTTTCGCGGCAACGAACGGTTGCGTGGCTACGTGCTCGACGACCAGTCGGCCTTGCGCCGCCATATGGCCGTGGTCGTCGACGGCAGACCGTTGCGCGACCGCGTCCATTTGAGCGACCCGATCGCGCCGACCAGCGCCATCTATGTTCTGCAGGCTCTTTCGGGAGGCTAGCCATGAGCGATCGACTTGTCGTCTCGACGCGCAAGGGTCTGTTCTGGATCGAGCGCGCGCGAGGCGGCTGGGGGATCGCCAAGGCCGACTTCCTCGGCGACAACGTCACGCTCGCCTTGAACGATCCGCGCAGCGGCCATGATTATGCGGTGCTGAACCACGGCCATTTCGGGGTCAAGCTGCACCGGCGCTCGCGGGGCGAATGGCGGGAGATCGCGGCGCCCGCCTACCCGCCGAAACCCGAGGGCGTCATCGACCGCGACGGCTGGGGCAAGGATATCCCCTATTCGCTCCTCGACGTCTTCGCGCTCGAGACCGGCGGACCGGACGAGGACGGCGGCCTGTGGTGCGGGACGATTCCCGGCGGGCTGTTCCGCTCGCGGGACCACGGCGAGAGCTGGGCGCTGGTGCGCCCGCTGTGGGACGACCCCAAGCGCCAGCAGTGGATGGGCGGCGGGACCGACTGGCCGGCGATCCACTCGATCTGCGTCGATCCGCGCGACAGCCGCGTCGTGCGCATCGCCATCTCCTGCGGCGGCGTCTGGGAGACGCGCGACGGCGGCGAGACCTGGGCCTGCCGCGCCGACGGGATGTTTGCCGCCTATCTGCCGCCCGAGATGGGCCGCGACCCGAACACCCAGGATCCCCACCGCCTCGTGCAGAGCCCGAGCGCGCCCGACCGGCTGTGGGTCCAGCACCACAACGGGATTTTCCGCAGCGACGACGGCTCGGCGAGCTGGACCGAGATCGAAGGCGTCGCGCCCTCGTCGTTCGGCTTCGCCGTCGCGGTCCACCCGCGCGAGCCGGACACGGCCTGGTTCGCGCCGGCGATCAAGGACGAGCGCCGCATCCCGGTCGACGGCAAGCTCGTCGTCACCCGCACCCGGGACGCGGGACGAACGTTCGAGATCCTGCGCGACGGCCTGCCGCAGATCCACGCCTACGACCTCGTCTACCGCCATGGCCTCGCGGTCGACGACAGCGGCGACCGCCTCGCCTTCGCCACCACGACCGGCGGGCTCTATGTCAGCGAAGACCAGGGCGACCATTGGCTGGAGATCAGCCATACGCTGCCGCCGGCCCATGCCGCGCGCTTCGTTTCCTGAGGTCCAGCGGGAGGAGCCCTGATGACGAGCGACGAAGCCCCCCGCCCCGCCTGCGCCAGGCTGCGCGCCGGCGAGTCGATCCAGGGCCGGCAAGGTTTCACCTACGCCCCGGCGATCTCGGCCGAGACGGTCGGCGCGAGCGGCATTCACATGCAGCTCCTGACCGTGCCTCCGGGCGCCCGGGCCAAGGCGCACAAGCACCAGCATCACGAAACGGCGATCCACGTGCTCAGCGGCGAGGTCGGCATGTGGTACGGGGACCGGCTCGAACATCACATGGTCACCCGCGCCGGCGACTTCGTCTACGTGCCGGCCGACACGCCCCACCTGCCCTACAACCTCAGCCCGACCGAACCGGCGGTCGCCGTCGTCGCCCGAACCGACCCCAACGAGCAGGAAAGCGTCGTCATGCTGCCGGAGCTCGACGCCATCCACGCCTGACCGCGGGGTCTTGGCGCGGAGGTTCGCGCTTGCCTGCGCCCTTCCATTGTGCAATGCTTTGTTGCACCGCAACATAGCCCTCGATTCGACGGCCTCCGGCCGCTAAGGAACGCGTCACGATGATTGTCGGCGTTCTCAATCAGAAAGGCGGGGTCGGCAAGACGACCGTCGCCGTCAACCTGGCCGCGACTTTCGCCCGGGCCGGCCGGCGCGTGCTCCTCGTCGACGCCGACCCGCAGGGCTCCGCCATGGCCTGGTCGAGCACGCGCGAGGCCGAGCCGCCGTTCTCGATCGTCGGCATGGCCAAGCCGACCCTGCACCGCGACCTGCCGCGCATCGCCAAGGATTACGACGTCGTCATCATCGACGGCGCGCCGCGGGTCAACGATCTCGGCCGCTCGGCGATCCTGGCGAGCGACTACGTGCTGATCCCGGTCCAGCCTTCGCCCTACGATGTGTGGGCCGCGGCCGATACGGTCGCGCTGATCCGCGAGGCCCAGGTGATGAAGGAGACGCTCCGCGCCGCCTTCGTCATCAACCGCCGCATCGCCCGCACCGCGATCGGCCGCGACGCCGCCGACGCGCTCTCCCAGTTCGAGGACGTGCCGGTGCTCGCCGCGGCGCTGCATCAGCGCGTCATCTACGCCGAGAGCGTCGCCAGGGGCCTGTCAGTCGTCGAAGCCGCCCCGTCGAGCGAGGCGGCGCGTGAAGTCGAGGCGCTGGCGAACGAGATCCTCGCCGCGCCGAAGAGGAAAGCCGCGTGAGCAGGAAATCGGTTCCGTTCTCCGTCCCCGAAGGCTCGGGCCGCGCCCGGCCGCCGAAGGTGATCGAGGCGCGCACGGACGAGTGGGTCAGCGACCGCCACAGCGGCGAGCACGCGGCGCGCCCGGAGGGCCTGTCCGTCGATCTCGGCGCGGACTGGACCCTGACCCAGATCGTGGCGCTGAGCCTGCTAACCCCGCTCGCGCTCTACGGGTTCTGGCTGCTGCGCGTGATGAGCGGGCGCGTGCGCTTCTGAGCGCCTGTAGGCGCGCTCGTTGAGCGCGCCAGCGGGGTTGTTGAGCGCGCCGGCGGGGTCGTTGCGCGCCGGCGGGGTCGTCGACCCCGCCTACAGACCGCGGACGCCGAGCTGGCGGACTTTGCAGCGGCGGACCGGCCGCCTATATCAGCCGCGCTTTCGCCCCGGAGAACCCGACACTTGATTCGCTTCGTGCTCGCCGCCCTGATCGCGCTGTCGGTCGCGCCCGCCTTCGCCGACACGGCGAAAGTTCCGCCGCAGTCCCCGGCGCAGGTTCGTATGTCGCTGGCGCCGGTGGTGAAGAAGGCCGCGCCCGCGGTGGTCAACGTCTATGTCTCGCATGTCGAGCGCATGCCGCGGAACCCGCTGTTCGACGATCCGATCTTCCAGCGCTTCTTCGGCGGCGGCGGAGGCGAGGGCGATCGGGTGCAGAAGGCGCTGGGCTCGGGCGTGCTGGTCGACCGCTCGGGGCTCGTTGTCACCAATTATCACGTGGTCGAAAACGCCACCGAGGTGAAGGTCGCCCTGTCCGACCGGCGCGAGTTCGAGGCCGCGATCGTGCTGCGCGACCCGCGCACCGACCTCGCCGTCCTGCGCCTCAAGGGGGGGAACGACTTCCCGACGCTGGAGATGGGCGATTCCGATGGACTCGAGGTCGGCGACTTCGTCATCGCCATCGGCGACCCGTTCGGCGTCGGCCAGACGGTCACGCAGGGCATCGTGTCGGCGCTGGCGCGCACCCAGATCGGCGCGAGCGACTACGGCTTCTTCATCCAGACCGACGCCGCGATCAACCCCGGCAATTCCGGCGGCGCGCTGGTCGACCTCGACGGCCGGCTGGTCGGCATCAACTCGATGATATTCTCGCGCTCCGGCGGCAGCATGGGGCTCGGCTTCGCCATTCCGGTCAACATGGTCAAGGGCGTGGTGACGGCGGCGCTGCAGGGCGGCGATTCGGTCAAGCGGCCGTGGCTGGGCGCAACCCTGCAGGACCTCAGCAAGGACCTCGCCGAGACGCTCGGCCTCGACCGGCCGACCGGCGCGCTGGTGGTCGAGGTGACCGAGCGCGGGCCCGCCGCCCAGGCGGGGCTCAAGCGCGGCGACGTGATCGCCGCGATCGACGGCCAGACCGTGGCCGACGCGGCGAGCGTCGGCTTCCGGCTCGGCGTCAAGCCGCTCGGCGGCGCGGCCAAGATCGCGGCGCTGCGCGACGGCAAGCCGGTCGACCTGACGCTGAAGCTCGCCTCGGCGCCGGAAATCCCGGCGCGCGACGCCCTGACCATCAAAGGCCGCTCGCCGTTCGCCGGCGCGCTGGTGATGAACCTGTCGCCGGCGGTGGCGGAGGAATTGTCCCTCGACGCCGACCGCAAGGGCGTGGTGGTCGCCTCGGTCGCCGAAAACTCGGCCGCGGCTCAGGTCGGCCTGCAGAAGGGCGACGTCGTGGTCGCGGTCAACGGCAATGACATCGCCACGACCCGCGACCTCGAGCGGGCCAGCGCCGAGCGCAGCCGCTGGTGGGACCTCGCCATCAACCGCGGCGGCCAGACGATCCGCACCCGCCTCGGCGGCTGACGCGAGCGATCCCGCTTTAAGCGCCGTCGAGCGGCGCGAGTCCCTTCGGCTTGCCGTCGGCCGAGAGGGTGATCTTCTCGATCCGCATCTCGGCGTTGCGCAGCAGCTCGTCGCAGCGCGCCTTCAGCGCTTCGCCGCGTTCGTACAGGGTGATCGAGTCGTCGAGCGAGACGGCGCCCTTCTCGAGGCGATCGACGATCGTCTCGAGTTCGGCGAGCGCGGCTTCGAACGGCATCGCGGCGACGTCGGGCAAGGCCGGTGCGGCTTCGGTCAAGGTGTTGATCCTCAGGGCGCGACGCGTCAGTCCGGCAGGGCGGAGACGAGATAGAGCGTCTTGATCGTGTCGCTCGGCTGCATCGGGCCGAAGGTCTTGGCGAACACCGCCGCGATCCCGCCCGACCGGTAGATGTGGCTGAGCGCCCGGTCGACCGCGAGCCGGAAATCCTCGTCGCCGTGCGGCAGCGCGAGCGCGTAGGGCTCGAGCGACAGGTAGTCGTTGGCGAGCCGGAGCTGCGAGGGGTCCGGCGCCTTCGAGGCGAGGTAGGCGAGGATGCCGCGGTCGGCGAAATAGGCTGCGACCGCGCCGTCCTCGAGCTGCTTCATCCCGTCCTCGTGCGACTTCGCCGGGACGATCTCGGCGTTGATCTTGGCGTTGGCGAGGGTGTCGCGCAGACCCTGCTCGGTGGTGGTGCCGGCGAGCACGCCGACCTTCTTGCCCGCGAGCGCGCCGAGGCTGCCGGGGCCGTCGCCCTTGACCAGCAGGCTCGCCCCGTCGACGAAGGTCGGCACCGAGAAATCGACCTTCTCGCGCCGCGCCAGCGTCGCGGTGGTCGGCTCGCACAGGAGGTCGGCCTTGCCGGTCTCGATCGCGTCGAAGCGGTTTTCCGCCGTCACCGGGACGAAGTCGACCTTCAGTTCATTGAGATTGAGCTGGGCCGCGAGGCCGGTCGCCACCACGCGGCAAAGATCGACCATGAACCCGGCCGGCTCGCCGGATGCGTCCTTGTAGGAGAAGGGCGGCGCGTCGGCGCGTACGGCGAGGCGCACGGTCTTGTCGGTCCGGATCTTGTCGAGCGTCCCGGCGAAGGCGGCCGAACCGGCCGTCGCGATCGCCGCAGCGACTGCGGTGGTTCCTGCGAAGCGAGCGATCGAATTCATACATCCCCCCAAAACCGTTGGTCCTGCCGACCGGAGACGGGTCCTTAGCAGACTCGGCCGGCCGAGCAAAAGCCCGCCGTCAGATCGGCAGATCGGTGGTCGCCTTGACGGTCCTGAGCGGCAAGGTCGACTGCACCCGCGAGACGCCCGGCATCTGGGTCAGGATGTCGGTGTGGATGCGCTCGAAGTCGCGCGAATCGCGGAAAACGACCCGGAGCAGATAGTCGGCCTGGCCGGCGAGCAGATGGCACTCGGTGATCTCGGGGCGCCGCAACGCTTCGCGCTCGAAGGCGTCGAGCATGGCGCGGCCCTGCTGCTCCAGCGTGACGAAGACGAAGGCGGAGCCGGACAGACCGGCCCTGGCGGCGTCGAGAATCATGACGTAGCCGGAGATTACGCCGCATTCCTCGAGCGCCCGCACCCGCCTGAGGCAGGCCGACGGCGACAGATGCACCCGCTCGGCGAGCTCGGCGTTGGTCATCCGCCCGTCCCGCATCAGCGCGCGCAGGATCGCGCGGTCGAAATCGTCCAGGTCCTCGGCGCGCACGAATCCTCGCAAGTTCGGCGAAAGGCCGCAATCTTATGCGAAGGCCGGCCGAGGAACAGGCGAAATTCGGCGAGACCTTGCGCGGCCGCGGCGCCATGATCGCCGAACAGGATCAGGAGGCTTTTCCGCCATGCTCGTCGGCGTTCCCAGAGAGATCAAGGACAACGAATTCCGCGTCGGCATGACGCCCGCCGCGGTCGCCGAACTCGTGCATCACGGCCACGAGGCGATCGTCGAGGTCGGCGCCGGCGTCGGCTCCGGCCTGGCGGACGCCGAATACGCCCGCGCCGGCGCCACGCTGGTCGACTCGGCCGAGGAGATCTTCGCCCACGCCGACATGGTGGTGAAGGTCAAGGAGCCGCTCGCCGAGGAGCGCAAGCGCCTGCGCCCCGGCCAGATCCTGTTCACCTATCTGCACCTCGCGCCGGACCTTCCCCAGACCCTCGACCTGATCGCCTCGGGCGCGGTCTGCGTCGCCTACGAGACGGTGACGGACGCGCGCGGCGGCCTGCCGCTGCTCACCCCGATGTCCGAAGTCGCGGGGCGTCTCGCGCCCCAGGTCGGCGCGCATGCGCTGGAAAAGGCGCAGGGCGGCCGGGGCGTGCTGCTCGGCGGCGTTCCGGGCGTCGCCGCGGCCGACGTCGTGGTGCTCGGCGGCGGCGTCTCGGGGACCCACGCCGCCACCATCGCGGTCGGCATGGGCGCGAGCGTGACGGTGGTCGACCGCTCGCACGAGGCGCTGCGGCGGCTTTCCGCCCAGTTCGGCTCGGCGCTGCGGACCGTCTATTCGACCCGCTCGGCGATCGCCGAACTCGTGCGCGAGGCCGATCTGGTGATCGGCGCGGTGCTGCTGCCCGGCGCGGCCGCGCCCAAGCTGGTCACCCGGGCGATGCTCGCCACGATGCGGCCCGGCGCGGTCATCGTCGACATAGCCATCGACCAGGGCGGCTGCTGCGAAACCTCGAAGCCGACCACCCACTCGAACCCGACCTATGTCGTCGACGGCGTGGTGCATTATTGCGTCGCCAACATGCCCGGCGCGGTCGCGCGCACCTCGACCTTCGCGCTCAACCACGCCACCCTGCCCTTCACGCTGGCGCTGGCCGACAAGGGCTGGCGGACAGCGCTGAGCGACGATCCGCACCTGCGCGCCGGCCTCAACGTGTGCGCGGGCAAGCTGACCTGCGCCCCCGTCGCGGAGGCGCACGGACTCGACTGGGAGAGCGCCGAGAGCGTGCTCTAGCCGAGACGCGCAGCGGCCCGCCCCGGCGCGAGAAAGCCGTCCAACCACTGCCGGTGCGGGAGCGGGTCGAGGCCCTCGCTCTCAATCCAGCCTGCGTCGTAGTAGGTCCCGAGGTAACGTTCGCCCGGGTCGCAGATCATCGTGACGATCGCGCCGGTCGCGCCGGCCGCGACCATTTCCTCGGCGATCGCGAGGGCGCCGTAGAGGTTGGTCCCGGTCGACCCGCCGCACTTGCGCCCGATCACGGTCTCGAGCCAGTGGATGGTCGCGATCGAGGCGGCGTCGGGCACGCGCATCATGCGGTCGACCACGTCCGGGAGAAAGGACGCCTCGACGCGCGGGCGCCCGATCCCCTCGATCCGGGATGCGGCCTCGATGCGGAGGGTGAAGTCGCCCGAGCGGAACGCCTCGAAGAACGCCGACCGCTCGGGATCGACGACGCAAAGCCGCGTCGGCTGCGGCCCGCGCTGGCGGTAGCGGATATGCCGCCCGATGGTCGAGGAGGTGCCGCCGGTGCCTGCGCTCACCACCACCCAGGCGGGACGGGGATGGCGCTCGAGCCGCATCTGCGAAAACAGGCTGTCGGCGATGTTGTTGTTGCCGCGCCAGTCGGTCGCCCGCTCGGCGTAGGTGAACTGGTCCATGAAATGCCCGCCGGTCGAGTCGGCGATTCGCCGCGCCTCGTCGGTGATCGCCGCCGCCGGCGCGAGGCGGACCTCGCCGCCATGGAAACGGATGGCGTCGAGCTTCGGCCGGGCGGTGCCGAGCGGCGCGACGGCGACGAACGGCAGGCCGATGAGCCGGGCGAAATAGGCCTCCGAGATCGCGGTGGAGCCCGAGGAACATTCGACCACCGGCCGGCCCGGCCTGATCCAGCCGTTGCACAGGCCATAGAGGAACAGCGAACGCGCCAGCCTGTGCTTGAGACTGCCCGATGGATGGGTCGATTCGTCCTTGAGGTAGAGGTCGACCCCCGCCGCCGCGAGGCCCGGCAAGTCGAGCTTGACGAGGTGGGTGTCGGCGGAGCGGGCGAAATCCGCCTCGATCGCCTGAATCGCGTCGGCCGCCCAGTCCCGCTCGCGCCCGCCGGCGCCGCCTACCGCCGATTCCGGCGCCACAGGGGGCATCAGCTCTCCCCCTCCGGCGGCCCGCGCCGGGCGTCGACATAGACCCAGGCCTTGAGGCCGGAGGCCAGCGGCGCGAGCACCCGCCGATAGGCCGCGACCTCATAGGCGTCGGCGCGATCGAGGTCCTCGTCGCTGATCTCGAACACCGTTCCTGGGACCCGGTCCTCGCTCCAGCCGGTATGGACCACGATCGGATGGCGGGCGCTGCCGCTGGTCGCGACGACGGCCGCGTCGTCGATCGCGATCGTCTCGCGCGCGTAGCCGACGAGAGCGTCCGGCTTGCCGTCGAGCCGGCGTCCGAAGGTCGCCGTCTGCACGCCCTCCTGCTGCAGCGTGCCATAGGAAAAGAGAAGCGGCATGAACCCTCCGGCTGACGGATCGTCTTAGCCGGAGGATGTGCGTCCAATCAATTGGCTCAAGGGCGGTCGCCGTGGCCATTGAGCGCGCCGGGCGCCCAGTTCACCCCGTCGCGCATGGCGTAGAAGACATGCAGGCCGATGTGGTCGACGCGCTTGAGATAGCCGACCCAGAACGGCGCGACATAGGTCGCGTGATAGTTGACCGCCTCGGCGACGGTGGCGTTGTAGCTCCGCCCCGCGACCACCTCCTGCGCGATCCGGGTCGCGACCGCCCATGGCCCCGGCTCCTCGATTCGCAGCGACTTGCCCTCGCAGGCGAACGAGAACTGGCAGGCGAACGGGCGGTTGCGGTCCTGGTAGACGACGCCGCAGACCGTGGTCGGATAGATGCCCGAGCGCACCCGGTTGAGCACCACCTGCGCGACCGCGGCCTGACCGGCCTCGGGCTCGGAGCGCGATTCGAAATAGACCGCCTCGGCGAGGCAGCGCATCTCGCGGGCGCTGTCCTTGGGATCGATCAGCGCGGCGTAGTTCGGCTTGCCGCCGCCGAGCAGCGACCGTTCGGCGATGGTCGTCTCCGCCGGACCGTTATCCGCGCGGACCTCGACCACCACGCCGTCGGTGGGGCTCGGCGAACGGGCGTTGAGGGCGAAGGCGAGCGGAACCGCCGGCGTGCCGCCGTCGCGCAGCGTCGCCGAGGCGGGCGTGCCGACCGGCGCTTCGGGGCCGCCCGGGCTCATGGTGTGGTTCGGATCGAACTCCGGGCGCAGCCCGTCGGCCTGCCGGGCGAGCGACTCGATGGTCGCGGGGCCGTTGCGGCGCCGCGCGTCGAAGCCGGGCCGGAGCCCGATGAACGGGTCGCCCTTGCTGCGGCGGTCGACGTCGGGAAAGGACGCGGCTCCGGACTTGAGCGAGCGGTTGGGCTCGATCTCGTCGGGGGCGTCTTCGCCCGGGTCGCCGATGACGAAGCGGCTCTGGATCAGCGGGATCGGCGTCCCGTCGACGCCGACCGCCTGGTAGCGCTGCGCCGCGGCGAGCGTGCGGCGCATCGGACTGTCGGCCTCGACCAGGCCCGAGCGGCCGAAGACGGTCGCCTCGGGCGCGCGCTCCTGCTCCGCCTCGGCGGTGATCGACAGGAGCACGCCGACGGCCAGACACCAGGGCGCCACCGTCGAGGCGGCCCATCCTACGTGCGAGCGACGCATACGCATTCCATGCGCTTCATCCGGGGCGAGGACGCGGCCGGCCGATCCGGACGCGCGCAAAGGGACCGGTTTGGTTATCGACGCTTAAGGTTGCGGGCGGGTTACCGCTGCGGGAGGCGACGCGTCCCGCTTTGGGACGCCCGGGCGCGCCCGCCCGCAGCGCCGGGC